>JAUIKF010000107.1 GCA_030430575.1 Bacteroidia bacterium | reverse complement strand
GCAATCGCTGATCACCCCTGAAAGAACCAAAAATATGATTTCTTCTAATGGATAAGTAGTTTGGCTTTGACGACGAGGATCAGTAAGTTGACTAAATTCTGACTCAAATAGCTCAAAGGGACTTTTTTCAATTGTTACCATCTCTTTTTAATGCAAGATATTACATTTCTTGGAGATGCGTTTGCCCTGATCGTATCTCTTTTGAATTTGCTGATGGTAATAAAATGATTAATGCTACAGAAATGGCAAAACCATTTGGGAAATTGGTTGGAAATTTTCTAAAAACAGGACCAACAAAAGACTTCATTGGGTTACTAGAATACCGATATTCTTTAAAGAATATCGGCCAAAATGAGCCAAAAAGGGAGGTTTTACGCATCGTAAAAGGCGGCAAGCCCGAACAGCAAGGCACTTGGATGGACGAGAAACTCGCCCTGAAATTTGCAGCCTGGCTATCCCCAGAATTTGAACTTTGGGTCTATGATCGAATAGAAGAATTACTCACCCGAGGTCATACTTCGCTTCAAGGAATTCGTCCTGGAGGGTTTGCTGAGACTTTGCGCCTACTGGCAGCACAATGGGAGCAACAGGATACAATCAACAAGAAGGTAAGGCACGAACTCAACCAAACAGCTGAAAGATTATTAGAGGTCGAAGCCAAAATCATCAGTTCTGATGAAAATTATTATACCATTGCAGGTTATTGCAACCTGATCAGTATACCTTGCCCCTTACAACAAGCTCAAGTTTGGGGAAAAGCAGCTACTACGATGAGTAAGAGGAAGAAAATTCCGACGGGGCTGGCACATGATGAGCGATATGGAAAAGTGAGAACTTATCATAAGGATATATTGAAGAAGGTCATTCGATAATGTTTAAGGACCATTTTTCACCCCATAAATCCTTTCAAAACCCTCTCCCGAAGCTCCGCCTTCTGCCCATCTGTCGTAAAAGCATGATTAATCGCCTCCAAATTACACTTCAGGAAATGCGCTTTTTTCCAGTCAAATACCTGCTCCAGCAGGGCATACTCCTTCACGAGCGTCGTGTCTGAAATCGTGCGCCCGTCCGTATTCACACTCATTGAAACCCCACTTTTATAAATGACATCCGCTGGGTGATCTGCGATGCTGTCCACGACATTGGTTTGGACATTGCTGGTGGGGCAGATTTCGAGGTGGATGCCTTTCCGTTGGAGAAATGCTAAAAGGGCGGGGTCCTCGGCACTTCGGACACCGTGTCCGATGCGGGCGGGTTGGAAGTGCTCCAAGGTCTCCCAGACGCTTTCTGGCCCTTTGGCTTCGCCAGCGTGAGCCGTGACATGCAGGCCCGCCGCCTTGGCGTAAGCAAATGCCTTGATGTGGGCATCGATGGGGAAGCCCGCCTCATCAGAAGCGATGTCGAATCCCACCACGCGGGTACCGAGATTGGCCTCGACCAGTTTGACCGTCTGTATGCTTTGGAATTCGCTGAAATGGCGCAGGGTGCACAAAATGACATTTGCCTGGACGCCCGTTTCGGCCATGCCTTCGATCACCGCGTCATTGACGGTTTGTACGACCTCCTGGGCTGAAAGCCCCTGGGTGGTGTGGAGCAATGGCGCAAAGCGGATTTCGGCGTAGATGACATGATCCGCCTGGAACTGGCGCAGCAAGTCCAAGGTCACCCAGCGAAGCGCTTCGCGCGTCTGCATCAAGTCAATGGCGCTGGACGCACGCGCGATATAATCCATCAAATCTGTACATTTGCCAGGTGCAATGAAGGAAGCCCGATATTGCTCAACCGTGATGGCTGGGTTTAATTGACGAACCACCTCATAACTCAAGGAGCAATCCAAATGCACGTGCAATTCAATCTTCGGCCATGTTGTGTAATCCATCTGGTTAGAGATTATTAATTGATAAATTGACTGATTATTCATTAAAAGACAAATCAACATGCAAAATGCTTTGATCTTCCTCTTTTTGGGCCTTTTTTCGCTTTATTCCTGCACCAATGAAATCAATTCCCTTCCCAATCTCCACACTACGCAAGTCCTCGTAGTAGGCGGCGGAACCAGTGGGGTAGCAGCTGCTATCCAGACGGCCAGAGACAGTATTTCAGTGACGCTAGTGGAGGCTACTCCTTGGCTAGGGGGCATGCTGACTGCTGCGGGTGTCAGTGCCACAGATGGCAACCACCGCTTACCGTCAGGCATATGGGGAGAATTTCGAGATAAACTCTATCAGCACTACGGTGGGCCTGATTCTATCGCGACAGGATGGGTCAGCCATACGCAGTTTGAGCCCAAGGTGGGACAAGAGATATTGGCGGAAATGGCAGATGCGGAGCCGCTGTTGACGCACATGCATGGCTACTGGCCAGTGGATGTGAAGAAACGAGGGGATCAATTGCTAGCAGTGAGATTTGCAGGGTCAACGGGCGATAGCCTATGGGTAAAAGCGGAGGTAATAATAGAGGCGACTGAACTTGGCGATATGCTCGCGCTAGCAGGCGCATCTTATCGCACAGGCCAAGACAGTGAAGCACACCCCCACCATCCCAATATCCAGGATTTGACCTATTGTGCAGTGCTACAAGATTATGGAGAAGGAGCGGATAAGACCATTCCTCAACCCGAGGATTACGATCCAGATGAATTTGCGTGCATCTGCAAAGAAGTCTGTAAGGACACTTCCGTCAAGGTAGTCGATTGTCATACTTTTCTCCAATACGCACGATTTCCCAACAATAAATACCTACTCAATTGGCCCAACAACGGCAATGATTATTACCTCAACCCTATTCCTCTGACACATGCTGAACGCCTCAAAGCCTACGAAGCAGCCAAGAATCGGACCCTTGGCCTCGTGTATTTCATACAGACGGAAATGGGCTATCCTCATTTGGGACTCACCGCCGACGAATTCCCGACAGAAGACCATTTGCCCTTGATCCCCTACCACCGAGAAAGCCGCAGAGTCAATGGCCTTATCAACCTGACTGTCAGCGATTTAAAAAATCCCTACGAAGACCCCACACGCCCCTTCTACCAGCAAGCTATTGCCGTCGGTGACTATCCCCTCGACCACCATCACGGCAAAAATCCGAATGCCTATGAAGAGACTTTTCCCCCTATTCCTTCCTTTTCCGTGCCGTATGGCTGTTTGGTTCCTGAGAACGTTGATGGCTTATTGGTAGTGGAGAAAAGTATCTCGGTGTCCCATGATGCCAATGGCTCCACACGCCTTCAGCCGTGTGTCCTCTTGATCGGGCAGGCAGCAGGCGCAGCGGCAGCTTTATGTGTGAAGAAAAACCTGGTTCCCAGAGAATTGGTAGTAGCAGAATTGCAAACGCGCCTACTGGCTGCTGACTGCTGGCTGATGCCTTTCCTGGACGTGACACCGTCAGATAGCTTATTTGAAGCCATACAACGTGTAGGGCTACAAGGAATATTGCGGGGCAAAGGGGTTCCCTATAAATGGGCCAACCAGACGTGGTTTTATCCTGAGCGAGGCGTGAGCAAAGGAGAGTTATTGGATGCAATAGCTGTGACCAAAGGTGAGAAAAAGGTCAATGGATTTGAGCCATTGGAAGAGGGAGCGACAGATTGGGTTCGCCGAGATGAGGCAGTGCGGTTGTTAAGAGAAGGATTTCCTACGATCAAGTTTTCTATTATGATTGAGGGGGAGATGCTCACGCGGGCGGAGGTAGCAAGCATCTTGGCAGGTTTGAGTTTTGGGTTTTGAGTATAGAAGGCGCGGATTACCCACAAGCCAGCCCTTCTATCTGGAAATCCGCGCCAGCTTTCGCTTGAGATGATGAGGGTTCTAGGTTCTATGTTTTAGGTTCTAGGTTGGTTACTTAGAACATAAAACCTAGAACCTAGAACTTAGAACTTTCCCCCGATCCGCACAAACGCCAAAATTTTTATATATTGACCCCGAAAATGCCCAGGTAATAATTTCAATCCGAAACAATTCCACTTGACCATGAACTCACTAGACAATGAACCCCTTGATGATCTCCAACAAGATCAGGAGGAACTACGAAGTGTTTTCCCACTTTTTAAATCCTGGGGCCAACTTTATACTTTCGTATTGGCAGAACTTGCCGTGCTCATCCTATTGTTTTACCTCTTTAGCAAAGCATACGCATGAACGGGACACTTACCTTAATGGATTGGTTGGTCATGGGCGGCACCATCTTTTTGATTGTTGCTTATGGAATTTGGAAAAGTAGAGGCGCAAAAAATATAGAAGGATATCTCCTTTCCAATAGAGACATGAAATGGTGGACCATCGGCCTCTCGGTCATGGCTACCCAGGCGAGCGCCATCACCTTCCTGTCGACGACAGGCCAGGCTTTTGATGACGGCATGCGCTTCGTACAATTTTATTTCGGGGTACCTATCGCAATGGTACTGATCTCTATGATCGCCATTCCGATTTATCATCGCCTCAAAGTCTATACCGCATACGAATACCTTGAGAAGCGATTTGACCTCAAGACACGGGCCCTAGGGGCCTTTCTCTTTTTGATCGGACGCAGCTTAGCGGCTGGCTTCACCATCTATGCACCAGCGCTTATCCTGGCAGTCATTTTGGGCTGGCCCCTGGAAATGACCGTTCTTGGAACAGGTGCCGTGGTCATTCTTTACACGCTCTCGGGCGGTACCAAAGCGGTTGCCGTCACCCAGAAATATCAAATGGCTGTCATCTTGCTGGGAATGGTTGCCGCAGGTGTCTATATGGTATTAAAACTGCCAGATGGTGTTTCTTTCACCGATGCACTTGCACTCGCAGGCAAAAGTGGCAAGCTCAATGCCCTCACATTCGATTTTAGTTTTGATGAGAAATACAATATCTGGACAGGCCTGATTGGAGGTACCTTTCTGGCATTAGCCTACTTTGGAACAGACCAGTCGCAAGTACAACGCTATTTGGGTGGCAAATCGGTCACTCAAAGCCGTATGGGACTGATATTCAACGGCATGGCAAAAGTGCCCCTTCAGTTCTTGATCCTCTTCATCGGGGCCATGATGTTTGTATTTTTCATGTTCCATAGTTCTCCCCTCCTCTTCAACAAAGCAGAAGTAGCAAAGCTTCAGCAGAGTCAATATGCTGATTCCTACAACCAGTTAGAGGCTGACCACGATGCTGTTTTCAGTGAAATGGAGAAGAAGCATGAGGAACTCAAATTTGCCAAATCTTCAGAAGATGAGAGCAATATTCCAGGCTATCGCCAAGATGAGCTGGTCGCTTTGTCAACCTATCAAAATCAGCTAAAACGGGAAGGCAGAAGCCTTGCTGCCAAGCTGAACGGTGCTGAAGAAGGCACCAATGACCTCGATTATATTTTCTTGTCGTGGGTGATTGGAAAAAATGGGGAAAACACCAACCTGCCGATCGGCATGGTGGGCCTGCTTATAGCTGTCATCTTATCTGCTTCCATGTCATCAACTGCAGCCGAGTTGAATGCCCTCTCAGCGACGACAGTGACGGACATCTATAAGCGAATGATCAATTCGACAGGATCTGAAGGGACCTATCTCAATATGTCGCGCCTGATGACACTTTTCTGGGGCCTCGTGGCGATGGGCTTTGCGCTTTTTGCAAGTAAGCTTGGCAACCTCATCGAGGCTGTTAATGTGCTAGGATCTCTGTTCTATGGCGTGATGCTCGGCATCTTTATCGTGGCCTTCTTCATGAAGTGGGTTCGCGGCACTGCCATCTTTTTGGCTGCATTGATCGGCGAAGGGCTTGTAATTGCCTGTTTCCTTTTTGGAGAAACGATTTTTGGGCAGGAAATCGCATGGCTCTGGTTCAATGTGATCGGTGCCAGTGCTGTGATCATTCTCGCATTGCTATTCCAGCCGATCTTTGGCGGGAAAGCGCCAGAAGTTGCAGAAGATGATGTCGAGGAAACTTATGATACAGCGGATGATTATTACGATACGGAAGAAACCGAGGATGCTTTCGAAACCGAAGATGAGGAATATGAGGCAGATGTAAATGACTTTGAAGAAGAAACTCCTGTAGCACCTCCACCGCCAGTTTATACGCCTCCTACACGTAAGGAAGTCATTGACGCCCTCCCATTTGATCAATTAGGAGCGGAAGAGAAAGATGCTATCGTCACTAGCATGGAACATATGAAGCGCTTGACACCTGCTATGGCACGTGCCCTGCGTAAGATATCTCCTCATCGCAATGCGGAAATTTGGGGTGAGCTAGATGGAAAAACTGCTGACATCATCGATTTTGAAATGAATCCCGATGACTATCGTGTCACGTTTTATCCTACTGCTGCTGATGGCACACGCATCAACGAGCAACAATTGCTTCCAGAAGAAGGCCCCCTTCTTCCACTAGGGTCAAATCAATTGTCGCCTTCGGCCTATGACCAAGACGACGCGTCCCGCCAACGCTATGCTGACTATAAACTCCACCTGGACAAAGTCATGGTATCATGGTTTGCCCATGCATGGATGAAAGCTGGAGGCCGCGCCGCTCACTTCCCTGCATACGTCTCTTACCCCGATACGACGAAGTCTTATGACCTCAAGCGTAATGTATGGGTGAATGATGATTATGCGAAGTGGAACAATTAAGACAACGTCTGAATGTCTAACGTCTGAACGTCTGAGTGTTTAAAATTAACGCTCGGACGTTCGGACCATCAGACGCTCGAACGTTCTTAGTCCCACACCTGTCCGAAATCAGGATCTACCATTCTTCCTTTGGGATGATGAAGGGCTGAGAGCACCTGCATGTCAGCACGTGACAATTCCATATCAAAAATCTCGATATGTGCTTTTACCCGCTCCTTTTTGGTGGAACTGGGGATGGCAGCGACGTTTGGCTGCTGCATGAGCCACCGCAGCGCGATTTGGGGTTCGGTCTTTCCATGCTTAGCAGCGATAGCTTGTATGGCTGGATGCCCGACGACCTTTGCTTTGGCGATAGGGCAGTAAGCAGTGAGCATCATTTCTTTTTCCCGAATGGTCTCCAGTACCTTTTCCTGCGATAGAAACACATGGTATTCTACCTGATTGTTGATGATGGGTGCACCCAGGTCTAAGGTCTGTTGGATCAAATCAGTATTGAAATTGCTGACACCGATATGGCGGGCTAGGCCTCTTTCTTGGATCTTCACGAGTTCCGTGACGGTCTCTTCTAGCGGCACAGAAGGATTCGGCCAATGCAGCAGGAGCAAGTCCACATAAGAGGTCTGAAGCTTGTTCAGGCTTTCTTCCACTGAGGGTACAAAGGCCCCTCGGGCAAAGCGATCAGGCCAGACCTTTGTCGTGAGAAAAATATCTTCCCGTGGGACACTGGTTTGGGCCAGGGCCTTGCCGATTGCGGCCTCATTTTGATACATCTGGGCTGTATCTAAATGACGATAGCCAATCCCTAAGGCATAGTCTACCATAGAGGTCGCCGCTTGGTCCTTCAGACGATACGTACCTAAGCCCAATGCAGGAATGGTGGCGGATGGGAGGGTAATGTGTTTCATATCAAAAAGTCTGAACGTCTGATTGTCTAAGTGTCCGATAGAGAACTCTCAGACGCTCAGACACTCGGACAATCAAACATTGTTTCTTATCCTGCCAAGATTTCCACTAACTCCAGCAAGTTGGTATCCATCTCGCGGTGGTTTTTGGTGGCTTTGGCTAAAGAAGTATGGTTGATTCGATTATTGATAAAGCCAACGGCTAGATTTGACAAACCATCTTGCAGCGCTTCTACCGAAGCTGACCCAAGTCGACTCGCCATGACGCGGTCGCGACACGTAGGAACTCCTCCACGCTGGACATGGCCCAGGATCACAAACCGTGTATCGTAGTAGTCAAATTGCTCATTGATCTGATTGGCGACGGCAATAGCCCCTCCCGATTGGTCGCCTTCAGCGACGACAATGATGCTCGACGTTTTATTGTGCTTACGCCCCTCTTCCAATTTCTGAATGACGTCGTCTACATTGGAATCATTTTCTGGGACCAGGACCACTTCTGCCCCTCCTGCGATGCCGCAATTGAGAGCGATATACCCCGCTTCGCGCCCCATGACTTCGACGATGAACAGTCGGTTATGGGAATCTGCCGTATTGCGGATTTTGTCAATGGCCTCAACAGCGGTATTGAGGGCCGTATCATACCCAATGGTATAATCCGTGCCGTAGAGATCGTTGTCTATCGTTCCTGGAACGGCGATGACGGGGATTTTGCATTGTTGGTAGAAAGCATGGGCCCCTGCGTAGGTTCCATCTCCCCCAATGGCCACCAGCCCTTCTATTCCTGCCTCTTTGATACGGTTGTAAGCGCGCTGACGCCCTTCTTCTGTCCGAAATCGCTCGGAACGAGAGGTCTTGAGGATGGTTCCACCCCGTTGGATAATATTGCTCACCGAATGGCGATCCATTTTCCGAAAATCTCCATCAATCATGCCTTCATATCCTCGCTGAATCCCTACCACCTCAATATCATGATAAATGGCTGTTCTGACCACAGCCCTAATGCAAGCATTCATTCCAGGGGCATCGCCCCCGGAAGTGTACACACCTATTCTTTTCATATGTTCTCCTTTTTTGAGGGGCTAAAAGTACAAAAAATTCTCTGCCTGATTTTCGGATACCTTCCATATTTTTTGAATGTACCTTTGAACCATGAAAGCACTACCTCCCCAGCATGTGATGTATGAAGCCCTCATAAATCGAGATTCCACTTTTGAAGGGTTATTTTTTGTAGGCGTAAAAACGACAGGGATCTTCTGTCGCCCTACTTGCCCTGCGCGCAAGCCCAAACCAGAAAATGTAGTTTATTTTTCCAAATCGGAGGAAGCATTGTATGCGGGATTCCGTGCTTGTCAGCGCTGCCACCCGCTGGAACGTACCCCCCAGACGCCTGAACTCATTCAACGCCTGTCCGAAATGGTGGAATCATCCCCAGGGAAGCGCATCACTGATTGGAACCTCCAAGAAATGGGCATCGACCCTTCAACTGCCCGTCGCCAGTTCAAGCGTCACTACGGCATGACCTTCCAGGCGTACCAGCGCGCCCGTCGTATGGGGCTGGCATTCAGCGACTTGCGCGAAGGAGAATCAGTGATTGGAACTCAGCTCAATCAGGGGTTTGAGTCAGCAAGCGGCTTCTGGGAAGCCTTCCAGAAGGTATTTGGCGTGCCGCCAAGCAAGGCCAATGGGACCCATTGTATGCTTGTAAAGCGCATAGTTACGCCATTAGGGCCCATGATCGCGATGGCTGATGATACAGGCATCCATCTCTTAGAGTTTATTGATCGAAAGGGGCTGGAAACTGAAATCAAGTGGTTGCAAAAGAAGACCAAAGCCGTCATGGTTCCAGGCGAAAATGACCATTTGAAACTGCTTACTGAAGCATTGGAAGATTATTTTGAAGGAAAAAAGCTGACCTTTTCACTTCCTCTGATCACGCATGGGACTGCTTTTGAGGAAAGTGCGTGGGATCAGCTTCAAAGGATAAAAGTAGGGGAAACGATAAGTTATGGAGAATTGGCAAAAAGGCTCGATAACCCCAAAGCCGTCAGGGCGGTAGCCCGTGCCAATGGCAAAAATTGCCTAGCAATTGTCATCCCATGCCACCGAGTCATCGGTGCAGATGGGAGCCTCACAGGCTATGCGGGAGGCCTCTGGCGGAAGCAATGGTTGATTGACCATGAAAAGGGGAATTATTGATTGAGTAATTATTGATTATTGATTTATTACAGGTTAATTAAGGGCAATCGGCGGGGAATGATTTGCCTTTTAATGAATAATCAGTCAATTTATCAATCAATAATTCTTTACTAACATGAAATATATCCACCTGGCCATCATAGAAGACGATGAAATGGTCCGAGAGGGCCTCGAAGACTATCTAGGCGACAATCCCCGCCTTCAATTAGGGCCTATTTCAGACAGCGTAGAAGGGTTTTTGGAGCAAATCGACAATAGCCTTGAAAAACCACATATCGACCTCATGCTCCTGGACATCGGCCTCCCAGGCATGTCTGGGATTCAAGGCATTCGGCATATCCGCCAGAAACTGCCTGATACGGATATCATCATGCTCACGACCTATGAAGAGTCTGACAAGATCTTCAAAGCGCTCTGCGCAGGCGCTTGTTCTTATATGACCAAGCGTGCTTCGCTGGCTGAGATAGAGGAAGCGATCATGATCGTGTACAAAGGCGGTTCCTATATGTCTCCAGCTATCGCCAGAAAGGTCGCCCAGCACTTCATGCCAGCTGCTCCTAAAGAAGGAGATGTCCTCACCCCCCGCCAAAAGCAGATTGTCCAAGGCATCGTAGACGGATTGAGCTATAAGATGATCGCCGATAAGCTCAGTATCTCCCTCGACACGGTGCGCGACCATATCAAGCGGATTTACCGCGAATTAGAAGTCAACAGCAAGGCCGAGGTCATCCGCAAGGCGCTGGATGGGGAGATATGAGGACGGTTTAAGGGTTTAATGGGGGTTCAAGGTACTGTGTTACGATGCAAGAAAAAAGTGAGAAAAATTCGATACATTTGTTAAAACTTAAGAAGGGCATGCCATTGGCTGTTCTATCTTGTGTAGCTCAGGCGAATTGCCTGGGCTAT
>JAUIKF010000049.1 GCA_030430575.1 Bacteroidia bacterium | reverse complement strand
AAGCATGACCTTGGGTTTCTTTTGTTTTAACAATCGAAGTGTTACCCCAAATGTCATGCTTTTTCCTTTAAAATCCCACTATACTCCCTGAGTATCAAGACCTTAGATAAAGAACTCACGTTAACAAAGTAATCATTATGGCTGATGCCTGCTGCAAACCATCGAGTTCCATTCCAAAGGGCTACATCATGGGTAATCACATTGCCAACTTCAGGGAAGTCTCCTACTACCCATAAATAATTGTCATGAACTACCATGTCCTGTATCCCATTGAGGCTCCTGTCGGTCACTCCGCCTCCAACTGCCGTCCAGGTGCTTCCATCCCATTTGGCTATTTCTTCCACGGAAAGGCCCCCCGCTTCACTAATTTTTCCCCCTACATAGAGTTCGTTTTTATACACAGCCAGGGTCTTTATACTTCCTAAAATACCACTCCCCAAGGGTTGCCAGTTTGTCCCGTCCCATTGAGCGATATTCTTAGCACTTACACCGCCTATCATGTCAAATCTCCCTGCGATGATGAGGTGATTATTATACCGGATGATGCACGATATATCTCCATCTCCTTGAAAATCATAGAAGGGCTGCCAGCTTCCCCCTTTTGCCATGACTCGAATGATGCCATTGTCACTTGCTTCGTAGAGGTGATCTCCATCGGCATATATCACGGAATGACTATAATTGGTAGAGCCGCCATTGACCCAGGTAGACCCATCCCATTTGGATACCCCTATAGATTGCCAATGTTGGATGGACCCTACGCCAAACAATTCTCCGTCAAATTCTGCCAAAGCGGATAATCCCGTACCGCCTATCATCGTGGAATGCCTTGTGAGGCGAGTCCCATCATAATAGGCAGACCAGTAACAATTCTGATTCCCATTTTTAATGAAATCTCCTGCCATAAACAGTTTATTGTCAAATGTCTGGAAATCGTGGATTGGGCCATTGAATGTCGTGATGGAATCGTATTGCGCTTGGGCTTGGTGAGAAAAAAGGCATAGAGTAATTAGCAGGAAAAACGTGTTTTTCATGATAGATTGATATTAAGTGGTTGGAAAATAGAGGAAGGAAGTCACGATATTAGGGTAATTGTTGGGGCTGTATTCATCAATATTAGGGAAAACTCTTCGGGAAATCAATAGGTAAAATCAAAAATACCTCGAAGGTTGAAGAAAACCTGCGAGGTATGCTATTACGATTTAATCAATATTATCTCCGCACGACCTTCATCGTCCGTCGCTCCGCTCCGGCACTCACTTCCAGCAGGTACGTACCTGTCGGCAAGTGGGCCAGGGAAAGCTGCTCGGCAAGAATGCCGTTGAGATCTGCTGAGGTGCGGAGGGCATGCACTTCCTGTCCCAGGACATTCACCAGACGAATGTTAACGGTCTGGCTACTAGGTAAATTCTCCAACCCGATGCTGAGATTGTGATTGAATGGGTTGGGAAATGCCTGAAGGCTGAACCCATTTCCTTCTAGCTCCCGCAGGGTTCGCAACGGCACCCCATTGATAGAGAAATTATCTACGATATAGTGGAGGTTCTCACCTGGCGTGCCAGCAGTGGTAGCAAAGCCTACTTGGTAGTTGCCTGTGATGGCAGCAGCCAGGGTACTGATGACCGTCCAGTTGGTACCGTCGGTAGAAACCGAGGAGGTAAATGAAGGGCCTACCCGTTGCAGACGCACCCAATAGGGAACTCCAGGTGCATTAGGACCATTTACGCCCACAGTGAACTGCCCTGTGGCGGCACGATTGAGCATCAGGGTTTTATTGTCTCCTGTCAGCATAGTGGATACACTAGCTGCATTGGGGGCGCCATTTTTTCGGATCATGACCCCTACGCGGTCATTATAGCCATTGGTGGGGTGTTTGGTGATACGAGCGATCACATCCATAAAGAGGCTGTTGCTCGCCTTGGAAACAAAGTGAAAGCCATCGGCATTGCTGCCGATGCCACTTCCCGAAGCTTTGACTTCATAGGTTTTCGTCGCAGCGTCATAGCATGTTTTTCCTACGACTCCTCCTGTATTGCCAATATCGCCATTGACCAATCCACCTGGCAACGGATCACAATCTTCTTCGACTTCTACGGTAAAGTTACAAACCCCTACATTCCCCGCCTTATCCTCTCCAGTGGCCGTCACCTGTGTGAGGCCCAGCGGGAAGAAGCTTCCGCTCAACGGGAAGGTGAAGGTGTCAATTTTGTGGGGTTTGGTACAATTGTCTGTCCAGGTGATGGGCTGCCAGGTGTGAACATGCCCCGTAATACAAAAATCTACCAGGTAATATGCATTGCCAGGACAATTATCGGGCACGGGAGCCTCCTTGTCGCGAACGCGAATCATATAGGTACACATCTTCATATTGCCATGGACATCCCATGCCGTCCATTTAACCGTAATTTTACCTTTAGATAGCACTTCGCCCCCTAGGGTATTGGTTCCATTATAGTCATTCGTGTATAGCAAGACCCCACAGTTGTCAGTGATGGGGAGCGGATCTAGCTCCGTGCCGATCACTGTATAAGTACACACACCAGGATCGGTATTTCTGATCAAGGTTCCCCCAGGGCAGGTGAATTTGGGCTTTTCGTTGTCTGTGACCGTTACCTTAAAATTACAATTCGCGATATTGCCATAGATGTCACAGGCCTGATAGGATAGATTGGTGATTCCTTCTGGGAAATCATCTCCAGAGGTAAGGCCAGTAGCATCGGTTTGGGTGACGGTCACATTGGGGCAGGGAAGGCCAAAGGTAATGTCATAATCCACTTTGGCATCACACTGGCCAGGATCAGTATTGACATTGATATCGGGGCATGTGATGCTTCCCGCACAGTCTGGTGCATTGCTACAGTCATTGAGGCAATTGCCGTTGGCCACAGAATTGCGGATCACATTGCCAGGCTGTGGGCCAAAGCCTAGGTTGAAATCAATGGGCGCAGCACCATCTGTATCACAATAGCTCATGATGGTTCCCATAAATCCTGGAGGTACAGGCGGATCGTCGCATGTGCCTTCTACATCATCTGCACAGCCATCGATCACCGTATCATCTCCATTCCATACACACGCATGAGTATGGCGAGAACCAAGCAGGTGTCCCATCTCGTGGGTGACCACTTTCACTTGGCGAGAGTAGGTAGGGACCGTACTGAAGGAAGAACTCGTCTGTGTCACACAGACAGACTCATGCTGATTGCCCGGACAGATGCCATTGAATCCTGCAGCGATCCCACCTGCCCCTGAACTTCGATTAGAAATCAAATGGCCAATATCCCCATCAAAAGACCAGCCAGCCATCAGCGAATCCTGCCACTCATCGCGCATGCTTTCTGCGCCTCCATTGAAATAACTAGGCGAGGTCCAGATGAAAATACTAGAGATATACATGGGGATCATCTCATTGGCATAGAGGGTAAAAGCTTCGTTAAAAATCCCCGCAATGAAATCATTCACATTGGATACCGAAGAACCTTGGTTGGTATATACATTATAATTGACCTCCACATACACCCGGACACAGTTTCCACCAATAGCGGTTTCTGTAAGTGGCTGGGGCAGCAAGTCAGCAGGCTCATAGCCTTGACCGTCAAACTCTGTGTAGCAACCAAATCCGCGGGTTCCTTTTAGGTCTAACTCGTTGTAAACGATATGCTGAGTAGCATTTTCATCCTTGAGTTTTCCGATCACATAATTACCTTTCATCTGGGGGGAACTGAAAAATCCCATCACTTCATCCCCGACAAAGGAGATAGCTGCAATAGAATTGGCATGGCCTTCTACCACGCCTCGGTAGTGGATTCCAGGATCAAAATCGAGTTCTCCCATACTGGAAGTGCGAATTTTAATGCCAGGTTCAAAAACTTGGACTTGTACCAACTTTAAGGATTTGGTCCCTTCAATGGTGGGGATATCCAGGGTGATTCCTTCAGATGGTTGAGCCTTGAAAGTGGCTAAAACACTAGGTTTTACATCTAGTAAAGTCCCTTTGACAAGGGCACGGCTCAAAATGGGGTGAGAGGAGACATCAGCTTCTGTCTTATCTTGTTGGAAAACGGACAAGGACTGAAACGACGCTTGCCCGGCGACCAAGGACGCTGGCGTTCCAGGTGCATTCTCAGGCACTTGGGCAAACATACAGACATGAATTAGCAAGAAAATGGGAAGCAGGGAAAAATACTTCATAACTGGTGGTGGTGGGTTAAAATGTAAAAATGAACATCCCATAATGCATAAATGAATTATGCAAGTGGGAATAACTAGCCTTCAAGCACGGTGTGGTTTTGTGGAAATGAGAACGTAATATAGAAAATTTTTGAATGGAATAAAATATCTAGCGTCCAACTACTCACTCTTTTATCCTATTAACCAAAATATAAGAAACGCTAGGCTATTCATGATTACAATTTGCCCCTTCCTGTCATATATACATATTCAAAGTAAAACACCTTTCATATTTCAACCCACACAACATGAAAAAACTTACTATTTTTTTACTCATTGCATGCGTATGCAGCACATTGTCTGCTCAAACTATCTCTTGTTTACCCAGCGTCACCGTGACTTTAGACGCCAATGCCTGCGTCTCTACCGTCATGAGTGATCTCAGCGCGACTTCTACTGACGCGTTTAGCCGCATTGCCCAAACTGCTGGTATCCAACCCGACCACAGCGCCTGGTCCTGGGGATGGGACGAATTTGGCCAGTTGGGAGCAGGAGGAGATTTCGAAGACCAATTCAGTCCTGTCAGGGCTGGGGTAGATCAAGACTGGCGCATGGTCACAGGAGGGTCTAATCATAGCCTCGGCATCAAAGAAGATGGCACCTTATGGGGATGGGGAATCAACCAGGTAGGCCAGATGGGTGACCCCAGCTATCCGGGACGCAATGGCTCCCCAAGACAGATAGGCTGTGATTCAGACTGGCATATCGTACAAGCAGGAGGCCAGCATTCGCTGGGGATTCGTACCGACGGCACTTTGTGGGCCTGGGGAGAGGACAATGTCGGACAACTTGGCGATGGAGGTACCAATACGAACCAGCTTATACCCGTACAGATCGGCACTTGGACGGATTGGGAAGTGATTTCTGCAAGCGAAGATCATTCATTTGGGATTCGGGCAAATGGGACCCTTTGGGGGTGGGGAAGCGATATGTTTGGTGCGCTGGGAGATGGGGGAGCCGATATGAACCAGGATAGTCCTGTTCAAATAGGCACTGATACCGATTGGGTAGCTGTATCTACGGGTGGGGCACATGCCTTAGGATTAAAAGCCGATGGGACCTTGTGGGCCTGGGGCCGGGATGCTAATGGCAGCTTAGGAGATGGTGGATTAAATATAGATCAAAGCAGCCCTGTTCAAATTGGTACAGATAGCACCTGGCACATTATTGCCACAGGGGGTGGGCACTCCATGGGGATAAAAACAGACGGAAGTCTGTGGGCCTGGGGATTGGACAATCAGGGACAGTTGGGCATGGGCCCAGGTCAAGCAAATAAATCCATCCCAACGAGGGTAGGATTAGAAAGCGATTGGGATACCATTGTAGGAGGACCCTTTTTCTCCTTAGGCATGAGAGATGGAAGCCTTTGGTCCTGGGGGGGAGATCTTGATGGCCAACTGGGAGATGGGGGAGGAAATGTACAGCAGGACAGCCCGGTACGCGTAGGATGCGATCGGGACTGGAAGTTTATTGCAACTGGCAAGAATTTTTCAAGCCACTCCTTAGGGATTCGCACCAGTGGTGCCCTTTGGGGATGGGGAGATGATGGCAGTGGGCAAGTGGGTAACTCTGATGAAAACGAGTCCGAAAACAGCCCCCTACCCGTTGAAGGGGATATTGATTGGATGAAAATTGCTGCTGGCGGGAATCACAATTTGGGCATAAAAGCTGACGGAACCCTCTGGGCCTGGGGACATAATACTTCTGGCCAATTGGGAGATGGCGGAAGTAACGATGAGGAGAATGCTCCTGTTCAAATCGGCTCCAGCACTAGTTGGGTGGAGATAGCTTGTGGCTCTGCCCACTCATTGGCCTTACAGTCCGATGGGACTATTTGGGCTTGGGGGAGCGATTCTAATGGCCAATTGGGAGATGGTGGAAGTAATGAAAATCGGGTGATTCCGATCCAAATAGGGACCGATACTGATTGGATTGCTATTGGTGCGGGTAGTTTTCGATCATTTGGGATTCGGTCAAATGGAACCTTATGGGCCTGGGGGAGAGATGTTTTTGGGGCCTTAGGAGATGGAGGAAGCGAGATGGATCAAAGCAGTCCGGTTCAGGTAGGAAGCGTGACCAACTGGGTAGCGATTGATGGCGGCCTCGAGCATTCTCTTGGCTTGCAAACTGATGGCACGCTCTGGGCCTGGGGAAGTGGGGGCAGAGGCCAATTAGGAGATGGAAGTCCTATGAATGCCTTTAGCAAGCAACTAAGCCCTATCCAAATTGGCAGCGCCACAGACTGGAGGGAAATTTCAGCAGGGAGATATCATTCAACTGCGATTAAAGCAGATGGAAGTTTATGGGCTTGGGGTTTTGATGCTAATGGTGAATTGGGAGATGGAGGCACAAATACGAATCAAAACAGCCCTGTACAGGTAGGCACTGATTTGGACTGGAAAGAAGTCTCTGCCGGAGAAGCACAAACGATGGGAATCAAAGAAAATGGTACTTTATGGAGCTGGGGAACAGACGCGATTGGGCAATTGGGAAATGGGGCAAAAGAAGGAGATCAAACAAGTCCGATGCAAATAGGAGTTGAGACCAATTGGGTGGACATTGAGACGGGCGGGGGGCACAGCCTTGGCCTTCAAAATGAAGGCTATAAATTCCCCTTTGGTACAAATACCCTGACTTATCAAGCCACAGACCCTAGCGGAAATATGACAACGTGCTCAACGAACATCACCGTACCTTATTCGATTCCAAGTTTTATTTGTCCTACTTCCACCATCCGACAAAATACCAACGGAGGCACTTGCAGTTACCTCGTTTCCTGCCAGGACCTTGATCCTGGCATCCCCGACCACTGCCAGCTCGCGCTGGTCGTCAATGATGTCTCAGGGACCCATACCTTAGCAGGAACGACTTTGCCCAAAGGCAGAACCACGGTCACCTGGACATTAGTAGATGTGATGGGAAACAGCAATGCCTGTACCTATGACATCCGAATCCGTGACCGCGAAGCCCCCGTCATCAGCAACTGTCCGTCTGACCAACATATCACCGTGCCTTTCCCCTCGTCAGGCGAATATGTCACCTGGCCTAATCCTGTGGCCACAGATAACTGCAACAGTCCTTCAAGACTGACATACGCCAGCTTTCCGCTGAATGGGAGCTTTTTCCCACTAGGGAGCACAGTAGTTTCCGTGACCATCACCGACAGAGCTGGCAACTCAGCCGTTTGCGACTTTACGGTGACCGTGGACGAGGAGGGAGATCCCACTCCACCGGGAGGCACCGCCCAGATCATCGGTACAGGCGTCACGGCCCAAACCAACTGGAACCCCCAAACCGGCACCCTAACGATCCTCAGCAGCGGTGGCTCGCTTGGCAATCAATCCGATAACCTGGCGGTTGTCAGCTTTCCTAGCAATGACGCCATCATAGACTTCCGGGCACGTGTCAATCCTCCAGGCGCAGGCTACTACGAGCAGGCAGGCATCATGATGCGCCAAGCCCTTACAAGCAATAGCAAACATACTAGCATGGCCCTCACTGGTACAGCCTTACCAATCATGAGCACACGGACGACAACAGGTGGCTTTACTTTGGCCACCGCAGGGGCCACTGTTAGTAAACCCTACTGGCTACGCCTCTATCGAATTGGGGGCATCATTTCGGGCTACGTCTCAGCAGATGGCATCTCCTGGACATTTATCCAAAACTACCCCAATGTCCTGACCAATCCGCTCTACCTCTGCCTCTTCTCCATCACGAGCGGTGCTACGGGCACAGCTACCTTTGACCATATCACCATCAATGGTTCGCCATTAAAGACAGGCATCGTAGAGACGCAATTCATCGCATCTCTACGATGCCACCCCAATCCCTTTAGGGATCGCCTGGAATATCGCCTGGAAGGCGAAGGCATAGGTACACAATATCGTGTGTCCCTACTGGACCTGACAGGTCGTGTCGTGATCACCGCTGTAGAGACGTTGGATTCCAACGTCTCTACAGCGGTGATCAACACCTCCAAAATAGCCGCAGGCATTTATTTTTTGGAGGTCCATGCTGGCGACACCCACAAGCGCGTCAAGGTCGTGAAGCGGTGATGACGGAATGCTGTAGCATCGTAGAGACGCGATTGATCGCGTCTCTACGATGCTGCAGCATTATACCACGAATGAAACGCCTCTTTCTTGCGGCGAGAGATGGGAATAGGGGTATCTCCCGTTAACAGGATGACGTTGCTGGTATGGAAGGATTTGATGTGATGAATATTGATCACATGTGATTTATGGCAGCGGAAAAAACCTTTGTCTGAAAGAATCTCTTCCATTTCTCCTAGCGTTTTGGTTGCTAGTTTTTTCTTGCCGTCTCCCAGATGAATCACACTGTAATTGCGCTCACCTTCTATGCGAATGATCTGATTTAGGACCAATTTCAATTCTCCTTCCTGCGTGTGCAGCACTAAGGTTTGATCCGAAGCATTGGGGATTTTGAGGTTGATCAAGGCCTGGTGGATGGGGTTTGCTTTGGGCGCCTCTTTTTTGCGCGACTTGTAGCGTCTGACAGCGGACCTGAGCTCACCCAGGTCAATGGGTTTGACGAGGTAGTCAAGGGCATTGAAGCGAATAGCTTTGATGGCATAATGGCTAAAGGCCGTGATAAAAATGATCTGAAAGGGGATATCCTTTAATTTCGATAGCATTTCAAATCCCGTCATATCATCCATTTCTACATCCAAGAAAACTAATTCTGGGGTGTGGAACTTTATTTTTTCTAACCCTTCTTTTCCACTACTCGCCGTGCCTAAGATGCTCACATCAGGCAGGTATTGTTCTATTTTATCTCGCAATAATTCCCGAATAAATGGATCGTCATCTATGATGAGGCAGGTGATGGTCTCAGCTTGCATGACCCGAATTTAGGAAAAAGTTCGATAATGGGTACAAAACAACCATCTTAGGCTTTAAGGCACACAGAAAATAAATCTATCTTCTTAAAAAGATATTGTTGAATTGTGCCTAAATTCCCTTTCTCAAAATGAGTTTCACCTCTTTACACGCCTTCTGTAAAGTCGACAACATCATCTTTACCAAGGAAACTATCTGTTTCCACGGCATGGTTTGGTAGTTCTGAAGCAGCTGAGTCATAGGGCCATCCATTCCCTGCACTTCGAAAAACTGAATCTGAGGCTTCATTTGATGCACGACCTGACGCACCATTTGGGGGTCTTTGGCCCGGATCCCCTGCTTAAGCATATTCATCCTTGGTGGGACTAGCTCCAGGAATTGGAGGAAATACTTTTTCATTTTTTGTTTATCTCCTCTGGAAATACTGATCACATTTTGGGGGTTGATATAGACTGTATTCATGGTAAAGAGGTTTTAAGTTCTATGTTTTAAGTTCTATGTTTTAGGTTTGAGTTTCTTTAAAGATTGTCCCGATCAGCTCCTCCACCTTATAAGGCTTTGGGATGTAGTTATCCATCCCCACTTCCAGGCAGAGATTGATCTCTGATTTAAGTACACTCGCCGTCATGGCGATGATGGGAACGGACGGGCGCCCCTGTTTTTTCTCCCACTCCCGAATCTCAAAAGTCGCTTCATATCCATCCATTTCAGGCATTTGGATATCCATCAGGACCAGGTCATAATCCGTTTGTTGGAATTGCTCAACTGCCAATTTACCATTAGGCACAATCTTAATGACTGGGTCTTGGATGTAATAGGCTAAGTCATCTTGTATGACCATTTGGTTGAATTCGTTATCATCGGCGATGAGGACTTTGATGCCCTTGAGGGCATTTGTCATTTCCGCCAATTGGGCTTCTGAGACTACGGAAGAAGCCACTTCTTGCCCTTCTATCAGAATGAGCGGTAGGGAAACAAAAAAGGTACTCCCTTTGCCCAACTCACTTTCTGCCCATATATTTCCCCCCTGCAGCTCTACGAGCTGGCGGGAGATATTGAGGCCGAGGCCCGTGCCCCCAAAGTTCCGGGTCGTAGTGCGGTCAGCCTGATTAAAAGCATCGAAGATGTTTTGGAGCTTGTCTTCTGGGATACCGATACCTGTATCCTGAACCTCAAAGAGCAGGAAATCACTTTTCCTTTTCAAGCGAATATTGACTTCGCCCTTCTCGGTGAACTTGATAGCGTTACCCGCCAGATTTGTCAGAATTTGATTGAGGCGTGTAGGGTCGCCTATGACATACCGAGGGATTTCCTCAGCGATATGGTAATTCAGTTTTAATCCTTTTTCCGCTGCTTTGAATTGGAGAATTTGATACACATTGTCTACCACCTCTGCGGGGGCCATCGGAATGGTTTCTACCTCTAATTTACCCGCTTCTACTTTAGACAAATCCAGAATATCATTGAGCAGCACCAGCAGGTTATCAGCACTCGTGTCCATGGCATCGAGAAAGGCATTTTGCGTAGCTGGATGATCATTGCGCTTGAGGATGTTAACCATGCCAGAGATGGCGTGCATGGGGGTGCGAATCTCGTGGCTCATATTGGCAAGGAACTGTTCCTTGAAGCGCTCGGAGCGCTCAGCGCGCTCTTTGGCGGCCTGAAGCTGCGCATTGGTGCGTTGGACAAAGCGGTTGCGCGCCCAAAACCCCAGCGCCAGGATCAGCGCCAGGATTCCTATGGCCACCAGAATGTTTCGGGTCTGGTCTTTCTGGTGGAGTTCGGCCTGATGGGCCATTTGCATATTGAGCGTTTGCTCAACCTGGGCCAGGCTATCTTTGAGGGCCTGCTGTTCAAATTCGAAGCGGATAAGGGCCTGGACGTTATCTCTGCCCTTGAGGGTATCCTGCATCTCCTCGTGCAGTTCGTACATCTCAAGGGCTTTTTGGAAGTTATTGGTGGCTTTATAGCTGTTATAAAGGGTTTTTGCTGCATTGCTGATATAAAGAGGGGCGTCCGCCTCTTGTGCAAGTGTCAATGAAATACGAGCATGCTTTATGGCGGAATTGTGATTCCCTTTCTTTTGATAAACAACTCCCAGTAAATTGCGGGTAGTAGATTTTTCTTTTATTTCTCCAAATTCTTCCTCAATTTTTAAGGCTCGATTATAATATGTAATGGCCGTGTCAGGCTTGCCCAGAAGTAGACTTGCTCGACCTATTCCTCTTAGACTGGAAGCTTCATTCGATTTACTGTCAACTGCTTTTGCATCTTCTAATGCTCTTTGATAGTAATCCAGGGCAGTAAGGTACTCCTTTCGCCTCATGTAATTCTTCCCTATGTTGCACAATAGGATAGATCGACTGGCTTTGTCCATTCCTGCCTCTTTTATCGCCAATGCCCGCAAAAAAAAGGAAAGTCCCAATGAATCGTTGCCTCGATTGGTGTACATGCTGCCTATACTATTAAGCAGGTGTACCATGGCACGTTTGTGATCCATTTCTTCATATAGCTTCAGGGCACTTAGGTATAGGTCAATGCCTACTTTTTCATTCCCCTGCGTATTGTAAACATTCGCTAAGTTTAGTTGGGCATTTGCGAGATATCCTTTTTCTCCAATGGCTTCGCAGATGGCCATCCCTTTATGATAATGCTCAATTGCCTCTTCATTTTTCCCCTGACTATAATAGATATTGCCTGTATTGATCAGGTTCCCAGCAATTCCTTTTTGGTAGCCTTCCATTTCGAAGAAGCTTGAACTTTCTTGATAGTAGCTTATTGCCTGAGAGAAATCTCCTTGCACATTGAAGTAGTGGGCTAAATGACCTAAGGCCACGCCTTTATGTTTTGCCTCGTCAAGGCTATCGGCCAGATCATAATATAGCTGGGCGGTGGCGAGCAAGGTATCTGGCTTGCCATATTTTATTTTCTGACAAATTTTTCGAATGGCGTCCAGCCTATGGGTATCGGCCATGACAGGGGTATGCCATACCGTCCAGAGGGAATCGAGATAGGACTGGGCCTGAGGCTGGAAATAAGCAAATAGGAGGAGAAAAAAAAGAAATAGCTTTTTCATCAATTGTGAGGGAGTTAAAAGAGAAATGTTGGGGTTTTGAGAAAATTAGCCATAAATCCACGAAAGGAAAAACCCATTTATCCAACGGTTGATCCAACGGTAAAATGTCCCCTTTTTTTACCGTTGGATAAATGGTTGACCGTTGGATAAACGGTTCTTGGAGAATAAGAAAGCGCGGCATAGATTCCATTTTCTGCAAGCTTAACTTATTTAAAATCCACTCGCATGAAACGATTACTCGCCTTTTCTCTCGCTTTGTTTACCTGGCAATTTGTCTTAGCTCAGGCTCCTCAAATCACCTGTCCTCCCACCCTTACAGTACAATTAGATCCCGGCACATGTGTCGCGACGATCATGAGCGATTTGAGTGCTACTTCAAGCGACCATTATGCCCAAATCTGCCAAACAGACGGGATCGTCCCGCCACGTGAGCTGTGGGCCTGGGGCGGAGACTATACCGGCCAGGTTGGGGACGGTAGTTTATTAATAGACCAAATAAATCCGGTTCATATTGGGACGCAGACAGATTGGAAAAAAGTGGCAGCGGGATATGAATTTTCCCTGGGGATCCGTTCCGATGGGACCCTGTGGGCGTGGGGCAATGACTTTAGTGGCCAATTGGGAGATGGAGGGAGTAATGTGGACCAAGCGGAACCTGTGCAAGTGGGGACCTATAATGATTGGGTAACAGTAGAGGGGGGAAGTAACCACGCATTAGGGATACGTGCCGACGGAAGCCTGTGGGCTTGGGGGTACGACAGTGAAGGACAATTAGGAGATGGGGGGAGTAATACGAGTCAAAACGTCCCCACTAAGATTGGTATCCATACAGATTGGGTAGCAGTTGCTGGTGGCATAGAGCATTCTTTGGGAATTCGCGCCGATGGAACCCTATGGGCCTGGGGAAGTGATGGGAGTGGACAACTGGGCAATGGGGCCGTAAATACCTCTCAAAATAGTCCTATACAAGTGGGCAGTGCAAGCAATTGGGTCTCCATCACCGCAGGCTCAAGGCATTCTCTTGGCATCCAGGCCGATGGTACGCTTTGGGCCTGGGGGACCAATACGTTTGGGATGTTAGGGATTGGAAGCAATGTCGTCTCTCAGAACACCCCAATACAAGTAGGTACAGCCAATAATTGGGCGTTTGTGACTGCAAGCAATGAGCATACGTTAGCGATAAAGACGGATGGAACCCTATGGGCGTGGGGCAGGGCAATTGAAGGGCAACTGGGGGATGGAGGCGTAAGTTCTTCCCAAAACAGCCCCATACAGGTAGGGACCAACACTGACTGGGTAACCTGTGCAGCAGGCTCTCAGTATTCCCTTGGCATCCGTGCCAATGGTACACTGTGGGCCTGGGGGGTAGATGGTCCCACCCAGTTACTAGTAGTAGGTGGCAACCAGCCTGGGCAAGGTACCTTGCCCCAAGTGGTAGGGGCTACCCAGATAGGCACCTCCACAGACTGGTCCGCTATCGCCAGCGGAGGATTCCATTACCTGGGGATTCAACAAAGAAATGAATTCCCTCAAGGCGTACATCTCCAAACCTTTGAAGCCAGGATTCCCGGAGGAAATAGCGCAACTTGTTCCTTCACCCTCACGGTCGAAGACCTTGAAGCCCCCTCCATTACCTGCCCGCCTGACATCACTGTCAGCCTTGATCCCGGTGACTGTATGGCGACCCTCCACAGTGACGTGAGCGTTTCTTCATCTGATAATTGTAGCTATGTGGTAAACAAGCAAATTCCTGCTGGCGTTCAGTCAGTTGGAAGCTTGTGGGCTTGGGGGAACGGTGTATTCGGCAATGGAATAGCGAATTCTTCTGAAAGTAGTCCTATAAAGATAGGAACTGATTCCAGTTGGATTTCTGTGTCTGCTGGCACCCTTCATTCCCTCGGCATTCGCGCAGATGGCACCCTGTGGGCATGGGGGCAAAATACTTATGGACAGTTGGGAATAGGGGGGACAAATATAAACCAGTTAAGCCCTGTACAAGTGGGTCAGGCCAATGACTGGGTGCAAGTGTCAGCAGGTCAGGGCCATTCATTGGGTATTCGATCGGATGGCAGTTTATGGGCGTGGGGGAGAGACCAATTGGGACAATTAGGAGATGGAGGCGCTGATTCCGATCGAGACATACCTGTTCAGGTAGGTGGTTTTATAGATTGGATAAGTATTGAAGCTGGTAATACTTGCTCTTTTGGTATTCGTTCAAACGGTACCCTCTGGGCGTGGGGAGCAAATACTGCTGGTGTGTTGGGGATAGAATCTGTTGTGAAACAAAGAACACCCCTGCAAATAGGAAGTGATTCGGATTGGCTATCCATATCAACCGGTAGGGGTTCCCATTGCCTAGCCCTTAAATCTAGCGGTACCCTCTGGGCTTGGGGAGATAATATTAAAGGCCAATTAGGAATAGGCTCAATAGTAGGGCAGGAAAATAGTCCTGTACAGGTAGGGCTAAATGGCAATTGGATCGCTATCTCAGCAGGGGATAAATTTTCTTTGGGGGTTCAATCTGATGGCACGCTGTGGGCCTGGGGGACAAATAATCTAGGACAACTTGGACTTGGATTTGGAGGAGGCCAGGAAACTGCCCCTGTACAAGTAGGTTCAGCTACAGATTGGATAAAAATAAGTGGTGCCACGAATCACTCGATAGGTCTCAAGGCTGATGGAAGCCTGTGGACATGGGGGAGGCTTTTTGGAAGTTCAGCAGGTGTTAATATCCCCACACAATTAGGGAATGGGCTTAATTGGGAATGTACAGACGCTTTTAATGCTTTTGCCCTTGCCCTTCAACATGATGGTTTCCGCTTTCCTGTAGGCATTCATACCCTCAGTTATATGGCAATAGACCCCAGTGGAAATACAGATGCCTGTTCCTTTATGGTCACTGTTGAAGACATGACAAATCCAATTGCTATCTGCCAAAATCTGACGTTGAGTCTAGATGCCAATGGTGACCTTACCGTCGATGCCAATAGCGTGGACAATGGTTCATATGATGATTGTGGGTCGGTGAGCTTTTCGCTTTCTCCCAATACCTTTGATTGCAACGACATGGCTGCGAATCCACATACTGTGGTCTTGACGGTTTCGGACAACAATGGCAATCAGGCAAGTTGTATGGCAAATGTTACGGTTGAAGACAATACCAACCCTGTGGCCATTTGCCAAGACGTCACCATTACCTTAGATGCGACAGGCAATGCAAGTGTAGCGGCAATTAGTTTAGATAATGGCTCAAATGATGTTTGTAGCCATGTGACCTTATCATCCTCACGGAATACGTTCGATTGTAACGACATTGCTACGAGCCCACATACCGTGACCTTGACAGCAGAAGACAATAGTGGTAACCAAGCTACTTGTACCGCACATGTGGAAGTCCAAGATAATATACGCCCAAGTATTAGCTGTCCCTCCAACGCTGTCCTGGTTTCCGATCCCGGCGTGTGTGGGGCCTCCTACACCATTCCGCTACCCACAGCTTCGGACAACTGTAGCATCATAGAAACGGAATTTAGAGTTCGTGAGTCTGATGCCAATGGAACCAATGGCCAAGTGATTATTGCTAATACCTCATTTAATCAGAATCATGTCTACTTACCCGAGGCCCGATTTTATGAGATAAGATGGCGAGTGACAGATCAAGGGGAAAATAGGAAGTCCTGTCATTTTTTGGTGGAAGTTCAGGATACCGAGAGTCCTGCAGCCGTTTGTCAAAATGTTACCATTGCACTAGATCAAAATGGTGAGGCCTTCATCGAAGGAAGTAATGTGGGCAGCAGCTCATCTGACAATTGTGGCATTAGCACGTATGGACTTTCCGTCAATACGTTCTCTTGTGCAGCTATTGCCGCACCTGTCTCTGTTGACTTGACCGTCAAGGATGCAAGCGAGAATCTTAGTTCTTGTCAGGTGAGCGTGACCGTAAAAGACCTAATTTCCCCCAGCTTCCTTTGCCCTACAACTACGCTTAGAAGAGACGCAGACGCAGGCAACTGCACCCATATCGTAAATGGGGATGACCTTGATCCGGATGTTTCTGACAATTGCCAATTTACCCTCACCAACGACCTCACAGGCACGGCCACCCTGGCCAACACAGTCCTTCCCATAGGAAGGACAAGCCTCAACTGGACCGCGACAGACGCTTCAGGCAATAGCAGTACCTGTAGCTACGATGTACGCATCCGCGATCGGGAAGCGCCCCTTTTCACCAACTGCCCTCCGGGCACCACCCTTACCGTCCCCTTCGGGGCGGGAGGAGCATACCACACCTGGGCGGCCTTGACAGCCACAGATAACTGCAATTCTCCGAATCAGTTGACCATCTCTGGTTTTCCCTTAAGTGGAAGTTTCTTCCCCATAGGCACCACTACCGTCAATTGGACGGTGGAAGATAGGAGAGGCAATACGAGTGCTTGTATGTTTGACATCACCGTGGAAGAGCAAGGGGCCCCAGTACCCAATGGATGGGCTATAAGTGCTGTCGGGAATACGAGCAGTTGCGCCACCAATTGGAATCCAACTACCGGCCATTTACGCATCGAATCAGGTGGCGGGGGCGTTGGGGCCTTTTCGGATAATTTTTGCAGCATCCATATTCCTTCCTCAGACGCTGTGATTGATTTTCGTGCGCGGGTGACCCCACCGGGAAATGGCTATTATGACCAGGCTGGCATCATGATGCGGCAGAATATAGCCGCTAATGAGAAACATGCAACCATGATGCTGACAGGCACAGGAATCCCCATCATGGCCTTTCGAGTTGTTGCAGGTAGCAATACGTTTAGTAGTTCCCGCCCAGCCGTTAGCAAGCCCTACTGGCTCCGCCTTTATCGTGCTGGCGCCACGGTCACAGGTTACATCTCCCCAGATGGAAGTACTTGGGCCATGGTCACCTCTTCTGCCATTTTCTTCAGCAATCCACTCGACTTGGTGCTGTTTAGCGCTACTTCAGGCCCCTCAGGCCAGGCGACATTTGACCATATCTCTATCAATGGCGTGGCCGCCAGGCTAGGCGATACTTCACAAGGAATGGACTTAAGCCTCAATGCTTTCCCCAATCCTTTTAACGCCAATCTTGCTATCAAACTGAAAAATGCTTTACCCGAAGCAACCTATCAACTAAGCCTCTTAAATATGTTGGGCCAGGAGGTCTATGCTGAAGCGGTAACTGCTTCCGCCGAAGGCAAGATCGAAAAGCGAATCTCGCTGGCAGAACTGCCAGCAGGGACTTACCTGCTAGAGGTGAGCGCTGGCGTGCAGCGCCAAGCAATCAAAGTTCAGAAGTTCTAGGCGCTATGTTTTAAGTCAGCATTTCATGCTTAAAACCTAGAACATAGAACCTAGAACATAGAACTTTTTAAAACCGCCTTCGGGCGGTTTTTTCATCCCCATTGATCAAACGGTTGATCAAACGGTAAAAATCCGGCAAAATTTACCGTTGGATAAATGGTTTACCGTTGGATAAACGGTTCTTGGTGCTGCTGAGCAGAAGACATAAGTTGGGGTCATTCTTTCGCATTAACCTCAATAGTAATTAGTAATGAAACGATTTTTCTTATTCAGCTTGGCCTTGATTTGGTGTCATTTCTTGCTTGCTCAGACCCCCAATATCACGTGCCCCCCTAGCATCACCGTCAATGTAGACCCTGGCGGTTGTACAGCCACCGTGATGAGCGACTTGAGTGCTACTTCATCGGACCATTTTGTGGATATCCGCCAGACGGCCGGCGTCCAGCCCACTGGAAGCCTGTGGGCGTGGGGAAGCGATCAGTTTGGTGAGCTCGGGAATGGAGGAAGCAATACAAACAAAAGCACCCCTGTCCGAGTGGGCTTCGCCACCGATTGGGTAGCCATTGCAGCAGGGGGCAGCCATTCTTTAGGCATTCGGGCCGATAGCAGCCTGTGGGCGTGGGGAAGCGATCAGCTTGGTCAGCTCGGGGATGGAGGAAGCAATACAGATCAAAACAGCCCTGTACGAGTGGGCTTAGCCACCGATTGGATAGCCATTTCAGCCGGGAGGTACCATTCTATGGGCATTCGGGCCGATGGCAGCCTTTGGGCGTGGGGAAGCGATGAGTTTGGTCAGCTCGGGAATGGAGGAAGCAATACAAACAAAAGCACCCCTGTACGAGTGGGCTTCGCCACCGATTGGATAGCCATTTCAGCAAGGGGCGACCATTCTATGGGCATTCGAGCCGATGGCAGCCTGTGGGCGTGGGGAAGCGATCAGTTTGGTCAGCTCGGGGATGGAGGAAGTAATACAAACAGAAACAGACCTGTCCGAGTAGGCTTAGCCACCAATTGGATAGCCATTACAGCCGGGTGGCACCATTCTATGGGCATTCGGGCCGATGGCAGCCTGTGGGCGTGGGGAAACGATCGTTTTGGTCGGCTCGGGGATGGAGGAAGCAATACAAACAGAAAAAGCCCTGTGCGAGTGGGCTTAGCCTCGGATTGGGTAGCCATAGCAGCTGGGGCCAGCCATTCTATGGGCATTCGAGCTGATGGCAGCCTGTGGGCATGGGGATGGGATCTGTTTGGTCAGCTCGGGGATGGAGGATCAAATACCAACCAAAACACCCCTGTACGAGTAGGCTTAGCCACCGATTGGGTAGTCATTATAGCTGGGGCTAACCATTCTATGGGCATTCAGGCCGATAGCAGCCTATGGGCGTGGGGAGACGACGGCCAGGGGCGACTCGGGGATGGAGGAAGCAACACCGACCAAAACAGCCCTGTACAAGTGGGCTTAGCCACCGATTGGATAGCCATTGTAGCTGGATTTAACCATTCCTTGGGAATCCAAGATGCAGGTTATCCCTTCCCCCTTGGCAGTAATACGCTTACTTTTGAGGCAAGGGATGGCAATGGAAATACCGCTTCCTGCTCCTTCACCGTCACCGTCGAAGATAATGAAGCGCCTACGGCTACTTGCCAGGATGCAACTGTCTATTTGGATGCCACAGGAAAGGCTTCTTTGCTGGCTAGCAAGGTAGACAATGGCTCTTCTGACAACTGCTCTGTGAGCCTTTCAGTCAGCCCCAGCAGCTTTGGCTGCGGAGATTTGGGCGGAAATACTGTGACCCTGACGGTCAGTGACATGGACGGCAATAGCAGTCACTGCACAGCGACCATCACGGTTGAAGACACCGAAGCGCCCACCATCACCTGCCCGCCCAGCCTCACAGTTGACGTCGACCCTGGCACCTGTGCCGCCACGGTCCACAGCGACCTGAGTGCCACCGCCTCCGACAACTGCGGGATCGCGTATATCCGCCAGATCGCAGGCCCCCAGCCCGCCCAGAGCCTCTGGGCCTGGGGACTGGACCACAAAGGCCAATTGGGAATTGGGATGCCTAGCACCCAACAAGAAAGCCCTGTCAAGGTAGGGCTTGATTCCAATTGGGTGAGCATCTCTGCAGGCGAGGAGCATTCCCTGGGCATTCGCTCCGACAGTACCCTCTGGGCCTGGGGGAGTGATCAATATGGTCAGCTAGGAGATGGAGGCGGCAGCATGGACCAGACAGCCCCCGTACAAGTGGGAGCCTTCACAGACTGGATCGCCGTATCGGCGGGTAGGCTTCATTCCCTGGGCATCCGTGCCGATAGCAGCCTGTGGGCATGGGGATTAGACGCACAAGGGCAATTAGGAAATGGAAGTACTACGGGCAATCAATATAGCCCCGTCAAAATTGGCAGTGCTACAGATTGGATCGCCATTTCAGCAGGCAGTAGTGCCTCTTATGGCATTCGTGCAAATGGCAGCCTGTGGGCATGGGGAAGTAATGGTGCTGGCCAACTAGGCATTGGGGCAGGTCCCGATCAGGCAAGCCCTGTGCAGGTGGGCAGTGACCTCAACTGGGTCGCTGTGGCAGGCGGTTTTTTCCATTGCCTGGCCCTTAAGGCCAATGGCACCTTATGGGCTTGGGGAAGGGACGTCGACCCCGAAGGCTATTTAGGCTTAGGCACTACCACCTTTGCCCCAATGCCGCAGCAAGTGGGATCAAGCACCAAATGGGTTGGAATAGCTGCTGGCAGGAGTCATTCTCTTGGCCTTCAGGCGGATGGCAGCCTGTGGGCGTGGGGATCTAATGATAGAGGTCGACTAGGACTAGGAAGCAGTATTTCCAATGCCAATATGCCTACCCAGGTAGGCAGTGACACTGATTGGGCTGCTATAGCAGCGGGGGGGGGCCATTCTTTAGGACTCCAAACCGATGGCACCCGCTGGGCCTGGGGGTTTGATGGAGCGGGGCAATTGGGAAATGTTCCAGGGACTTCTATTATTTTTACCCCTGCTCAAATCGGCCTTGATACCGACTGGGTAAGCATGCAGGCAGGGGCATCCCATAGCCTCGGGCTGCGATTTGAGGGTTATCACCTGCTGGCGGGCACCCATACCTTGAGTTTCGAAGCCACAGACGCCGCTGGCAATACCAGCACCTGCGCCTTCACCGTCACGGTCGAAGACACCGAAGCGCCCACCATCACCTGCCCGCCCAGCCTCACAGTTGACGTTGACCCTGGCACCTGTGCCGCCACGGTCCACAGCGACCTGAGTGCCTCCGCCTCCGACAACTGCGGGATCGCGTATATCCGCCAGACCGCAGGCCCCCAGCCCGCCCAGAGCCTCTGGGCCTGGGGACGGGACCACAAAGGCCAATTGGGAAATGGATTGCCTAGCACCTCCCAGCACAGCCCTGTCAAGGTAGGGCTTGATTCCAATTGGGTGAGCATCTCTGCAGGCGAGGCGCATTCCCTGGGCATTCGCTCCGACAGTACCCTCTGGGCCTGGGGGAGTGACCAAGAGGGTCAGCTAGGAGATGGAGGCAGCAGCATGGACCAGACAGCCCCCGTACAAGTGGGAGCCTTCACAGACTGGATCGCCGTATCGGCGGGTACGAATCATTCCCTGGGCATCCGTGCAGACAGCAGCCTCTGGGCATGGGGCGATGAATTCAGTGGACGACTGGGAAATGGAAGTACTACGGGCAATCAATATAGCCCCGTCAAAATTGGCAGTGCTACAGATTGGATCGCCATTTCAGCAGGCAGTAGTGCCTCTTATGGCATTCGTGCAGATGGCAGCCTGTGGGCATGGGGAAGTAATGTTGCTGGCCAACTAGGCATTGGGGCAGGTCCCGATCAGGCAAGCCCTGTGCAGGTGGGCAGTGACCTCAACTGGGTCGCTGTGGCAGGAGGTGAAAACCATTGCCTGGCCCTTAAGGCCAATGGCACCTTATGGGCTTGGGGAAAGGATTTCTTCTCCGATGGCTATTTAGGCTTAGGCACTACCACCTCAGCCCCAATGCCTCAGCAAGTGGGATCAGGCACCCAATGGGTTGGAATAGCTGCTAGCAGGGGGCATTCTCTTGGCCTTCAGGCGGATGGCAGCCTGTGGGCGTGGGGATCTAATGATAGTGGTCTACTAGGGCTAGGAAGCAGTACTTCCAATGCCAATATGCCTACCAAGGTAGGCAGTGACACCGATTGGGCTGCTATAGCAGCGGGGAGTAACCATTCTTTAGGACTCCAAAGCGATGGCACCCGCTGGGCCTGGGGGGTTGATGGAGCGGGGCAATTGGGAAATGGTTCAGGGACTTCTATTATTTACACCCCTGCTCAAATCGGTAGTGATGCCGACTGGGTAAACATGCAGGCAGGGGCATCCCATAGCCTGGGGCTGCGATTTGAGGGTTATCACCTGCTGGCGGGCACCCATACCTTGAGTTTCGAAGCCACAGACGCCGCTGGCAATACCAGCACCTGCGCCTTCACCGTCACGGTTGAGGACAATGAAGCGCCTACGGCTATTTGCCAGGATGCGACCGTCAGTCTCAACGGCAATACAGCAAGCATCACCGCTCAGGATATTGACAATGGCTCTTCTGACAACTGCTCTGTGAGCCTTTCTGTCAGTCAAAGCAGCTTTGGCTGTGGGGATTTGGGTGGCAATACTGTGACCCTGACGGTCAGCGATATGGCTGGCAATAGCAGCCCTTGCACCGCGACCGTCACGGTCGAAGACAACGAAGCGCCGACGGCTTCCTGCCAAGACGCCACGGTTAGCCTTAACGGAAGCACTGCTACAATTGCAGCAAATGACGTGAACGACGGTTCTTCCGACAACTGCTCAGTGAGCCTTTCTGTCAGTCAAAGCAGCTTTGGCTGTGGAGATCTAGGTGGCAATACCGTCACCCTGACAGTAAGCGATATGGATGGCAATAGCAGCCAGTGTACAGCGACTGTAACGGTCGAAGACAATGAAGCGCCGACGGCTTCCTGCCAAGACGCCACCGTCAGCCTTAACGGAAGCACTGCTACAATTGCAGCAAATGACGTGAACGACGGTTCTTCCGACAACTGCTCAGTGAGCCTTTCTGTCAGTCAAAGCAGCTTTGGCTGTGGGGATTTGGGTGGCAATACTGTCACCCTGACGGTCAGCGATATGGCCAGCAATAGCAGCCAATGCACAGCGACTGTAACGGTCGAGGACAATGATTCGCCCAGCATCACTTGCCCCACAACCGTGATCAAGCGCAACACAGACCTCGGCACCTGCGCCCACATTGCCGTCGGCAATGACCTCGATCCAGCTATCGCAGACAATTGCTCCTTTACGGCGACCAACGACCTTTCAGGAACGGCTACCCTGGCAGGAACTACCTTGCCTAAAGGCAAAACCACCGTCACCTGGACGGCGACAGATGCCGCAGGCAATAGCACTACGTGCACCTATGACATTCGCATTCGCGACCGCGAGGCACCTGTCTTCGACAACTGTCCCGATGATTCGACCATCATCATCCCAGCCTATAGCGGCGGCAGCTATTTCACCTTTCCGGCCCTTACGGCCACGGACAACTGCAATTCGCCCAGCAAAATCACTATCTCAGGCTTTCCGCTGAGTGGGAGCTTCTGCGCCGTAGGTGTCACCACCTTCAACTGGACAGCCACCGACAAGGCCAATAATGTAGGCCATTGTAATTTTGACGTGACCGTACAAGAAGCTGGAACCCCCGCGCCCAATGGTTGGTCCAACAACAGCGTCGGCAATGGCAACGGTTGCCACACCAACTATGACCCTACGGCTCAAAGCCTCACCCTCCAGTCGGCTGGTGGAAACGTCAATCTCATGGCTGACAACTTCTGCGGGATCACCATCCCCAACTCCGATCAGGCGATCGACTTCCGCGCACGGGTGACCCCTCCTGGCAATGGCTTCTACGATCAAGCAGGCATCATGATGCGCCAGAGCCTCGCCAGCAATGCCAAGCATGCCACCATGCTGCTGACAGGCACCAGTGTGCCGATGATGACGATGCGCGCCAGCGCAGGCGGATTCCCCATGAGTACCACAGGTACAGCTGTCACCAAGCCTTACTGGCTGCGCCTATACCGTTTGGGAGGCACCATCACAGGCTATATTTCCGCCGATGGCGTGAATTGGACAACTATTATGAGCTATCCAAATTTGCTGAGTTCGCCTCTTTATCTGGTACTTTTCAGCACCACTTCTGGGCCTTCAGGTCAAGCGACTTTCACTGACATCTCTATCAATGGAGTGGCCGCAAGGCTGGGCGATAATGCCATGAGTACAGACCTCAACCTCAAAGCCTACCCTAACCCCTTCAGCGAGAACCTATTCATCGAAGTCGACAATGCGCTGCCAGGGGAAATCTACCAAGTCAGGCTTTCCAATATGCTGGGCCAGCGGGTCTATGGGTATGAGACGGGGGCCTCGGCGACTGGCAAGATCGAGCAGCGAATTTCGCTGGAACATCTGGCAGCAGGGACTTACCTGCTGGAGGTGAGTGCTGGCGTGCAGCGCAAAGCGCTGAAGGTGGTGAAACAATAAATTGTTTTTGAAATGTATTTTGGGGTAGGGTCACGACATGTCGTGACCCTACCCCAAAATACAAAATGAAACCGCCTTTGGGCGGTTTTTTTATACCAAACGACCGTTAGATAACTCTCCCTACCGCTAGATAACTCATCCTAGGAGATAAGCGGAACGCCTGCCATATTGAGGCATCATTAATCAATAACACCTAATTGACCCTCGTCAAAATGCGCTAGTGATTCCCCATCGCTTGATGGGATTGCTGTAACCTGGACCGCGGGCCATTTTGATCGTGTGAGGTGCATGCTCAATAACAAGAAAATGAAAAAATTATTTAGCCTTCTGACTTGCCTCCTAGCTTGGAGTAGCTTTTTTGCGCAGACTCCAGACATCACTTGTCTTCCTGATCTCACGGTAGAGATAGACCTTTCTGCAAGTATGGCCACGATCTCCAGCGATCTCTGCGCCACTTCATCGGATGCCTTTATTGGGATCAAACAAACTGTAGGGATCACTCCCCCCAGAAGCCTTTGGGCATGGGGGAATGGTAGCGGAGGCCGATTAGGCGTTGGGGGAGGAAGTGCTAACCAACATAGCCCTGTCTCTGTGGGGAGTGCTACGAATTGGATGACAATTGCAGCTGGATTTACCCATTCACTTGGAATTCAAACGGACGGTTCTTTATGGGCATGGGGAAGTGATTCTCGTGGTGAAATAGGAGATGGGCCTGGGACCAATCCTCAAAAAAATCGCCCTATCCCTTTAGCCCTTGGGATAGAATGGATTGACGTAGCTGCTGGTAATTTATTTTCTCTTGGTATCCGTAAAGACGGAACCCTTAGGGCCTGGGGGTCTGATTTATATGGGCAATTGGGAGATGGCGGAAGTAATACAAATCAACATTGGCCCGTACAAATAGGCACCGCTACCAATTGGGTGAAAGTATCTGCCGGTGTTTATCATGTGTTAGCTTTAAGGGCCGATGGGACCTTATGGTCCTGGGGCAATAATACCCACGGCCAACTCGGACATGGACCCAGTCAACCCCACCGAAACAGTCCTAAGCAGGTAGGGACCGCCACCAATTGGGTAGCAATATCCGCAGGTGGTTACCATTCATTTGGCATTCAAGACGATGGTAGCCTTTGGGCGTGGGGCCTTGGTGGTTCTGGTCAGTTAGGCTTGGGCAATACCTCTACAAAACCTAGTCCTACTAGAGTAGGAAGTGCAACCGACTGGGTAGCGATAGCAGCAGCAGGGGTGGTACAAAGTGACAGATCCCATTCGCTTGGACTTCGTGCCAATGGAACGATATGGGCTTGGGGTAACGACCGATATGGTCAACTCGGAAATGGTACAGGCCAAGTCAATCAAAGCTCCCCTAGCCAAATAGGCACGGCCACCAATTGGGTAGCGATAGACGCTGGCGGTTACCAATCCTATGGGATTCGGGAAGATGGCAGTTTATGGGCTTGGGGCTTTGATCGCTACGGGCAGTTGGGTGATGGAGGGAGCAATACGGATCAGGGAAGCCCTGTTCAAGTAGGAACGGGTACAGACTGGGAAAAGATATTCGCTGGCTACCGTCATACTATTGGTATCCAAAAGGGAGACTATCATTTCCCTATTGGTAGGAATACCCTCTCTTTTGAAGCATTTGATGTGAATGGGAATACCAACGCTTGTTCGTTTACAGTCACAGTTGGTGACAACACTGCTCCCACCATTGCCTGTCCTCAAGACATTGTCCAGCCCAATGATCCCGGCAACTGCTCCGCAGTTGTCAACTATACCGTCCCTGTCGGAACAGATAATTTTGCAGGTGCAACTACAGCATTGACCAATGGTCTGGGCAATGGCGGCACCTTCACCCTCGGGGTAAACACAGAGACGTACACCGTCACTGATGCTGCGGGTAATTCTGCCTCCTGCAGCTTCACCATCACGGTGAATGATACCGAAGGCCCTGCCATCGCTTGTCCAATAGGGAATGTCATAAGGAACACGGACCAAGGGATGTGTGACCACCTGGCTATTGGAAATGACTTAGACCCGATAGTTACTGACAATTGTCAATTGCCTACAGTTATCAATGACTACACCCAATCCAACAGCTTGGATGGAGCCGTTTTCTCCAAAGGAAAAACCTTGGTGACCTGGACGGCCACAGACGCCTCTGGCAATAGCAGCACATGCAGCTATCACATCAAGATTCGCGACCGCGAAGCACCAGTCTTCGGTAACTGCCCCGATGATTCAACCATTATTGTGCCAGCCTATAGCGGAGGCAACTATTTCACCTTTCCCGCGCTCACAGCCACAGATAACTGTAATTCACCCAACAAAATCACGATCTCAGGCTTTCCGCTGAGCGGTAGTTTCTGCGCCGTTGGTGTGACGACCTTCAACTGGACCGCCACAGATAAGGCCAATAATGTAGGACATTGTGATTTTGACGTGACCGTGCAAGAAGCTGGAACCCCCGCGCCCAATGGTTGGTCCAACAACAGCGTTGGCAATGGCAACGGCTGCCACACCAACTATGACCCTACGGCTCAAAGCCTCACCATCCAGTCGGCTGGTGGAAATGTGAACCTGAACGCAGATAACTTCTGTGGGATTACCATTCCTAACTCGGATCAGGCTATCGACTTCCGCGCACACGTCACCCCTGCGGGTAATGGCTACTACGATCAAGCGGGCATCATGATGCGCCAGAGTCTCGCTAGCAATGCCAAACATGCGACCATGCTGCTGACAGGCACCAGTGTGCCGATGATGACCATGCGTGCAGGTACAGGGGGATTCCCCATGAGCACTTCAGGCACAGCTGTCACCAAGCCTTATTGGCTACGCCTATACCGTTTGGGAGGCACGATCACTGGTTATATCTCCGCAGATGGTGTTAACTGGTCGCAACTCATGGCTTGCCCGAACCTGCTTAGCAGTCCGCTTTATCTGGTACTTTTCAGCACCACTTCTGGCCCTTCAGGTCAAGCGACCTTTGACAACATCTCCATCAACGGCATTGCCGCTAGGCTGGGCGAAAATGCCATGAGCACGGATTTACGACTCAAGGCATATCCTAATCCGTTTAGTGAAGACCTCTTTATCGATGTCTCCAACGCGCTACCAGGAGAAACCTACAAAGTCAGGCTTTCCAATATGCTGGGCCAAAGGGTATATGGCTATGAGACCGGGGCTTCTGCCGAAGGCAAGATCGAGCAGCGCATCTCGCTGGAGCATTTACCCGCAGGAAATTACCTGCTTGAGGTGAGCGCTGGCGTGCAGCGTGCTTCGCTGAAAGTAGTGAAACGATAAATCGTTTTTGAAATGTAATTTGGGGTAGGGTCACGACATGTCGTGACCCTACCCCAATTACAAAATGAAACCGCCTTCGGGCGGTTTCTCCTTTTGCACCCAAACCATTCATCTCAATATACATTTCCTTATCCAAAATTTATACAAAATGACACAAAAATGTCGAATTGAACCTGAAGATATTTGGCTAAAACTCCGACAAATCGTATCTTGTCCGCTTTAATTTAGAACCCCCATTTTATCCACAAAAAAGACTCACAAACCCTCTTTACCCTATGAAAAAAATAGGACTTATACTCCTCACGCTTGTCTCATGTATTAGTTTTTCTCTTTCCGCAGCGACGCTCACTGTGTGTGCTTCGGGCTGTGACCACACCACGATTCAAGCCGCCATCAATGCTGCCAGTTCAGGAGATGTGATCGATATTCTGGACGCTGTCCACACAGAAGATGACATTCTCGTCGACAAAAACCTGACGATCCAGGGGCAAGGCCAAAACGCTACCATCGTACAGGCTGCAGCCACTCGGGCAGCGGCTGATGACGGGGTGTTTATGGTCAATCCAGGCCTTACAGTCCTCTTTCAGGACCTTACGATTCGGCATGGAAATGCCAGAACTGGTGGATCATCTCCCGCGTTTCTTGGTGGAGGGGTGAATATTTTTTGTTCTAGTTCTACGGATATCTCCTTTGAGCGGGTGAGCATCTCAAACAATGAAACAGAAGGTGATGGGGGGGGAGTATACATAGATGGCGACAAAGGTAAGGTGCATTTTATAGATTGTGTGATCAGTGATAATGAATCAGATAACTTTGGAGGAGGAATTAACAATAGAGGAGCAGACGATTTCAAACTGATTCGCTGTACTATTTCTGGCAATACAGCAGAGGCGTTTGCAGGGGGCGTATCTGCAGAAGAACCTGGTTCTGTAGCCCAATGGATCAATTGCACGATTTATAATAACACAGTTGGAGGCGACAGGATATCAGCTGTAGGAGGTGGGGTTTTTCTGGATGGGAGGGGGAGTTCATTTGAATTTATCAATTGTACCATTGTAGACAATAAACTTATCAGCTCTCTCCAACGGTCAGGAGGAGGAATTGCTCGGGGATTTGGTACGTTCGGCATGCTCACCCTGACCAATACCATTGTGGCCAATAATACGGGGGCAGCCTTTCCCACTAGTGGGGATGATATTTATGATGAATCAGGCGGAGCGATGACCATCACCACCAGTTTGGTGGAAGATTGTGATGGGTGTAGTGCTACGCCTACGTATACCTCCGACCCCAATCTGGCGGCTGTCGCTACGTGTGGCGAGCAGTCTTATTTTGAGCCGCTCTCAGGAAGTGATGCGCTTGGAAATGGGACGCCTCCTGGGGGAGATATTCCTACAGATGACATTTGCGGGAATGTGCGCTGTCAATACAATTTAGGGTCCTATGAAATGCCCGTTGACCCAATGCCACAAGGCTATTCCAGCTCAGACATCGGTGATGTAAGTGGGCAAGTAGGCAATACGGTAAATGGCGCTCCAGGTGCCTATACCGTGACTACCGCTGGCAAAGGCATCAAAGGAACAGCCGATGGCTTTCACTTTGATAGCTTTGATCCAGTTGGCGATGTAGATCTTATTGTCCGTGTGACTGGCATCCAAAATAATAGCAGCCGTCAGGCTGGCCTGATGCTGCGTGAGCACCTCGGCCCAGGCGCGCCCCATGTCGCCCTTATCATCAATGGCCAAAAGGGCATAAAGCTCATTCGGAGAGCGAATGAGAATGGCCCTACCCTCACCGTCGCCACCAGGTCGGCTAACAGAAGGCTCAATTCCTGGCTGCGCCTGACACGCACCGGCAATAACGTTATTGCCTATTATTCCCGTCAGGGCACTGTGTGGGAATATGTAGGTTCGACTACCTTTGACTATCCTTGCCGGTATGAGGCTGGTCTGGCCACTAGCAAAGGCGCTGGCGGCGGCAAGAAGGTATTCTCCTATGACAATTTCTCCCTCAATGGGGTGGTTCCTACACCTCCTCCGCCACGGCTTACTGCCCCTCAAATGGTGGACCTCACACTGACGGCCTATCCCAATCCTTTTATGGATCAGCTAAGCTACCGCCTGGAAGGGGTGGCAGGCGGTGACGCGACCGTGAGGTTGCTGGATATGACAGGACGTGTGATCGCCACGGTAGAGCCGTTGGAATCCAACGGCTCTACAGTGGCGATCAACACCAGCGAAATAGCCGCAGGCATTTACTTCTTGGAGGCGAAGACAGCGACCGAGCGCAAACTCGTGAAGGTGATCAAAAAATAAATCATGTCACAAAGTCGCTAATTCTCTCTTTAACAATTCTTTCGCCTGCTGATGCAGTTGAATGACTTCTTTAAAAAGGGGAACCACATGTTGAGGTTCCCCCGATTTCGCAGATTTTTCCAGATTGATCAATACCGCTTTTAAGGCATGAATGCCCATGTATTCTACTTGGGATTTGAAGGAATGGGCATTTACCGCCAGGCCTTTCCAATCTTGCTGTTGGATATTTTGTCCCATCTTCTGGAGCATCTCAGGGGCTACCGAAAGGTATAATTTAATATACCGTTTCATCTTGGTCTCATTTCCTTTTGTGAACTTGTGTAAAAAGGATAAATCAATCATGGGTAGGGTAGTTTTTAAGGTTAAAAGGACTGAATCTTCCTCAGCAGTTTATCCACTTCAAATGGTTTGCCGATAAATTCATTCATGCCTGCTGCAAAGCATCTTTCAATCTCATCTTCCATCACATTGGCGGTCATCGCAATGATCGGAATATTGGCTTTGTCGTCCTTCAGTGCGCGAATCTTTGCGGTGGCTTCATAGCCGTTCATCACGGGCATTTGCACATCCATGAGTACCATGTCAAAATCGCCGTGGGCGATATGTTCTACCGCGATCGCGCCATTTTCCGCAACCACCACTTCTGCATCTTCGATTGCGTCTTCTAACTCCTCCTGTGCTACAATCGCATTGAAGGTATTGTCTTCCGCCAGCAGGATTTTGATCCCTTTGAGTTGACTCGCAATTTGTTCGCTTTCAGCAATGGCTGCCTGGACTGAGGCTTCCATTTCCTGGGTGCTTATGGCAAACGGAATGCTCACATAAAATTTGCTTCCTTTTCCTTTTTCACTTTCTACCCAGATTTTGCCATCCTGTATTTCTGTCAGTTTTTTCGAAATACTCAGGCCCAGGCCTGTTCCCCCAAACCTCCTTGTCGTATCGGAATAGGCCTGCTCGAAGGACTCGAAGATCTTCTCTAGGCGGTCTTCTCCGATTCCGATTCCTGTATCCGATATGCAAAATGTAGCCATTACCTTCCCCTCTTCTATTTCTTGGGTTTCCAGGTGAATAGTGACTAAGCCTTTTTCGGTGAACTTGATGGCGTTGCCGGTCAAGTTGAGTAAAATCTGGCGCAGACGTGTGGGGTCGCCCATGACGGTCGGAGGGATGCCTTCTTGCAGGTCTGTCTTGAGCAGAAGTCCTTTTTCTTCGGACTTCAAGTTCATGGTGGTACGGACATTTTCTACGACATTTATCAAGGAAAAAGGAACGGTCTCCAAGGTGATTTTTCCAGCATCAATCTTTGCACTGTCGAGTATGTCATCGAGGATGACGAGGAGGGACTTAGAGGATTCCTTGATCGCATCGAGATAGGATCGTTGTCTGTCCTGTGGATCGCGTCGTAGCAAGATATCCGTCATGCCATTGATGGCATTCATGGGCGTACGGATTTCGTGGCTCATATTGGCCAGGAACTGTTGTTTGTATTGTTCAGAGCGTTCCGCGCGCTGACGTTGCGTCTCAATTTCTGTTTTTTGGCGACGGGTAATGCGGAGGCGGTTGAAAATGATGATAGCCAAAATGATAACGATGAGGAGGCTTATCCCTATTCCGATAGAAAAGTTCCGCTGGTTTTTGATTTCAAGGTCTTTGATCGCTTCTCGCTGCACAAATTCCAGACTGTCTTGCAACGCGCGCTGTTGATATTCAAAGTTGATTTCTGCCCGCTGATTCTCCTCGCGCGTCAAGCTATCACGCAATTCGACATTCAGGCGAAACATATCAAAGGCTTCTTGATATTTCCCTTTGGCTTGATAGGCTTCCATCAACATTTTGCTTGTCAATTGTTGATCTCCAATGATACCTGCCTTCTGGGAGATTGGCAGAGCCCTCAGCCCATATGAAATGGCCTGGTCATAATTCCCCATTTGAACAAATACATACCCCATTTTGCTCAAGGTGACAGCAAGGTTTCGTTTATCTCCAGCCTCTTCTGCCATAGTGAGGCTTTGTGTATAATAATTCAATGCTTTTTCCCAATTCCCTTGATCAAAAAATATTTCGCCCAGTGAGCGGGAGGTGACGCCCATTTGACTCTTATTCCCCATTTCTTCGCTGAGCTGTAAGCTCCGAGTAAAATATGCCAGCGCCTTAGCTGTATCCTGAATGTGAAGGTAGGTGGCTCCCAGATTTTCAAGTCCACTGCCCAATATCCGTTTTTCGCCTATTATTTCGCATATATCTACCCCTTTTGAGAAGTTTTCTATGGCTTTTTCAGGTTTTTTGATGTCTCTATAGATATTCCCAATATTGATATAACAACTGCCAATAAATATGGAATCTTTGATTGCCTGGGAGGTTGAAAGCGCTTTTTGATAATTATCCAGACACTTGGTATAGTCTCCTTGGAAATAATAACAAGTCCCAAAAGTCAGGTAAAACTGAGCCATGTCAGATGTCTCCATCAGGTGCTTTTCAGGATGTTTCCGATCTTCCTTTTTGATAATTGCTAAGGCTTTTAATAGCATTTTCTCTGCCTCCTTATATTCAGCGCGCACGCCATAAAGCGTACCTGCATCCAGATATAGATCGTACCGCTCTCCCTCTATACCCGCGTCTTCGACAAGTGCTATCGCTGTTTTAAAGGTAGTTAGCGCACTATCATAGGCTGAAATTCTGAAGTATGCGCGTCCTTGGAAAAGGAGGGCCGATACCATCGATTTGGTGTAGTTGTTTTTTTGAGCCAGGGCGAATTGTCGTTTGGTGAGGGCGATGACGCTATCAGGATTTTTTCGTTGAAATTTTTCAGCAAGGGAATGAATTGCCCTTATTCGCGTGGTATCGGCCAATGCTGTATCGCTCCAAATCGCCCAAAGAGAATCTGTCGGAGACTGTGCTGTTACATTTTGCCCTAGACAGACCAGGGAAAATAAGGTCAATAGGAGTTGATAAGGTTTCATATAGGTTAGATGCTGATTTCTTCCAAGATACAGGCTCACCCCTTCTTTACAAAGGCTTACTTATCTAGCGGTCAACCGGATTATCGAGCGGTAAATCCTTGCCCCAAAATTATTATTTATCTTGCCGTCAGCTTTGGTATGGAGAAATTCGACCCTCTGTAAAAAACAAGATGCTCATGAGAAACATTCGATCCTTAATAGTCGAGGACAATAAATTTGTGGCTACGGTTCTGTCAGATTTACTAGAAGAAAATCATACTGATATTGACATACTGGGCGTTGCACAGAATGGGGAAGAAGGGATATCTCTCATCAATCGCCTACAGCCTGAACTGGTTTTTCTGGACATTGAAATGCCAGACATGAATGGGTTTGAAATGCTCAATCAACTTGAATTCAACGATTTCCAAACCATCTTTACTACCGCGCACAGCCACTATGCCATAAAAGCCTTTCGATTCAACGCATTGGATTATTTGGTTAAACCCATTGATACAGACGAATTGGCCCAATCCATCTCCCGATATAAAGAAAACAACTCACCCCTCAATAACCGAACTCACGTTGAGCAGGCATTAAAAAACCTCCAAACTCAACGCGTAGAAGACCAGGTATTTTTTTTACCGACCTATGAAGGCGAGCGGAAAATGGCCCTGAAATCCATCGTCCGCATAGAAGGTGAGCGAAATTACAGCTACCTCTTTTTATCAGATGACAAAAAAATATTATCCTCAAAGACCCTGGGATATTTTGAAGAAATCCTCTCCGATAAAGGATTCTTACGCTGCCATCGATCACATTTGGTGAACAGAATACATGTCACAGATATTAAAAGCACATCTGAATTTGTGATGAAAGGTCAGACCTTGGTTCCCATCTCCAGAAGGAAAAAAAGCGAAGCCAAAAGCTGGTTTCTCAATTCGTAAGCAAAGAAGGTTCAAGCGTTCAATGGTTCAAGGAATCACAAAATCTTGAACGTTTTGAACGCTTGAACCTCATTTAAACCGCATCATCAGCAAGGGTAGCAGTACCAAGTCTGCTACCACCGCTAAAATCAGCGTCAAGCTGATCAAACTGCCTGTCAGCACTGTTCCGGTGAAGTCCGACAACATCAGGATCATAAACCCAGCCGAGATGATCAGCGAAGTGATGATAATAGCTTTACCAGTAGAGATAAACGTCCGTTTCAAGGCCAAGGGCATGGATTTTCCTTTGCTGAGTTCCAGCTTGAGGCGGGTGATAAAGTGGATGGTATCGTCCACCGCGATGCCGAAGGCGATGGTGAAAATGATGGCCGTCGCCATATTCAGCGAGATCCCCAGAAACCCTATTAACCCCAAAATCAGGAACAGGGGAAATACATTGGGAATCAGCGATAGAAATACCATTTTCACCGAACGAAACAGCAAGCCCATCAACAAGCCAACGATGGCCAAGGCCAACAACAACCCACTGAGCATATTCTTCGTCACCGTCGCGTGACTGCGATCGATCATCTCAGCGATGCCAGCGACTTGGACTTCCAGTCTTGCGGTGTCGATGTGGGTAGCGACAAAGGCCATAAGGCTGTCATTTTTTCGTTCGGCTTCTGCACTGCCCCAGTCAGGCACCGTGCCCGTAAAGCGCGTCAGGCGATTTGCATCGGCCAGGACATTGCGCAAGGCGCTACTGTCGGCATACGCTAGGGCCAAGTCCATCAAATACCGTAGTTCATCATCATCTGCTGGAACCAAATAGTGATCGGGCTTCCCACGATGCAGGGAACTATGGGCCGCCTTGAGCATGCCCACTAGGGAATAAGGCCGATTAAGCCCGTATTCACTTAACAAAAAGCTGTCAATCTTCGCCAGCTCTCGCACCATGGTCACGTCCGTGAGGGGATCGGTGGGGCGTCGGCTATGGATGCGCAGGGCAAAAGGGCGTATGCCGCCAAAATGATGATTGAAGAATTCAATACCGTCAAATTGAGCGTCCTTCGCGCTGAGGTCCTTGGCGAAATAGTTGTGGACACGTGTCTGGCTGGCACCGATGCCCGCAAGAATGAACAAGAAGACACAAGCAGCGGTCAGCGATTTAGGATGTTTTAGGATAAAGGAATAAAAGCGGTGTAAGTGTTTGGGCCAAAAGTCATAACTCGGAATTTTGAACTTGAACTTGAACTTGGATTTGCGCTTGAACTTCTCCTCCTCCCCCAGCGAAGGCGGAAACAGCACTAACAGCGGTGGCAGCACCATATACGTCAGGACAAAGGCGATCATGACGCCAGCACTGGCAAATACGCCCAACTGCTGGAGCGGCTCCGTGTCCGAGATCAAGAGGCTCAACAGCCCGATACCGGTGGTCACGGAGGTGAGGAAAGTCGGTAAGCCTACCTCCCGCACCGTGACTTCCAATGCCGCTTCTTTCGAATGCCCCTGACGCCGCTCGCCCAGGTATTTGCTCAGCAAATGTACCACATCCGACGTCGCCACCACAAACATGATCGACGGCAGCAGCACCGTCATCACATTCACCGACACCCCAAAAGCAGCCATCAGCCCTATCGCCCACAGCGCGGCCAGGCCCACCACCACCAGCGGCATCACAATGCCCCACAGTGCACGGAAGGCCACCCACAAAAAGACGATGACCAATAATATTGACAGCACGGTGAAGAGCACCATCTCTCGCGCCAGTTTTCGTGCATTGGAGGTGTTTGACGGCAAGTGCCCAGTGATGTGAAAGGCATCAAAATCAGCCGCTTGTAAGGCCGATTCCACTTGTTGGAGCAGGCTGTCGCCCCGCGCCGTCTGGGCCAGCCCTGCCTCGATCCGCAAGTAGACACACGTCGCCTTGCCGTCATCGCTATAGAAATTGTGCCGAAAAGGCGGCAGGGAAAAGAGGAAAGCAGAGTCGCGGGCGTAGCGCGCTGGCTGGTCGATATGTATCAAAGGTACTTCATGGCGGATACCCATGTCGTATACCTTGAGCCATCGGCTGTTGGTGAGGGAAGTTGCCTCGTAGACCGCTGGCAAAGAGTCGAGGACCTGGGTCAGGCGCTCCAGTTGTTGCAGGAAACCCTGTTGAAAAAGGCCGTCTTGGTTGTAGATGCCCAAGGCGAGGTAGTCGTCCTTGCCTGCGAAGCTATCCTGAAACGCCTGATAGTGCACCAATTCAGGATCGTTCTTGGGAAAAAGGCTTTCCATCTGGTAGTCAAAGCGCGTCTGGGTGATGAGGAAATAGCTCATCAGGATACTGATCAGCGCAGCTGTCAGGAGGAGGTGTCGGCTATTTCGCGGGGTGTAGGACATCGGTCCCCGAATTACGCAATTTTTTCCACTAATGCGACGGGTTGAAACCCGTCGCATTAGTGGAAAAAATTATAACGCCTTGTTCGAAAATAGTAACTAGTCTAAAAAACACTAAACATAGGATCCTTCAGTATTGCCTGTTGCGCCTCCTCAAAAGAAATGTCTTGGTACATAAAAAGAGGCTCCCACTTTCCTGTATGTCTAAAATATGATAGATTAAATCGATCCTCGCCATAAAACTCTAATCGAGCCAGGCCTGTATCAAAATAATCGGTATAGCTATTTTTCCCTGTTTTGTATTTCTGCATGATATAGAAAAAGTTTCCCCTCCATTTGCTGAATACATCAATGCAATGGTTGTATTCTTGAGGCTCTGGTAGCGGTTGAATGTGCTTCTTCAGCGATTCCACAAGCGGTTCAAACTGCTTTGAAATGGCGTTTTTTTGAGCTTTGGTGGCGGTAGGGGAATATACCCAACCCATTTGTGGTTTCTTCTTGTCCATAGTGAATCCCAATGAATGATTTTTAAGTAAACTTACAATTCCTTCTGGAATCTCCAGAATTGATTTAATAAAAAGAAAAAATGAGAATTCTGCTAATAATTATGGCTATCACATACGCCACTTTGAGTTGTGATAAATATATATGCAATTGTGAGGTAGATGAGGAAATGGTCTACAGAAACGACACAACTATCAATAGCTTAAGTCAACCAGATGACACGGGGATACAAGCTTTATGGAAAAGGTTCGATGAACCCCTTTTAGGCGATTTGGATGTTCCTGCCTATAGACTCTATAGACAGAAGGCTTTTGATGGAAATTTGAAAATATTATGTGTTGAGCAAAAAGGAGAATCTGCCATGATCCGCATAAAGGAATATGTAGTTTCAACCCCAATATCAAATAAAAAAGATTCGCTTATCACTCATAAGACAAGATTACTTGAGGAAAGGGAGTGGATTGATTTAAAAAAAACAATTGATGAAAATTGTTTCTGGACTATCCTAACTGAAGATACAGTTTCGTGGTTGACAGAAGGAGCAGTCTGGGCAGTAGAAGGGTATCATCCATCGGCCAATAACTGTACAGATAGGGATTATCACATTGTCGGTCGGGGACATCCTAAAAAATCTTTGCGATTTCTAAGAATTTGTGAAGCAATCATGGCTTTAGATTCGAAATAAAATTCTTCTACTCCTTCACAATCTTAATCCCCTCACTTTTCCCCATATCCGAATTCAGAATCAGCGTAGCCGTCTCTACCCCATTTTCGATCACCGAAATGGCAGCGGTATTGGGCGGGAGTTCGCCGAGATTCTCGGCGTGGAGGATGAGGTAATTGTCACCTTCGATGAGGTCCAGGACGATTTCGCCTTTGGTTTTTTTGACAATGTACTTGCGCAGAATCCATTCTCCATTGAGGTTGAGAGAGATGATGTCTCCGTCCTCTTTTCGGTCGTCCCAAAACTGCAAGATCACTTCTGGCTGCCTGACTGTGACTTCTTTTGTCGTGATGATCTTGCGACCTTGTAGCTGTTGTTTGTCTTCGAGCTTGTCTTTTTTGGGCAAGGACCGAATGCCATAAAAAACGCCCTTCCAAGTGCCGTGGTTAGCAGTGATGCCTTCCAGGACCTCTCCGTTTTCGGATAAGGTAAGGTGGTAGATATCTAGCCCGATGATCGAATGAGGGTCGTCTTTCCGGGAGCCTTTGATCACTAGCTTTCTTGTGGTTTTGTCATAGGTTGCCGTAAAATACTCAACTGCTGTAAGGCCTAGTTTTGATTGCTCATTGGCGCGAGGACTCTTGATCAGCTTCCAGGTGAAAGCCCCTTTTATTTCCCCAAACCCATCGTCCTCCATTTCCAGCAAAAATTTGAAATAAAACCCTTGATGGTTGGACCACTCCCCTTTCCATTTGCCGACGACGTCCTCATTTTGGGAGAAGCTTAGGAGGGGGATTAGGAATAGGAAAGCTGTTAGGAAGCGTAGGGTGTGCATAATTATAGTGGATTGAATCTAATATAAGGCTTTTTTGGGGAAACCTATGTTTAACTCACCCCGCTCAGGCTTCGACAAGCTCAGTCTACAGGCCAAGGCCTTCGCTGCCCCTCTCTTGGCCGTCCCACTATCCATCGCGAAAAGAGGGGCTTTATGGAGAAATCTTGATTTCTCTTTCGTTGTGGACCTTCCCGTTGCCTGAGCTTGTCGAAGGCAGGGAAGGTTCACGACGAAGACACAGGTTCTCATAACTCATACACATTTATCCCTCATTTTAATTTCACTTGTAAAACTAATTCATTAGTTTTAAAGGCGAAACTAAAATTCTTATGGAAAAGAACCTGCTTACGCCCCAAGAGCTCAAAGTGATGAATATCCTTTGGCGGCTGCGCAAGGCATTTGTCAATGACATCATTGATGAGTGGGCGGAGGACAAAACCCCTGCCTATAACACGGTGTCGACGATCGTGCGCATTTTACAGAAAAAGGGCTTTGTAGCGCACAAAGCTTATGGACGCAGTCACCAATATCAGCCTTCTATCAGCAAGGCACAGTACCAGAAACGCCATATTTCTAGCGTCCTGAACAATGTTTTTGCAGGATCAATGAAAGGATTGGTCTCAACTTTGTTAGATGAAAAGGAAGTCAGCAAGGAAGATTTGGCTTCACTCAAACAACTTATAGAAGACAGCGAGACCGACAAATGATCAACTACCTTATCACCTCGATGATCCTTTCTGCCATAGGCTGGCTAGCCTATGTGCTCATCGTACGCCGCAAGGCCGTGCCGATACACCAGAAGTGGTTCATCTATTTTGTGGTGATCAGTAGCTTGATCATACCGATCTTCGCGCCTCAGCCTGCTGCTAAGGCAGACGAGCCTGCGCTCATGCCCAAGATGGCCTTCGGCCAACAATTGCACCTGGAGGAGATCCAACTCCAGCACCTCTGCAAATGTGAGAACCCCAATTTCTCCCACCGCGTTATCTACCGTTCCAATACCTTCTACAACCTTGTCCTCGAACATAAGCAAGTCATCACTTGGGTGATCTTGGTGGCCTTGTTATTGGTATTTGTGCGGATTCTGTTCCAATACCGCTACCTGCATCGGCTGGTCGCTCGGTCGCGGAAGGCTGATCGCTGGCAAGGCAAGCAGCGCTATACGCTGCTTTTTCCCGAAAAAGCGCATGCGGTAGGGGCCTTCTACCTGCGCCAACCGTACATCATATGGCAAGCTGAGATGGGCCATCTCAGTGAAGCTGAATTAGCAGCTGTCATCTCCCACGAATTGTCACACATCCGTCAGCTCAATACGCTCGAGAAATCCGTGCTCAGCCTGATCCAGTGCTTTTGGTTGTTGAACCCTGTATTCTATTACTTCCGCAAGGAACTGGACCTGATCAGCGAGTGGATCGCTGACCGTAATGGGAGCACCACCATTGGCAATGCCAAGGCTTATGCCCAGCTCTTGGTACGCATGAAGGAGTTGCAAAGCCTTCCGCTTGTCAGCCCCTTCAAAGGCAAGCGTCAACATACGCTCAAAGGCCGCATTCAGCGCATCCTCACCCACCCCAAAGGCCATTGGGCCTATCCCATGATCGCCCTCACAGCGGTCTTTTGCCTACAAATCGCCCTCGTAGGCGCTCTCTCAGCTCGTGTCGACCAGACCCTTGAAGAGTTCAAGACTTATGAGGAGATTTACCTCGAACATCCTGAAGAGGAGGAATGTCTGTACTGCACAGACTGCCACACAGTGTGTGTGCCGGGGGAGTAGATTGTTAATCTATCATTTTTTATCATCCAACCTATCAATTATGATAGGTTAAAGGTATATTTGTGATAGGATGAAATTATCAATGACTTTAAGACAAGAGCGAATATTGCAAATCATTGAAGCGGCTCCTTCTATTAGTATTTCTCAAATCCTAGAAATACTTGACATGGATATTTCTTTTTATAAAGAGCGATTCTCTAATCCATTCACTCCTCCCCCCGATATTCCAAAATATCCCCAGGCTGGCAATCCAGCGCTTCACAGATCGCTTCCAAAGTCGAAAAGCGGATCGCTTTGGCTTTGCTTTGTTTGAGAATAGAGAGGTTGACGACGGAGATGCCTACAGCCGCTGAAAGCTCTTTGACTTTCATTTTCCGCTTGGCCAGCATCACATCTAGGTTTACGATTATAGGCATGAGGGGAAGAATTGTTGATGATGTGGGAAAATATGGGGGGAGGTTGAAGTCCTAACAGATTGAAGAAAATCTGTTAGGACTTTGGGGGCATGGAGACGTAACAGGTTTTCTTCCAACCTGTTACGTCTCTAAGCTACACACTTAAATGATTAAAGCATCTTCAATGTCATTCAACAACTGGTGATAATTCTGCGCATTTTTTCCCCAAGAAGTCATTTGAAACATGGTGACTGAGCAAAATTCCATAGCTGTTTTTTCGCCAAGAGGTTTTAGGTCAATGTAGATATTTTCTCCCCAAGACTTCATGGTCATAGACGAAGTAGCCATAATTTCCCCTTTGGATTGATCGACATCTACCAACTTGAATTTGGAATGGTTAATAACTTCCGCGATCTTATCGATCATCAAGGCTTGAGGAATGTCGTACAAGGTCTCTTGCTTGAATTTTGAGGTAAAAATATTCCATTCACTCATAAAATAGGATTGGAAGCTCTTTGATTTTCTGACCGCTAAGTTGAAGATAAAAAACACAGCAAAAAGTAAGGGAATAATGAATAGCTCAAATGAAGGGGCGGAGTTGGGGTCCATCTTGATCATCAGCAAAAACTGGATGACTACAATAGCGAGGAAACTGATTTTTACTAAATGCTTCATATTAAATGGTATTTTATTCTCTTTACCCCAAACATAATCAAATAGTTACGAAATTCAACAAAAAATTATCGTTTTTCATTAATTTATTATCCCTAAACAATGAATTATAAGCACCTCATCTGGACCATTATCTGTTTCGGTTACTGTTGTTCGTTTGGGCAAATAGCGGTAAATGGGACAGTGAGAGAAAAAAGAGGGAAAGCCCCATTAGAAGGAGTCGCTGTTGTCGTGAAAGGGACAACGATAGGGGTTCTCACGGATTCCCTTGGAGAGTTTGAGCTGCTGATGCCTGAATCGGATTCTATCCTTATATTCACTTTTATTGGCATGGCGACCCAAGAAATCGTCGTCAAGGAATCACAAACCGTTGACATCCTATTGTATGATCTTTGTGGACTCGATTTTTTTCCTTACCCTACTATTGGAATCAACTATTTTGGCGGACTCAATCAATCGCCTGCAGGCGTCTTTCTTGATTTTCAGTTGCCTTATTTCCTTAAACCTGTCACACAACTAAAAATTGGCTATCAGACAAATTTCTCTGGCAATAAACAAACCTATGTTGAATTGAGGTTTCCTCAATTGGTGACAAACAGTTCTTATCGGCTGGACCTCATGGCCCAGTACAATCAGATCTTCCTCAAAGATCCGGGTTTCGATTTTAAAAGCTTTAAGGCTTTGACCAGATTGGAGACGGTAGTGATTGATGAGCGATATGCCCCTATCTTCATGGGCGTTGGAATGGCATCGAAGATGACGGATAGCGGCACAGAATCGCATCCAGGTTATGAACTAGGGCTTGGTTATCCCCTACCCTGGGGCTTTGAGGTGTATACTAGAGCCACCTATTGGACCCAATATTGGCAGATACAAACGGGCATGGAGTGGAATTATCGGAGCTGTAATTTCCTGTTTTTTTATAATAGGATTGCTGATTATGAAGAGTTTAATGTCGGGATTGGGTATGATATTCGGGTTAAGTGGGAGGGAAAACCTTAAGGTGCTTGAGTTGCGGGTCGGATTATGCGAAGAGCCACCACACAATCCGGAAATCCGCCCCAGCGTTCTGAATTGTGCTTTTAAAACTATTAATCGTAACTACCTCATGACATTTGAAGAAATAAGACACCAATTAGCAGCTCATTCAACTGAACATAGTCTTATTAAAAAGGCAAAGGAAAGCTTCGAATTAGTATTAGCTAGCTGTATCAACGGAGAGGCAGAATATAAGAAAGCTCTAAAAGTAGCTGTAAATGGAGCATTTGGCTTTGAAGACATCGAAATAGTCTATCATTCCCAGACTTTCTGCTTCCATCATGAATCAATTGGCAACCTAATGATCTATACAAATTTCAAGATGGTATCGCGCTTAGACAAAGATGCGTGGAAAATTGGACACTATATTTACATTACAGATGAACATGGCAATTATTTTGACGAATCATTTTTCATCTATGGTTATCATATTTAATACAGTCTAATTTCACCCTATGAACTCAAGCAAAACCCCATACGCCGCCTTCCTCCGCGGCATCAATGTCGGCGGCCACCATAAAGTACCCATGGCTGACCTCCGCAAAGAAATGGAAGCCATGGGCTTCCAAAATGTCGTGACACTACTCAATTCAGGCAATATCCTATTTGAGGCAGCTTCAGACGACATCGTCACCCTCGAACAGCGGATCGCTGCCCAGCTAGAGAAAGCCTTTGGCTTTCCCATCCCCACCATTCTCAGAAAGGTAGAAACCATCGAGAAACTGCTGGCTGCTGATCCTTTCGACGGCATCGCCCTCACCAAAGAGCTTCGGTTCTATGTCTCCTTTTTGCCGAAGGCTCCCGAGACCGATTTGCCCTTTCCTTGGCAAAGCGAGGATGGCTCCTTCAAGGTGCTCACCAGTATCGACCACACCATCGTCAGTGTCCTGGACCTCTCTGTCACCAAAACGCCCAAAGCTATGGAGGTGCTGGAGAAGTTTTATGGGAAGGGGATTACGACGAGAAATTGGAATACAATCTTGCGGATCGAGAAGAAATTGTTTTTTTGAAGCAAAAAAACAAATGAAATACTCTGTAGCTATTGGGCTTTTAATGGCTGGATTAGCTTCAGGTTGGTCAATAATTGATTCGCCTAAATACTTTAAATCAGCAGATTTATTATTGCTTTCAGCTCAAGATACCCTCCCTGAATTGAGAACTGTTGAAGCGACAAGGAGTGAAATGGCAGCATTATTAACTGACTTTTGCCAATCCTTCAATTATGAATTTATCGACCTCTATGGACCAGATGAAAAACCCAGAAACGACGATTTCCTCACATTGGATGATCCCTTAAAAAATGCAGGTTTTGAAGTCACAAGCTATGGTAGGGGAAATTGGACACGAGGGCCAAGGTTTATTTCTTTGGCTCTTGAAAAAGGAGACTGCACATGTGAGGTGAAGAAGTTTTACCACGGAAATGGTCAACAAATTGAGAAAGTGACAGAACGAATCATTTGCAATGCCATTGATCTTGGGAACGAATCCCTCAAATATTGAACTGACCTTTAACGTAGCTCCTAATCCCCTATTCTTACATTAGTAACCTATTAAAAAATCAATATGGCAAACCCAAATGCAATCAGAGTAAATGGCAGCGTTTCGAACGTTATATCTAATGGAATGTATCAAGTAACCTTGGATGATGGATCCAATATCCATGCCCGTATATCTAGTCATTTGACACGTAGTTTTGTCAGAATCATGGTCGGAGATAGAGTGGTTGTGGAAATGAGTCCATTAGATCTTACAAAAGGACGCATTGTGAATAGGCTTAAATAGCTCTGATCATCTCACAGATTTTCTTCTTTTAATCCGTGTACATCTGAGTAATCCGTGGTGAATGTCAAGGGGGTGATCATTTATTCCTTTCCACGAATCCTACCACCGCTGCCACAAACGCCTCCGGCTCTGTGTCCATCGGCGAATGCCCCGAATGGTCAAAAATGACCAATTCCTTGTCCTGAGAAGCTACGCGACTCACAGCACTTACGCCCAAGGCAGGCGCGACAACAAAATCGTATTTCCCCCAAAGGAAGAGGGAGGGTACCGTGATCTTATGTAGCTCACTGGTCATAGCTGCCACCTCGGTCTCAGGGGTGATCGCATTGGCGGTGCTGGAGCTGCTGATGATATGGGCAAGGCCCAGATGTGGTCGCCCCAAGATTCCATGACTAGGATTTCCGCCTCCCCCCTCATTGATAGCTTCTAATAAGCCCTCAGCTTCAAAACCATAGCTATTGATCCTGCCGCCTTCGTCTTCAGAAATATTGGTGGTGTCTACCCCATTGGCAAAATCTACGATTTCTTGCCAGCGGTCGGTGTTATTGCCCTTACTGAGTTCTTCTGCCCCGATCTGACGGAACATCTTGATCGCTTCGATATTGAGCAGCGGAATGTCATGTGCGCCGTCTACCTCAATCCAGCCGTTGATTTCGTCCTGGACCTGTGTGTTGAGGAGAGCGTGCGTGCCCGTGGTGCCGCCCCAGCTATGACCCATCAAGAAGAGGCTGATGTCTTGGCCGTATTTCTGTTTGAGCAATTGGGCAAGGCCGTAGATGTCGTCAGAAAACTGCTGAAGGGTCAGGGTACTAGCGTCATACTTGCCTTGAGAGGCCCCTTGACCTCTTTGGTCCAGGTAGACCATGGCGTATTTTTCCTCTAGCTGATCCGCATAGGAGCCTGTGTTGTATTCGTACCCACTGCCACCAGGGCCACCGTGGATGAGTAGGATAAAGACTTTGGAATCGCGGTTTCCATCTACCTGAACGGCGAGGTCGGCGCCGTCTGTGCGGAAGAAAAATCGCTCATAAGTGTCCATGGTAGGACGGCTGCAAGCAGCGAGGAGGAAGAGGATACTTGGGAGGAGGATATATTTGAAAGTGCTTTTCATGTTTTTTTGATTTTTTGAAGAAAGAATTTTGTTGGCTTCTGATAAGGCTTTGCCTTTATTCCTTTTGAACCCCCTCCGCGCAGCCCCGTTCCCCCTCAGGAAGGGGAACAACCCGCTCGTTGGCAAAAGCTTTGCTATTTCTAAAAGCCCCTTCTTTGAGGGGGCGCCAAAGTCAAGGGCTTTGGCGGGGGTTCAAAGATCACTTTTTCCCTAGCCGATACGAGACGCCCAATTCCAGCGCAAAACTAAACACATTGGTATGGTTATAAGGGGCCAGCATCATCACCGTAGGCTTGATATGCCAACTGATAGGCGTTTTTCCTTTGACGGAAAGGTCTTTTCCCCACAGGAAGGCAAATGAAGGGACAAACATGCCTCTGCCAGCAGCAGAAACCTTGTCTGGCTCTCCCCCTTCTCCCAATTCATAAGTCGCCACATTATAGAAGCGGCGCAGATACCCTATGCCCAATTGGGCGCCAAAGAAGCTGCCACGGCGCATATTGATGCGCTTCCAACCTACTTCGAGGTTGGGGAGGACACCCGTATGGTTGTTTGGGTGGCTGTACACAGCCAGATTGGCACCGCCAAATAGTTGATACATCTTGACCTTCGGGCCCAGACGATTTTGGCGCCCTTTGAACCATCGTTTATGGTGTTTCTCCTTTTCCCATAAGGTATGGGAAAGCCCCACTTTGAGGCCCGGGTGAATACCCGTTTCACCAAAATAAGACACATTGAGTGCCCAGTCTCCAGGATGTGTGGGTTGGCCATAGAGGGCGGGTAACAGCCCCAGGCACAGCAAACTAAGCAGTAGTTTTTTCATGGTAATAGATGTTATAATTACCTAAACAAGCGAATTTGCGGTTACCCTTATTGTGGGGGGGCTTTTTATGTTTTTTCGCAAAAGCCAACTATTCCGCTCAAAACCCTATCTTCAACCCATGAATCTCTTCAAGAGCATTTGTTTCATTGGGTTTCTCCTCCTCCTCGCTGCCTGCGGCTACCGCCTCGCAGGCGAGGACAAGCACCCCGAGTTGCCATTTTTTCCCGAATTGGTCGATGACCAGTTCCAGTTAGAGGCGTTGCCATATGAAGGCTGTGAATACCTGGGAAAAAGTCATCGCTTTTATGTTGTGGATGCGGACATGGACACATCGAAGTATGAAGACCGGTACCTGATCTTGCTCGATGGGCGGTTGAAGGAAATAGCCCGTATCAAGCGTCAGCAGTTTGTGGGAGTCAAGGCAGATGGCACCATCTATACGGGTCAGAAAAACCTTTTTGCCTATACCTACCCCAGCATGAAATCCCAGAAAGTGCCGATCCTAACCTTTGACATCGATTCCGTTATCAAGACTTTGCCTGCGCATGAACAGGAGAAGATCGCCACGGATACGACCATAGATGCCCATGCCTATCGCTATCAATTGTATGGAGATCGTATGAAAAAGCACTTGCTGGAAGGCTTGGATTCCGTGTTTCATGTAGATCGATTTACCGTCTTGTATTATGGAAAAAAGGTATATGGGATCAATAATCGGGAGTCCTATGTGAGTGAATTTATCTATGACTTGCCGCAGGCACTTTCTGCTGAATATCTACCAGAAGGCAAAGGAGAGGCAGTTGCATTTATAGAAGATGTGGTGCTAGGGAACAAATCGATGAGCCACCGGGTTGCCACCAGTTTTCACCCCTTTGGACTGGAATATTATCACTTGATCATGGGTGTGGATTCTATCCAGATCAAAGTCCGATCAGATCACCTCGGTGGCGAGGGCCTTGTACAACTGGCATCCCCAGTTAAAGGCAAAGTCTTGCTGAGAGAGACGACAGCCGGCAGGCTGTATTGGCTGACAAAAGCAGGGAAATAAGAAAAGTTCAAACTCAAATTCAACCTCAAACACAATGCTTTCTTTTTGAACTTGAGTTTGCACTTGAATTTGAACTTTACTCGCAAAAACATCTTACATTCACTCATTCTATCATCCTATCATTCTATCATCCTATCATTCTCTTCCCCTCATGCTAAAACGAGCATTTAAACGAAATTCCCATAACGCCCTCTTCAAGGGCCTGGCAGGCTTTGGCAGGGCGCTCAACCGCCTGTACGAAAACAGGAACCACGACATTCACAGCAATGGGGAAGTGACGGTTTTGCAAAAAATCGCAAAGATGAATCCCGCTGTCATCATCGATGGCGGCGCCAATGTCGGCAAATATGCCCTAATGATCCAGCAACACAATCCCAACAGCAAGATCTACGCCCTTGAGCCCGTCGAAAGCACCTTTCAACAATTGAAGGCAAACACCCAGCAACACGAGAGCATTATCCCGATCAACAAAGGATTATACAAAGAAAACTGCACCAAAGAGATCAACCTTTTTTCCTCCCATACGCACTCCTCCATTTACGACATCGAAGGGCTGTCTTACGCCCCCACTGACAAGGTCAGCATCGACCTCATGCGCGGGGATGACTTCATGGCGGAGCAAGGATTAAAGGAAGTCGATTTTTTAAAAATCGATGTAGAAGGCGCGGAGTATGATGCGCTGTTGGGATTTGAGGATAATATCAAAGCTGGCAACATCAAGGCCATTCAGTTTGAATATGGCTATATCAATATCACGACCAAAAAGCTCCTGATCGACTTTCACCAATTCTTTGAAGCGCATGGGTATGTCTTGGGCAAAATATTCCCAAAGATCGTGGAATTCAGAAAGTATGAATTTAAACATGAGGACTTCCTCGGGCCCAATTTTATTGCGGTGAAGAAAGGGGAAGAGGCGTTGATTCGGGCATTGAGTAGAAAATAAAGTTCACTACAGATTTGCACAGATTGAAAAAGGAATCCGAGAATATCTGTGAAATCCGTGGTTTTTCTTATTTTCTTAGACAAAGCATTTATACTTTAGACTGGGTGAAATGTCCTGTGAATAAAACCATATAAGACATATAAGAACATTTAAGAAAACTGCTTTGTGACCTTATATGCCCTTAAATGCCTTATATGGTTCAAAAATCGACCAAAAGTCAAAACGGACTTTCTATCAGGTCTAAAGTATAACTTCCTCAAACCCATGAATCAAACCATCCTCACCCTAATATCTGCCCTCACTACAACCCTATCCTACGCCCAGGACCTTGACGTGAATGAATTCTATCAATATGTAGGTATGGAGAAAATGGACTCTCTTGTCCTGCAACATGCCAATGATTCCTTGTGGGCCTTTTACGAGGAAGAGACAACTGTTTCTTTCGACGATGGACAAGTATATTACGCACCTGACAGCGCTTTCCGAATTTACCATATCGAAGGGGAAGGATGTGGCCCTGCTTATTGCAATCCTTTTTATGAGATATTCTGGGGGTATTTTAATCCAAAGACGGAGGAATTTGAATTCAGACATGCGGATAAGTTTTACGGCAGAATTGACAGTATCCTAAAAATTGCCGAAGAGCAATACCTCATTTTTGGGAATAGCTCAGGTCGCCCTCGCATTGTGGAAGGAGTTGGGTGTCAAAAAGTGGCGCTGGTCACTTTTGAGCTTGAGCCTTGTATTGTTTGGGAATTTAATGCCTGTACCTCCTCTTTAGCTGATGGGGAGGAATGGATTTGTGAGATAAATTGGGATTCTATGAGCAATAACCTGAGCTACCGCTATCAATGGTATGAGGAAGCAGATGATTTTCGTACGTATACCGTTTCTGGCGTTTGGAAATATCAGGCAGGAAAGTATGTGAATGTGAAGGAGGAAAAGGTATTTTTGAAATAAAACAACCTCAGTAAACAACTATGCAACGGCTAGTATTCGCCAATTTTGACGAAGAAGGGATATATGTCTATCAGGCATTTAAGCCACAAACTGTAGAGATCGCAGCGAAGTTAGGGACTTTTGGGAAAGGATTTAGCCTGGACCGAATTAGCTGGATCAAGCCTTCATTTGCCTGGACGCTTCGCCGCACCAAATACGCTACCAAAAATCGCATGCAAGCGATCGCCAAAATCAAGCTCTCCCATCAAGCCTTCCTAGAGATTTTGGAACAATCTATCGAGTCACATTGGAACACACAGGTATTTCCCTCTGAAATGGAATGGAAAAGCCAGCTTGACAAGTCTGACGTCATCCATCAATGGGATCCCGAACGGGACTTGGTGGGAAGGCGACTCGACCGTCAGGCGATCCAGATTGGCATCCGAGGCGTAGTTATCCGCAAATATGTAAGTGATTACATTATTTCCGTTGAAGATGTCACACCGCTTGCCCATGAAATCGGCCGGGTAGCAAAGGCACGGGGCAATACATTTCCCGCAGTTCCTGAAGAACAAGTCTACCCCATTTCAGATGAACTATTTCTAAAGCTTGGGTGTGTAGCATAAATTACCGATGAACTGAACATAAACCACTCCATTTTTGCACAAGTAGATACCTACCTCAGCAATCTCTTCTCCCTGGAAGATGAAATCTTAAAAAACTATTCTCAATTTCTCAGTGGTCGGCAGTGCCTGACAAGTCAAAATCATTCCATTGGTGATATCAGCCTCTTCTAACGCCATGCAAGACTTCATGCTTGCTTTACCTTCTATAATCCTTGCCACACAAGTCGCGCAGACGCCGCTTTCACATGAATAGGGTGGATTGGCATTGGCTTCTTTTAGGGTTTGCAAAACCGTTTTTCCACTTTTGATCGAGAGATAGTGGGTTTGGCCATCCAACGTAGCTTCCAATTGGCCTCGATGACTTTTTCATACGAGGTATCCGGATATTCGATGAGACGGCTGGGATTATGAGGGCCCAGGTGTTTTTCACACCCTTCAAACCATTTGTTGATCGGCATCGCATCAGGTTTGGGGTGTACCCAGATCATCCCCCGCCAAATATCAACGGAGGCTTTGTGCAGACAGATCTTATCCAACTCAAGGTCTGGAAATTCGGTCTCTTTTTCAGGAACACTGATCAGTTGCCCTGTCAAATCATAAGTCCAGTCATGATAAGGACAGGTAAGGGCCTTCTGCTTTTTCCCCACCGCTCTCAATAATTGGGTGCCTCTATGACGGCATAGATTGTGAAAAGCGCGGAGCCGTTGGTCTCGTCCTTTGACGATCAGGATATTTTGCAGGCCGCATTGGACGGTTATATAATCGCCAGGGTCTTTCACATCGCCCACCAACCCTGCAAACTGCCAAGAATTTCCGAATATGATTTGCTGTTCCTTCTCAAACCATGCTTGAGAGGTGTATGCTTTGATGGGGAGCACAGGCATTTCGCGGTTATTGTCCATTTTTGGTTAGCTTTTTAGATTAATGGTTTTGGGGTTCCCAGCCTGGCGGTTTTATCAATAGATACTGGTGAAGATCAGTCTTGTATTACTCATGGCCTTAATGCATTAATGGTTAAACATGTGGCAAACCTATGAAGCCAGGGGAGAAAATCTTTTGACATAGATCAAAAGATCATTCCGGCAGTTCCTTTTTCTTTGCAGACATGAATAAAATAACCGCAAATATGACAATGGGAAAATTAATCCAATTTTTTAGCCTCTTGGCGCTAGCAACGCTGGCCATCAGTTGTGAACAAGAAGTCAGAAACATTGCTGAAACGCCCTCAACGGGGCCTGATTCGACCTATACTTCAACTGTCGCCCCTATTAATATCCATGAACAGGGGTTTGAGTTTTTGGGCAAAATGCAAGGCCAATGGGTAGGAACGAACCGGGTTATTGGACAAGATTTTGATTGGTTTGCATTTGATTATCGGGCGATCTCTTCCTCCCACATTCACGGCATCTTTGAAGGCGGCACGATGGGCAATCTGTTCACCTCCTTTTTTATAACAGATTTCAAAGACACCCGCACGATTATGGCGAGGAATGGGGGGTTGCTGAATGGCATCTATCGAACCAGTTACTTTGTGCTGGATAGCATTCGCAAAGACGCCAACGGAGAATTCTATCGCTTTGTAGATGCTGATGGAAGTACAAACACGATGTGGATGGAGCTTCGATTTATATCTGATAGCCTTTACTTCTATGCCTATACCAGTCGCTTAGGGCTCAATTTCCCTCCAAGTCGTCACATGACCTTAAAAGCGAAAAAAGGAATTACCAGTCTGGCAGAAGCAGCGGCTATTGTACATGATTTCCCTAAAAATGAAGTTGCATGGGATTTTTCCAGTGGATTTAATCCCAATCATCTAAATGCAGAACCTGGAGCTAAATCTGCCACTTACTTGGCCTATGATTCAACGGGCACTCAAGACGTATTTACTCTTGCCCAAGCGTCTGGAGACCCATTTGTGATAGACCAGCATCCGTATTTGGCTTATTTACAAGTGGACATCCAACGTAATCCTACCATCGAGGGCAAAACCCTTTGGATCAACCTATCCAAGGACCCGCTCACTGACAACAGCGGTTATTTTGTAAGCCAGGATGCCTTTAATTCTGTCCTGCTATTTTCGGAGCTCATCGGCACGCAAGACGAATTCCTCATCACCTACCTACATCCAGGGGATTATTACATCAATATTACCGCAGATGTGAACGAGGATGGAATCATTGGCGCTGGCGATTATACCCATCCGTTACAATCCATTACCATTATCCCTGAAGGACAGCAGCAAATCACTATTGACAACATCACTATTCAGAATTAATCATGAACCCAAAAATAAGAAACGCCTTAGGACTTGTATGTGTAGCACTAGCCGTATTTGGATGTACCAAGGCAGTAATCATAGAGCCAGATTCAGGTGGATCAATTAATCGGATCATCAAATATGATCCAGACATGCAGGCCATCATGTTTACCCATTGTATCACCTGTCATGGCGGCTCAGCCCCGAGTGCGGGGATTTCTTTGACCACGTATCAAAACACCCGATTTCAAACTGAAGAGGGCAAACTTCTAGATCGCATCAATAATGAATCCATGCCTATGCCGCCCAGTGGCTTGATCAGCCCAGAAGAACGGCAAATCATTGCCAAATGGGTATCAGATGGCTACCTAGAACAGTAATGCTCAAAAGGCATTTCCCCTAAATAGACGAATTTCATGAAAATCATATCATTTTATATAACCCTTTCCCTGCTCCTATGCCTTCCTTATTCCCTGATGTCTCAGGATGATTTGCTGAGCGAAGCAGAAGCGCTGCTTGCAGAAGAGGACTCCCATTACCCCGCCTTCAAGGCCATGAAAATTGGGAATTTGCAATCCACCAAAGTAGCGGCAAAAGGCGATTGGTATATGTATGTCTCTCACCGATTCGGCACGGTGAAAGATGGCCTGAGTACCTTCTTTGGACTGGACAATGCCAATACCAAGATTCAATTGGTGTATGGCTTATGGGAAGGGTTCCAAATCGGATTGAGCAGAGAGTCCCTGCGTCGAACCTTCGCGGGTTCTGCCAAGTGGAGCCTAGCCTTACAACAAGGCACTTTCCCAGTCAATATTACGCTGTATGAGACGGTAAACCTCAATACCCAACTCAGTAAGCAGCAATATCCCAATATGAAATATCCCGATCGGCTCAGCTATGCTTCCCAATTATTGATCTCTCGCCGATTTTCAAGCAAACTATCCCTTGAAGTTGCCCCTACCTTTGTTCGACAAAACCTCGTCTTAGAACACTTCCAGCAGCACAATCAAGTCGCCATGGGAGTGGGAGGAAGGCTGATGTTGAATAAACACATATCGCTCAATATGGATTATATACTTCATTTAAATAGGGCGGAACAGTCAGCCTTCGTCGATCCATTTACCATCGGCGTAGATATAGAAACAGGCGGACATGTATTTCAATTGCTATTCTCCAACGCCCAGTCAACCAACGAACCGGGGTTCATCAGCAATGCCGAAGGCAATTGGTGGGAAGGGGATATCTTCTTTGGTTTTAACCTTGTGCGGGTGTTTTAATCCAAGCACTAGTGCCTTATTTTTTGCTGCGAATTCTACTGAGTGTCTCCTGAGACACTCCCAAGAAGGAAGCGATATGGCCCAACTTCACCCGTAATTCGATATCAGGGATAAAGGAAAGCAGGAGGTCATAGCGTTCTTTGGCGGACAAAAACATATACCCTTTGGAGTAATAATCAATAAACGCCAATTGTTCCTCAGCGATCAACCTCCCTAATTTTTGAAACTCGGGAAACTCATTCATCAAGTGTTGATAGTGCGCATAATCAATCGAATAAATCGTGCTTTCAGACAGGGTTTCCAGGTTTTCAAAACTAGCCTGTTGGCCCTGGAAACTATACCAACAAGTGAAAAACTGGTGGTTGATATAAAACCAGGAGTTTACTTCTTTGTCCTTGCCGTAATGAAAAGACCTGACCGTGCCTTCTTCCAGGAAAAATAATTTTTGTACGTACTGACCTTCTTTGGCCAGCATGTGATTCGCGGGCACTGTTTGGAAAATAAAATGTGCTTCAATCGCCTGTTGTAAGGCATCAGAAATCACAATTTTGGTTTTGATGTTTTCTATAAATTGCTCCATATTCCCCTTAAAATTACCTAGCCTTTACCTCAACAATTATTTTTCCTGGAAAAAGCAGATTATTATCTTCTATTACAATGATAAAAGGATACTTTCTCTCTGTCAGGTCAAATGATACCCCGATATCTTTAGTCAAATAATTCCCATTTTCCTGTAAATTGGGGATTCAAATGCACACCTTCTTCCTCATAGGCATAGCGCAAGCGCTCTTTTTTGTCGTGCTCTTGCTCAGCAAAAAAGGCAAGGCCCTTTCTGATAAGGTGCTGATCGCTTGGTTGATGTTTATCGGACTTCACCTGTTCATGGCCTTTGGAGATGCAGCGCAGTGGCACCTTGAATATCCTCATTGGCTGGGGTTGAGTTTTCCTTTTCCATTAGCTGAGGGTCCTTTTTTCTTTTTGTATGTACTCACCCTGACACGCAATCCTTCAAGGATTCATTGGTACGATTTCCTTCATTTCTTGCCCTTTGTCCTGGCATATCTTTTTTCATGGGATTATTTTAGTTCAACAGGGCCGGAAAAGCTCTACTTCATGAAAGAAATCCTGTGGAATGACCCACCAGTAATCACCAGTGTCCTTAGGGCATTAATCATTTCTACTGGGCCAGCTTATGCACTATATGTCTTATGGCAAATTCGCTCCCACAGAAAGCAAATCCAGAAACTGTTTTCCTACTCGGATGACATCGATCTACGGTGGATACAAAATCTAGCCATCGGTATGTTTCTGATTTGGGTGGTAGTCTGGGGGGTAACCCTATTACCACAAGGAGGACAAAATGATCCGATTTTTCGGGGCGAAAGTCTGATCTATATAGCCGTGACGATATTTGTGTTTGCAATAGGGTATTTTGGGTTCAAACAAGGGCGCATTTTTTCGTTTTCACCAGATATTGTTTTAGATACAGAAGTGTCAAATTCCAGTAAATATCAAAAGTCTGGCCTCAAAAACCATGATCAAGAGGTGCTTTTAGATAAACTCAAATCCTTTATGGAAACCGAAAAGCCCTACCTTAACCCCCAACTCACGCTGGGAGAACTTGCTGCCAGCACCCAGCTCAGTCCCCACCACCTCTCCCAGCTCATCAACGAAGGCATGAACCAAAACTTCTTTGAATTTGTGAATCAACACCGCGTCGCTGCCTTCCAAGAAGCCCTTAAACAGCCTTCCAATAAGCACCTCACCCTCCTGGCCATCGCCCTAGACTGCGGCTTCAACTCCAAGTCTTCCTTCAACAGAACCTTCAAGCAGTTGACAGGGCAGACACCGTCGCAGTATGCAAAAGGGATTATTGAGGAAGATTTATGATTGCAGGACAAGGAATGATGATTGTTGAGGTGAAGAAGATCTTATCCCTCATAAATCCTTGTTCTTCAATCGATATTCTGCAATCATCCCCTCTCCCCGACGATATGGCACCTCCCAGCCGATCCGTTGAGACGCCTTCCTGATGCCACCTCCGTAGGTTTGGGCAAAACATCTCATTTCTCAATTTATGAACAAGACATTTATTCGCATCGCTTGGGCCTTCATGGCCCTGCTGGCCATCAGCGTCAGCGGGTACGCTGCCACTTACCTCAATCTTGATCCTTCTTTCAACTTCTTGGGGAGAAAGGAAGACCAGATCATCAGTCGGCTCCTCTATCGTGCGCCATTCTGGATACACGTTGCTGGTGGCATCATTGCGCTGACGTTAGGGCCATTTCAGTTCTTGGCGGGCCTCCGCAAGAAGCGCAAGCACCTGCACCGCACCCTTGGCAAGATCTACATCGTAGCGATCCTATTTGCAGGAATTTCCGGCATCCCTGTTTCCCTCATGGCTTCAGGTGGTTGGGTTGCCCAATCAGGTTTCTTCTTCCTCGCCCTCGCGTGGCTTTACACGACTTACCAGGCTTATGCCAACATCCGCCAGGGAAATGTCACCGCTCATAAGGAGTGGATGACGCGTAGCTATGCCGTGACCTTCGCCGCCGTGACACTGAGGATATGGCTGGGGATCTTTCTTGCTTCGGGCTGGGATTTTATGGTAGCTTACCCTACTGTAGCATGGCTTTGTTGGGTGCCGAATCTGCTGGTGGTGGAGTGGGCAATGCGGGGGAAGAAAGTGACGCTTTCGAGTTCTAGGGTTTAGGTTCTATGTTTTAGTGTTTATTCAAGATTGAATTGTCAGGTAAAGTAAAAATAAAAAACAAGGAACAAGGAAGTCAAAAGTATTTCTCCGTCACGGATAGCTAATTTTTTCTTCCCTTTTCACTTTTTTATTTCTTGTTAGTTATTTGGACTTATCGAAAGCTGAGAATAGTAAATGACTTTCAACTCCACCTTTCTAAATTGAAAGAACACTAGGGGACTCTTTTCTGATCCGCTTACATCCGCTGAATCCGTTCAATCCGCATCCTCTTGACCATTTGGTAGGTGGGGTTATCCTCGAAACTCAAAACGTTTTTGGCGGCGGGTATGTGTAAAAGAAATCGGGTTTTCTTTATAGGCTGGCATTCTATTGTAAAGAAAATGGCATTTTCTTTACAATAGAGCCTTGCTATATAAAGAAAATTGCATTTTCTTTACAGTATGATTCCTTTATGTAAAGGAAATCATCATTTCTTATCTCCTAAAAATGGAAAAAAATTGGGTCCTCAAAGAACTTCCGCTTAGGATTGATGTTGAAACTAAACCTATCCTCAAAAGCCTTCCAAGCGCCCATGCTGCCCTAGCAGAGTTAAAGGGAATAGCCGCCTCGATTCCCAATCAAAATATATTGATCAATACGCTCGGCATACAAGAAGCCAAAGACAGTTCTGCCATAGAGAACATTATAACTACTCATGATGATCTCTATAAATCTGAACTGAATCTTAGTGCTTTGGGGTCGCTTGCTGCCAAAGAAGTTCAAAACTATATTTCAGCGCTAAAGAAAGGCCATGCGAGAATCAAGGAAAGGGAAATATTGACCAATAGTATTGTATTAGAGATTCAAGAGACTTTAGAGCAGAATAAAGCAGGCTTTAGAAAACTTCCTGGAACCGCCTTGAAAAACTCGATTACGGGAGAAACAATCTATACCCCTCCCCAAGATTATGACACGATCGCCCGATTGATGTCCAATCTTGAGCGGTATATAAATGATCCCTCGATCAGTGATTTTGATCCATTAGTCAAAATGGCCATTATCCATTATCAATTTGAAAGCATCCACCCATTCTATGATGGAAATGGACGTACAGGCCGCATTATCAATATTTTATACTTGATTCTTAATGGATTATTAGAATTGCCCATTCTTTATTTGAGTAATTATATTATCAAGAATAAAGCAGATTATTATCGATTGTTACAAGAAGTGAGGACAGACGAAAATTGGGAAGAATGGTTGATGTATATGATTAAAGGGGTGGAAATGACTTCGAGGGAGACGATTAAACTAGTTCTTGCTATCAAAGATATGATGCAACTGATCAAGCACAGACTCAGAGATAACTATAAGTTCTATAGCCAAGATTTGCTCAATAATTTGTTTAAACATCCCTATACCAGAATCGAATTCCTCGCAAAGGACCTACACATATCTCGCCCTACAGCTGCCAGCTACCTCAACCAATTAGCAGCAGATGGCCTGCTCAAGAAGCAAAAACTAGGCGCGGCGAATTATTATGTCAATATTCCGCTTTATGAGTTGCTGATTCAGCGGTAGAAATATTTCGCAGAAATCGTTATCTTGCTTCTAGTGTACACTTTTTAATATATCCGCTTTATGAAGCCCGTAGCCCTCTCTTCCCTCGTTGCAAAAGTGAAAGCTTACTTGCCCTTTTTGGGAAACAATTCTTCCCAAGAAACCGCCCATTTATTATCCACGAAAGCTAACAGAAAGAGGTTATTCGAGTCTATTGCCCAGCTAGATGAAGGGAATACTGTTCCTTATGATCTGGAAGATGTTTAAACTAAGCATCAAATGGCATCCTTCATAAGTCAACAAAGTAGTTTACCCTTTGATTTCAAAAAAGAGGTCATTTCGACGACCTGAGGCTTTGCGCATTGCCCTGAGCCTGCCGAAGGGAAGGGAGGAGAAATCCAACATGCCCTTTTGTTTTGGTTATCCATTATGGGTTCCACAGGCCTCGAATAGGCTACTAGACCACATAGTTAGATTTCTCCCTCCCTTCGGCTTGGCTCAGGGCAAGGGTCGAAATGACAGCTTTGCTGTAGGATTATGACACTTTTCAAATGTATACTTCTTATGAAGGATGCCCACCAAAGCATGCCCAATTGGAAAAAAATAATACCTATTGCCTTAATCCTACCCTTATGCTGCTTATTGTTAAGCTTTTATGAAGGCGGGAAGGATACAGGTTTTGTTGTCAAAGTACATCCAGCTAAATCAGATGAAAGCCAAAAAGCACTTTGGCTTGAATATCAAGATGATCCAAACGCCAAAATAGATACCAGCTACATTCAACTTGAGATAACCTTCATCAATCAAAGGGAATCCACGGATACGATCTATTTTGCTAGAAGAACACTTACCCCATTTTTCAGACATCGGAATGAGAAATCGATTAATCTTGATACGCTAAAATCTATCTCCCTTAGAACAATAGGGCATCTAGCCCATAGTCAGTTAATCATTGAGAATATTAAGGGGCAGTTTCGGTTCTTTTATGAAGGGAAGAAAAAAGCAGGGCATTTATATATCCATCGTCATGTACCAATGTTTTTTACTAAAGGGCCCATTTTTGAAAGGTGTGTATTAAAAAAGGGAGAGAAGTGTACCATTAGCAGCGGAACGATCCTTGAAGAAGCGCTTAGAATATCCGAAGCGGACGCTGTCCTTAGGTTTCATTATATTTTCATTCCAGAAAATATGGCGGGGAAGGCACCTCGCCTTTTCACTTCTGATTGGTTTAGTATGTAGGAATTAGAGGAAGCATTCGATTTCGCCGATTTATGGTGACTTCGAAAGTAAGTGCGGCTGGGGTGAAGCGAGCGTGTGCGGACGGATTGAAGCGTTGGGAATGGTTGGCTCGCTTCGATTTTTTGGTTACTTTTTTCTAAAAAAAGTAACAACACAAAGGCTGAAAACCATCTATTGAAAGAGAGGAATAGAGAATTTTCTCAGAAAAATAGCTAGTAGCGAGCTTAAGGATCACTCAATTAATTAGCCCATAATTCCCCTACAACCGCACATACTCCATCGTAGGAAAGCCCCTGATTCCCTGATCATTGTAGAAATCCAGGAAGCGTAATTTGTAATAATACCCTTCCGTATCGCGCACAAAATAGCTCTTGTACGAATAGGTCACATAGCGTGCTGGAGGTCCAAAAAGGTACGCTTTCCACTGAAATCCAATCTCGTCCAAATCTGTGGTAAACTCCACCTGACTGGTGTCAGCGAGTGTGAGTTCCTCAAATAGAATGGTCGTGTCCTGTACAAATGCCGCTTTCACTTGGTAGCGATTGTTGAGAACCCCACTCAGCCAGTAAGGGAATCCGTCTGGGTAGCGGTAGGAGAAATAGGAAAAACTGATGTCCCAATCGGTTTTGGGCGGTTGTACTTGTACTTTTTCGCCCGAATCCAAGGAGAAAAAGCTGAAGTTATAGAGGGGATCTTTGGTAATGGTCGTCGTTTGGGAAAAGGAGCCATCCAGGCTGGCATATCGAAAGCGAAAACTGGTTTCGTTCACTGATTCAAACATGACTTTCATATAGCCCAGGAGGTTGGCGCTGGGGCCGTAGCCACGGTTGATGACGTATACGTCGCCTGTGGCTTCCGCCTTGGTGGGGTCCCACCACTCTCCTATCGCGCTGCGCTCCCATGCCCCCGACGGGTCGTCAAATTCATAGGTCAAGTTCTTGACGCCTGCCTCTGTTAAGGTCGTGTCGAACGGCACAGGGCCGAGGTTGGTGGCCTGCATATAGTTAGCAGTATTGAGAATAATGCGATACCCTTCAGCGGAGGTCTCAAAGCCCAAATCCCAACTGGCGCGTTCCGCTTGTTGCATCGTCCCCGTCTTTAAATCGAGGTAGAAATAATGCTTATAGGTGTATTCATTCAACACGTCATCATACGTCGCCATGGGAATCTGAAGCTGCTGGACCGAGGCGTCTGCTTCGTAGGGGGGTAGCGGCGTATCTTCAGGGAAGCAGCTGCAGAGGAGCAATACTGCGATTATTGATGTTAATACTTTTATATGCATGATTTTTATGAATGAGAATCTTTTTTCTTTTTCCCTTTTTGCGACGGACTAAAGACTTCGGCAAGGCTCAGTCGAGCGTCGCGTCGCAATATTTCTTTGCCTGTCATTCTCAACTATTGCGACTGGGTTTCAACCCATCTCAATGATGGCAAATTCCTTAAAAGGAATTTCCAAAGCAGTCCAAACGCTCGAACAATCGAACCCTGAACTCTTGAACTTTCTTCCTACTTCTTCATCCGTATATCCACCCTCAAAAACACGCTCCTCCCCATCCCAATCGATGCTTGGCCGCTTCCTCCGCTGTGCGCGGAGCTCCGCGCGGTAGCTGCGACGTCCGTGACGTTGAAGGCATTGCGCATGCCTAGTCGCAGGCTGAGGACATCGTCGAACCACGTGCGGCCCACTGATACATTGGCGAGCTGATAGCCGCCGATGCGGGTGGGGATGATCTCAGGTGCATCGAGATCGCCGATATTGGTGAAGCCTTCCACAGGCCCAGCGTATTTGTAATTCACGGAGAAAGACAGCCGTGGCTGCTTCCAGACATAATCCAGCTGAGCTGTCGTATTGAGGGCGTAGTTAAATTGGGTCGTAAGCTCAGACTCAAAGCCATTGAGGTCATTATAACGGCCTATCACAGCAGCACCTGCCTGCGCTTGCAGACTGCCCTTGCGGTAGCGTAGCTTGAGCTGAGTGCCCAGACTGCGGTGTTTGTCGATGTTGATATAGGAAAAAATGAATTGGTTGTCGCCAGTTGCACTTAGGGAAATCTGGTCATTGACCCTATTATAAAATCCCGACAATTCCACAGCCACCAACTGTCTGCCGATTAATTTCTTCCAATTCGCAGAAGCCTGCATGTTTCGGGACGTTTCTGGACGCAAATTGGGATTGCCGATGATGTGGTGGTTAACATCGATAAACTCTAAAAACAGCTCCTTCAAACTAGGCGCACGAAAGCCTTCTGCATAGGATAAGCGAAACGTCCAATAGGGAAATGGATTGATTTTCAGGTGAATAGAAGGGGTAATCGGTGATGGATAAGTAGAATTAATAGCTGCTCTCAGACCAGGGCGGAAGGTGATGCTTTTGGTGGGTTTGTATTCTGCAGAAGCAAAAAACGCATAATCATTCATCCCTTGTTGACCATCAAGCACCTTGTCTCCCCACGCTCGGTCCATGCGCAAGTCATAACCCGCTTGCAGCGAGAGATGATTGGGCTTCACCTTCCATGAAAGCTGGCCACGCCAGCTCTTGGCATCAAAAGACTCCGTCGTCGCTCCGCCTTCCACTTGCAGCTTTTCCAAGGTGACAAGGTCTACCTGAAAAGTGTTTTTGAGGCGACGATACGCCGTATAGGCAGCCGTCGTTTGGTAATGCAATCGCTTGGAGGGTTGATAATTAATTGAAACTTGGTGCAATTGCCGACGTGTATCGTACCGTTCGTCTCTTGCCCTCGGCACATAAATGCCCGATGCAGAATCCATTCGTATCAGTCGCTCATCAAAGACGGAGCTTCCGGCTTGTAATCGCCATTTTTTGCCTGCATACCCATAATTGGCAGTGGCATTCACTTGTCGCTTGGGACTCCAGCTTCGAAAGCGGTTCGCTTTATCGGTGCGAATGCCCCCAAAATAGGCGCGTCCGCCGCTCAATTGAAGGGAATGGCGTCCCTTCCGCCATGCCACATTTCCATGATAGCGGTGAGTCCCTTCGCTGCGTCCATATTGTGGAAAGGACTGGGCCGTTCCTTCATAGATGGAAAGCTGCGCTTCCCAAGGGTGCTTGCTCTCTTTGCGTGTGATCAGATTGATCACCCCTGCCAAGGCATTGGCGCCGTACTCCACGGCCATGGGGCCTTCGATCACCTCGATCCGCTCGATCTGGTCAAGCTGTATCTGACTCAGGTCCAGCTCCCCGTCCTGGCGCCCGATCATCGGCACGCCATCGATCATGATCTTCACACTTTGTCCTGAAGTACCGAGCATCTGCACACTTGTGCCTAGGACTGGATCTTCAAAGGTATTCACTCCCAACTGAGCCGACATGATATCGGCCAGATTATTGGCCCCTTGGGCTTCCCATTGCTTTTTATCCAGAATCTGTACCCGATACGTAGACTGATCCGCCTTGACGGCACTATGCTGTCCCGTGATGACAATCGTCTCCAGGTCTGTCTGATTGATCGAGTCCTGAGATTGGGTTTGAGCAAAAGCAGGAAATCCTGCAAGGAGCATGAGTGCTCCCCACAGGATGTGTTTTTTGATAGCTGAAAATAGTTTTTTCAAAATGCTATGTTTCTCTAGCCTTATTTTTTCTCTTGTTATGTTACTTTTTTTAGAAAAAAGTAACCAAAATTCTTCGACTGCCCCTTCGGCAAGCTCAGGGCGACGGCTCAGGACAGGAATCGAAACGGGCCAACCAATGCCAACGCTTCTATCCGTCCCTTCGGCAATGCGTTCGACTGAGCTCACGCCGAAGTCTCAGGGCAGGCTGCCCACGCCCATTTCATCTCCTCCCGCCGCAAAACCCTAAACCCTAAACTTCAAACCCTAAACTTTCTTACTTCACCATCAATCGCTTCGCGATGGCTCCTTGCGCATTAGAAAACTGCACGAGATAAAGACCGCTTGAAAGTCCTTCAAGGTTAATTGCAACACGCTGGGTACCAGCGGCATGGCTTTGGGTACGGATCGTTCTTCCTTGCATGTCGAGAATTGACAGAGAGAAAGAACGATGTTCTTTTTGCTCAATCTGGACAGTGGCTAGGCTACTGGCTGGGTTGGGGCCTATTTGGAACAGCTCAATATTCGCCAAAACAGGGTCAATAGCTGTGGAAGAACCCGATTGGTCAAATACAAAATCGCCAGTGGCACCACCGCCAAAGCCTGTAAAGGTGAGCTGGTAAAAGTCATTAGAAGAGTCGTTTTTGACAAAGTAGGTCAGCATGTCTTCAAATGACCAAGTGCCTGCCATATTATTGAAGCTCTTCCAGTCGTGACCAATGGTGGAGAGATTGTAAGAAAAAGGCGCAGAAACGGTGTCATCAATGGTAACAGAAGTTGGATCTACACCGCGCATCTCAGAAACTTTCACGCCCATATTGCTCAGGACGCCCGTCACCCCATAATAGAATCCTGGTGCTACGGGACTGATGTAGCGGGTAAACAGGAGGTCCCAATCCGCTGATGTAGGTTCCCGATCGAGAGAGCTTTCAGTAGCAAAAGAGAAATAGCCAAAGTTTTTGCCCTGAAAATCAGCCTTATCTACCGTCTTGCTGGCTTCTGATGTGCCGTCGATATTGGCGTAGGTGAAGGCGTAAACACCTCCTGAAAGGCGGTCCATGCGAAACTTCTTCACGTCCCCATTGCTGAGGGTAAGAATAAAGACTGAATCGCCATTTACATGGTGAGTAATCGGGTCATAGACGCCCCAGCCGAGGTCAAAGGCATTGGCCGTATCGGCTCCGATGTTGAAAGCGCCGCCGTCCCATGTCTGGTCGGAGTTGTAACGTTGCGTCCAACTGCTCATGCCAGCAGTGTCTACTGTAGCCCAGCCGCTCTGGTCGGTGTTGGGCACTTTGTGCAGCTTGACGCCATTGGCGGAGTTGATGCGGAGCGATGCGGCGAAGCCGTCGATCTGGAAGGCGATGTCCCAATTGTCATTGGGTTCCTGCTTGACGACGCCGTTTTCAAGGCTGTAAAAGGTCTGGTGGGTATATCCTGGGAGGATAGAGACTGTCTTCTGAGCTGTTGCACTATTTAACATAAGTACAGTTGCCAAGACAACGATGACAATAATGTGGAGGTATTTCATTGCTTAGGTTTAATTTTTTGACAAAACTAGCGCAAAAAGTAGCACATAAGTATCGCCAAACGGATTAAAAATATCGCTAAAATGAGGCACAAACAATTTGGATAAAATATGCGTTTTTTGTTCATTTAGGCTATTATTCACAACATCCTCTCTTATGAATGACTTTCTATTGATTGCTTCTGACAAAAAAAATAACGCAAAAAGTCGAATAGACTATATCGAGATCGACGAATCCATGGCACTCGCCAAGCTCGCCAACCCAGAAACGGAGGAATCTCTCTCCTTTCGGGCGGCTTTCCACACGGAATGGATTCAGTTTTATTTTTGCCAACATGGTTCTTCTTCCTTTGCCTTCCACGGTGGTCGGTACAAAATTGACCTAGGTCACGGCAAAAGCTATATGTTTTACAACCCCGAAAATGCTCTCTCCTACGAGCTTGTGCTTGCGCCCCAATCGAAGGTATTGGCGATTTTCATCACCGTCTCCCAGCTCCATAAGCTCTTCCTCAACGACGGCGACCAGCAGCTCTCCTTCCTCGATCCGAGCCGAATCGAAAAGAAATACTACGCTGAAGGCAGTATCTCTTCCATGCTCAGCATCGTGATCGAACAGTTTTTCAGCATGCAAATGCCCGAGAACATGCAATCCTTGTATTATCGGGGAAAAGTATTGGAAGCGCTCAGCTTACATTTCACCAAAGACGAGAAGAATGAAGATGCTTGCCCCTTCCTGATCAGCAACGCCCACGCGGAGAAAATCCGCGAAGCCAAAACCCTGATCATCAAGGAGATGAAAGATCCACCTACGCTCAAAGACCTCGCCAAGGCTGTGGGCCTCAATGAGTACCAGCTCAAGGCTGGTTTCAAAAACGTGTACGGTACCACCGTCTATCAATACCTTGGAGAGTACAAGATGCGCCACGCCCGCAAGCTCCTTGACACTGGCGACTACCAAGTCGCGGAGGTGGGTTACCAAATAGGGTACAACAATTCGAGCCACTTTATCGCAGCCTTTAAGAAGAAATACGGGCTGACGCCGAAGAAGTATTTGACGTTTAAGCAGGGGTAGGGGAAAAGGGGTTCAAGGGTTAAGTCTTTCATGGAATGATGGGATAAAACTTCTCTTTATACACATAAGGAATTCCCTTTTCTTCAAAAACAGATTCCAGGGTGTCTCCTGTTTCTTCAACTTGCTCCAGTAAACATGTAATGATGATGGGGAGGGAATCTTTGGAAGTAATTCGGTAGAAATAGAACCTGCCATTGACCCAAGGAGCCCTTGGCGTTAACCCTGTTTGGGTTGAGGATATTTTTTCTAATGAAGAAATGTCTTGCCAATTTATTAGGGTCGGCCTACTATTAGAAGTCCTTATTTCTACCCCCTTCTCATCCATCAGTATCTGCGAAATCTTGCTCTGTTTAAGATAATTAGCATATAAAATCAAGGTAGGGACAGATGGAATAGCCCATAAAAGAATTGTACCCCATAGCATTTTTTCTATGTCAAATGTATTTCCTGATATTTCAACAACAACGATAATTACAACTAACATGAGCCAATAAGCATAAAGGTAGGCTAGGGTTTCCAGCTGCTGTTTGGCGGTTTTGATGTATTTTAGGGGCATGGGAGGGAGGTATATATTTCTAATTGTGTATTTTTTCCACTATTGCGACGGGTTTAAACCCGTCGCAATAGTTGTTCAGGAATTAGGGCTCCTCAAATAATAATATTCTATTTCAAGAGATTTCTATTATTGCGACGGGTTTAAACCCGTCGCAATAGTTTTCAATCATATCCTTCTTCCCAATCTTCCCAATCTTCCCAATCTTCCATCACCGCAAACCCATGCACAGCCATCATCTCTTTTGTCTCCTCAAAGAATGACTGTCTTGCATGATGAGCCTCCTGATTCCTAATATAATTTCTCACCCGCTTCACTTCGGATTCACCTACAGAAGCAGCGTAGTACTCTGTCTGCCAAAAAAGCTTACCCGGTACAAGTCCTTCGTAATTAGTCCATCGTGAGGATTCTCCTTTTAGCAACTGAGCCACTTTTGCGATAGTTTGATTCCGTTTCAAGGAAATCAAGCAATGGACATGGTCATGATAGCCATTTACCTCTGCAAGGAAAATCCCCTTTTTGAGTGCATTTTCTCGAATATGATCAAAAATTATTGGCCGTAGGCTAGCTGAAAGAAGGGGTTCCCTGTTTTTTGTGCTCCACACAATGTGGACCCATATTCTTACAAAGGGCATGGTTTATTTAATTTAAATATTAAAATTTCTCATTATTGCGACGGGTTTAAACCCGTCGCAATAATTAAAGAAGGGCGCAGTTGCGGTTTGTCCCCCTAAATTAAATAGAATTTGCGAGCCTTTGGATGACATTGTCCCATCTTTTTGAGAGCAAAGCAGCTCTTAAAAAGTAGAGTTTTTCTACTATCTCTTTTTTCC
>JAUIKF010000126.1 GCA_030430575.1 Bacteroidia bacterium | reverse complement strand
ACCTCATCAATCCACTGACGTGGCGGCAGGTAATTCACTAAAAACCACTTGCTGTCCGGTGACCATTGATAATATTGATCGCCATCGGCATAAGAATAGTTTTTGTCTGCTGGCAAAATGGTACGGACTGCCTTAGTGGCTAGATTTATTACTCGCAATTCTGTACGCTCCTCCAGGAATGCCACTTCTTTTCCATCTGGCGAATAGCTCGGCTGAAATGTTTCCTTATCCGAAACCAAAATAGGCTCTTCCTTCAAGACTGTAGATTGGAAGAAATAGGTTTCCTCTTCGCGTGTGATCTTGCTTTGGTACAAATTCCAACTGCCATTGCGTTCTGAGGCATATAAGAGGGCCTTTCCATCAGGGCTGAAACTCACGGAACGTTCTTGCTCGGCGGTATTGGTGACGCGCTTAGTGGTACCGCCTTCAATCGATGTAGTAAATACTTCACCGCGGAAGATAAAAGCGACTTCTTTTCCTGACGGGGACAAGGCCATCTCAGTCGCACCAGCCTTGATAGGCACATTTTCGACCAAGCGGTTACGGCTATCCGCGTTTATGGAAATGGACACCTTAGCAGCAGGCTCGCCAGGTTTTTTGGTATAGATTTCTCCATCAAAACTAAAGCTCAAAACACCAGCATCAGAGATGGAAAGGTGACGAACAGGATGTTGGGTAAAAGTCGTGAGTTGTTGATGATTCTCTGGATTGGCTAAAGAAAAGGAATACACATTGAGGGTTCCATCTTTTTCACTGAGGTAAAAAACTTCCTTTTCATCGGCCCCATAAACTGGATCCCTGTTCTCTCCTTCAAAAGTAGACAGCATCTCAAAAGTGCCTCCTTTGAGGGTATAACGCCATATATCGCGTGTTACCGAAGAGGTATGATGCTTCCGCCAACTGTTTTCAGTGCCCTTATGATCGGTAAATAGAATGGATTTCCCATCGTCGCTATACTTCGCTCCAAGCGCAGGCAAACTGAACATCTGCTGAGGCCGTCCTCCAGTCACAGGTACCTGATACAGCTCAGACATGGAACCTTTGGGAAATTGCATGTTCTGGTGATTGTCGAGTCGGCTAGAGGAAAAAAGCACCTCACTGCCATCAGGTGTGAAATCCGAAGGAAAATCGCTTGCAGAGTGATAGGTCAAACGCGTCGGCGCACCGCCGTTGGCAGACATCACAAAGACATCAAAGTTGCCATAACGATCCGAAGCGAAGGCGATTTGCTGTCCATCTCGTGACCATACGGGCTGAAAGTCGTGGGCTTCATGGAGTGTCAATGGTATGGCTTGCCCCCCATTGGTAGGGACCTTATAGAGGTCTCCTTGGTAGCTGAACACAATCTGTGATCCATCGGGCGAGATGGCCGGATATCGCATCCAGAGTGGGTCATTTTGGGCAAAAGTAAATAGAGGAATAAATACTAGGAGGAATAAGAGTTTGGTGAATAATGAATTCATAAAAGCTTTTTGTGTTGGCGTGGAAAACAATAAGGATCAGCCCACCGCGAAGATAATCATTCTCTTGGTGGATTATTTTGCATTGAAACCTAATGTTGGATATTAGCAAGAATAGCCATTAAATGAGCTGAAATGGAGATTTGGCGAAAATGGCCCACTCCTGCTCCAATTTTGCCTCCTTCCATTCTATCATCCACTCCTGCTATCATTCTATCATTTCCTCACCTCCCACTCCAGCACTTCCTCCACAAAGCGGAAAGTCTCCGCTTTTACGGCTTCATAAGCACCTGAAAGGACAGGATTGGCAATGACATGCTCATTGGCATCTGGGAAAGCGATTTTTCGCTTTTGATGGGCAGGGGTACCCAATTGCTCATACATCTTGAGGACCGCGGGCACAGATACAGATGTATCTTGGTGGTTTTTGTCCTTGAAATAATACCCTATAAATACAGGTACTTTCACCTTGCTGAAGGTCTTTTGATGCATATGCGCCAGCAAAATCCGCTGCAATTCTACCAAGGCTTCTAGGCGATATTTTGAAGTCCAGTATTG
>JAUIKF010000106.1 GCA_030430575.1 Bacteroidia bacterium | reverse complement strand
CTACAAATTCAAAACCAAGGGCGACAGATGCTAAACCTAAATGTCGTCCACAGGCAGGTCATTGCCATTTTTGGAACAACTGCCGAAAATATTTACCTTTTGGCTTTTTCACCCTAGGAAGACGGGTACCAAGGTGTCTCCTCCCTATACCTGGACCACTACGATGGGACTAGAAAGCATGAATGGCTATCCGATCAATGTGTATCCCAACCCAACCTCAGGCCTCTTGTACCTTGAAGGATTGGTGGATCACGAAGTAGCCGAAATCGCGATATATGACATGACCGGGAAAAAGGTGAAGCGCCAAGGGGCTCCCGAAGGAAATGTAACGATAGATATCAATGAGCTGAACAAGGGGATATACCTTTTACAGGTCCATTACCTCAATGGACAAACATCCCAGGTAAAAATAAGCAAGTACTAGGAGTTAGTTTCGGGCCTTCCCAACTAGTATTCTGGGCAAGCCGGTGTTAGCAGATAGCTAACATCGGCTTGTTTTTTATCCCCTTCTTCCACACCCATGATATGGATGGACTCTATGACCTATGTGCCAAGGACATGGTCTTTGAAGGGCCATTTTTCCAGTCCGATACCGCTGAAGCCTATATCAATAGCCTGAAGGCTGATCCGCCTCTGGGATGTAGCTATGAGCTGCATCATGCCTTTGAATCGGCGGATGCTGCGATGGTGGTGTATACCTTTCGGAAAGGGGAAATCGAGGCAAAAATGGCGCAGCTATTTGAGGTGGATGAAGGGCGAATTAGAAGGATTTTGCTGGTGTTTGATTCTGGGGAGTTTGGGTGAGGGGGCGCTAGGATTATAAGGTTTCCCAGGAAAATATTCCTTTAATTTACGGTTTTCACATAACCGTTTGAACAGCTAACCCCTTTAGTTTTGAGCGTCAATGGGCATCCCACAATATGAGATGCCCTTGGTATATTATAAGCTACGTTTGATCGCCAGAAAATAGGGAATGAGTACAAAAAATAGTTTATTGTGTATTTAGTTCCCCCCTTCTATAAATACGCCTCGTTATATTCTCAATCTCACTAATATCCCTTAGCATTTCTTCACTATCATGCTTTCTTCGGACTATATCAGCTTCCAATACCTTTATATATTGAGCCATTTCTTTGATTGTTCCATTTAGACTCAATTTATCATTTCTAAGAGACCCTATTGAATCGTTTAAGGCGGTAAGTTCATTATCATGTTTCGTTTCCATCATGAATATTTCTTGATGATGGCTTTCTTCTTGAGCATTTCTAGTAGAGTTGGCCCAAATCAGGGAAATCGTCACGGCTAGTGCTGCAAAGGCAAAGGCAGCGACTAGGGGAATGTGAGTGACCAAAATGCGTCTTATTTGATTGACGGAATTTGGCGGTTGAAGTGACTCACTTCCAGGAGGGGCAGGCGGGTTTTGGAAAGAGGGAATTTCGGCTGAATTGCTCATGATGTACTGTTGTTTTGGAGGATTAGCAAATCTGGCCTTTTATGTACGGCACAAGAACCTATTTCATTCGAAATATTCTTAAGTGGTTTATATTTTAGGGGTTAATGGTCACTATGCTACCGCGAATGGGTTTTGTTTGATTAATGGAAATTTTTCACACTGACTATTACTTCCCCTCCATCGACTCCACCCCCGCCCAATCCTTGGGCAGTTCCACTCCCGCCAACTCCTTGGACTTCGCCAAATAATGCCGCGCCACAAAGTCCTCCGGATACACCGCCTGACACGCCTCAAACTGCGCAATGGCTGCTTCAAATTGCTGCGCAAAATAGGCCGAAAGGCCCTTTTCAAAGGATTCTTTGGTAGCAAGTTTGCCCGCTATCTCTGCTGCTGTATCGCCGTCAAAGCATTCGTAAATGGCGACAGGCTGCTGTTTTCCTTTGACCTGGACCTTGCCCAGGGGGCGGTAATTGACGCTACTTGGGTTCTTCATTTGGCTGAGGGTGGACTCACTGATGATCAAGGTCGCGTGGTAAAACTTGGTAAGCCCCTCCAGTCGTGAAGCGGTATTCACCGTGTCCGAGATGATGGCCGCATCCAAGCGTTCAAAGTCACCGATGATGCCCATGCGCAAGTCGCCCGTATGGATGCCCATGCCGACACGAATCGGCATACGTCCACGACTTACCCGTTTTATGTTATATGCCGCAATCGCGTACTGCATATTGAGGGCCGCCTGGACGGCGTCGTCCGCCGTCTGGGGAAATAAGGCCATGATCCCATCCCCCAAAAACTGATTCACAATGCCATTGTGTGCTTTGATGATAGGAACCACATGTCCCAAATAGGCATTGATAAAATTGAAATTTTCCTCGGGCGTCATCTGCTCTGACAGGGAGGTGTACGCCCGAATATCTGAAAACATCACACTGGTATTGCGCTCGATCTGATCACCGAGCTGGACATCGAGAATGGAGTCACGGCCCAGCGCACGAAGGAAAGAATGGGGCACAAATTTGCCATAGGCATTGTTGATATTCAGGAGGTTGAGGTGGGTCTTGACACGGGCAAGGAATTCGTTTTTGGAAAAAGGCTTGGCCAGGTAATCATTCGCCCCATAGGAAAGGCCCTGGACGAGGTCAGCCACCTGGTTTTTGGCGGTGATGATGATAATGGGCAATTCGCTGGGCAAGTATTCCTGACGAATCTTTTGGCACACCTCATAGCCCGACATCTTTGGCATCATCAGGTCTAGCAGCACCAGGTCAAACTTTTCTTCTTTATCCAAAATCTCCAATGCCTCCTGCCCATTGGTGGCCATTTGCAGGGAGTAATTAGAAGCTGAGAGGTGATTCGTCAGCACTTGTAGGTTGACGGGTTCGTCATCTACGACCAATATGCGAATGTTATGATTGTCTGATGCTTGGGGCAAAATGGGTGTCTCGGTAAGGGAAAGTCCATTCTCCTCCTCTGTCTGGACAGCCACGGCCACTTTTTCTTGTCGAGGTTTAGGAGCAACTTCCACTGCCTCGTCTGCGACTGGCAAGATGAATGAAAAGGTAGAACCTCGCCCCACTTCCGAAGTGACAGAGATACTGCCCCCATGCAATTCCACCAACGATTTGGTGATGGAAAGGCCGAGGCCTGTGCCTCCATATTTGCGGGATGTGTCCCCTTCCGCCTGCTCAAAAGACGTGAATATCGTCTGGAGTTTGTCTTCGGGAATGCCGATTCCGGTATCGGAAATGCTGATTTTCACCTGGTCTTCCAGCACTTCGCCATTTATCGTAATGGCCCCCTTATCTGTAAATTTGATGGCATTGCCGATCAGGTTGTAGAGTATCTGCTGCAAGCGATCTTCGTCGCCGAGTACAGGTGGCAAGTCCAAGGGGAGTTCGTTTTTAAGGGCAATGGGCTTACGCTTAACCAAGGCCGCACTCACCTTCAAGACGATGTCCGTTAGCGACCGAATATCCACCGCTTTGGCCTTGATGTCCAGGCTGCTGTTTTTCAGTTTAGAAAAATCGAGGAGGTCATTGACCAGATTGGAGAGTCGACGACCTGAAGCAATCACCATGGAAAGATTATTCCTGATTTCTTCAGGTGAAAATCGCTCGATCTCGTCATGCAGCGACTCCGATATGCCGATAATTCCATTGAGCGGGGTGCGTAGCTCATGAGAGGTATTGGCGATAAATTCATCTTTTAGCTTATCTACCTGCTCCAAGCGCTCGACTCGCTCCGCTTCCATCTGTGCACGCTCCTGCTGCAATTTGGCATTTTGCTTCTCCTGATCAATTTCTACTTTTTGAGCTTGAAGCAATGCCTTTGCGCGTTTTTGGCGCTTATAGCTGGTGTACACCACCAATGCCAATACACTCAGCAAGACCCACCCCAGATAAATCGTATTGCGGGTTCGCTGCACGCTTCCCAGGAAGTCTGACTCAGGTACTACTACCCCGATATCCAGATAGTCTACTCCCCCTACTTTGATCGGGCGCATGCCTCCCCACCATTTTTGCCCTCCATACTCAAAAGGGAAAGGCAGATTCTCCTTTTGGTGGATTTCCCGCCAATGCTGGATCGCCGCGTTTAAGGCAGGCAATGGGAGGTCTGCTATCGGCCGAAGGAGCAAGCTTTCCACAGAGGCCAGTGCCCCCAGGCTATCTGACTTTGGCAGTCCCACCATTAACCCATCATTTGTCAACACAAATTCCCGCCCATTGGGGCTCACTTCCAGGCCCATGGTTAAGCGAGATATATCTGCCAAAAATACGTCCACGGCTATCACAAAATTGACGCCTCCTAATTGTCGCGATTGAAAGGGCATAGAGACGGTGAGGCCTGCTTTCTCCGCAGTCTTAAAGCGATAAGGAGCCATCCAGTCTGGGTCACCGTTTTGCATCGCTCCTATAAACCAGTCTTTCTCCTGGGGCGGGGCGTTCTTATTGTCTTGGTAGGTTTCGAGCAAAATCGGATCAGCCGTCTCCAGGTCTTTCCATACGGTCCAAACCCGCGGTTTGTCTGGCCGAATAATGCGGTTGACCCACACCGAATCTTTGCGCATGAGCATCCACTCCTCTCCGCGGTCATTGGCGATCTGAACCGAAGAGATCTGGTGAGAATGCCAAAGCAAAGGGATAAACTCCCGATTCAGCGCTTCCAATCCCAACTCATCAAAAGCCCCCATCTCGCCCATTTTGGCAGCTTTGACCAGCTCCCCTTTTACTGCTCCAAAGAAATTGTTGAGTTCCAGCTCGGTACGGTCTTGCGTCCTTCGGATCAGGGACTGAGAAAGGTCTTCCAAGGTATTGTGGACGGTGATATACATCACGAGCAGGATGAATCCTGCCGCGACCAGCACAAGCGGATAGACTTGGCGAAGGAGAAGTTTCTGAAGCTTTTTCACATTCGGTTTTTGGGAAAAACCGAAGATAAGGGTTTAGGAGGAAAGAAGAAAAGAGACCGCTCGCCCTTCGGGCTCGCTGCGAGACTAAAGCCAAGGCCAAGGCCTTTATTCTTGTCTCGAAGCGAGGCGAGTCTTCGAGCCGAGCGGTCTCGCAGTGAGGCCCCTTGGGCCGAACGGTCTCGGTTCTCGCAGCGAGCGAAGCGAGGCGAGTCTTCGAGCCGAGCGGTCTCGCAGTGAGGCCCCTTGGGCCGAACGGTCTCGGTTCTCGCAGCGAGCGAAGCGAGCGGTCTCACCGCTCCCACCACTTCGAATGCGGAAACGCCGCTTCCCCTAGCACAATTTGTTCTCCAATCTGCGGCGTGGCGATCGGCACATTCATCTCAGTGGCTTTCTTCGTGACTCGCTCGACGGGGTCTGTCCAGCTATGAGTAGCCAAGGTGAAAGATCCCCAGTGAATCGGCACGATTAGGCTAGCCTTTACGTCCATCCCCGCCTGAACCGTCTGTTCAGGCATCATGTGGACATTGGCCCAAAGCTTATTGTACTGCCCACATTCCATCAATCCAAGGTCAAAGGGGCCATATTTTTCACCGATTTGCTTAAAATGCTTGCCGTATCCTCCGTCTCCACTGAAATATAGTTTTTTGTGGGAGCCATGGAATACCCACGATCCCCATAAGGTCGCGGATTGATCGCTGAGTCCTCGGCCAGACATGTGTCTGGAAGGCGTGAAGGCAATCTTAATGGCCCCAAACTGTGCCTCATCCCACCAGTCCATTTCATGGATGCGTTTCTCTTCAATCTTCCACGATCGCAAGTGGTTTCCCACACCCAAGGGCACATAAAAGTGATCCGTTTTTTCCTTTAGTTTTTTGATGGAAGGATAGTCCAAATGGTCATAGTGATCATGGGAAATGACGATAGCATCGATAGGAGGTAAACTATCCAGTTCTATGGGCATGTCAACATTGTAGCGTCGCCGCCCAAACCACTTATGGGGGGCCGCATATTGCCCAAAGACAGGGTCCAGCAAGATGTTTTTCCCATCCATCTCCAACAAAAATGACGAGTGTCCAAACCAGGTGATTCGCACAAGCGAATCGGGTTTATTGGCCAGTACTTCAGGGGCGACCTTCTGCACCTGTAAGTCATACTTGGGGGCGACATTCGGATCAGGCTCAAATATCTCCTTGATCATGGTTGTGATGCTATGGCAATCCATATTCATGATGATTTCCTCCTCATTGAGGAAGATGCCATCCGCATAGTGGCCTGTCTGCTCATAAGCCGCTTTCTGGGCTTTCGTCGCTTTTCCGCCAAACTGAGGACTCAGGTTGAGGAATAAGCCGCCTACAATCGCTACCAAAGCGATCAGGCTGCCCAAGACAATGCCTATCCATTTAAAGACGCGAAGTATTTTTTTCATTATTCTACTTTTATAGATGGGCCGACTTTACGTTCGAGCATCATAGAAGAGTCAAATTGGATTTGCCCTTTCATCAAGCTGTCATAAAACGCTTCTCCAAATATTTTGATCAACTCCTCTCTATTTTTGTCCATACTGAGTGAATCAGGGGTCAGGCTGAATTCTCTTCCTCCTTCAAATAAAGGTTTTTTACGCTTTTCGATTTCAGCGGAATTACACCCCCAAACGGCTATGCTCAAGCATGATACAAGGATCATTTGTCTAATGATGGTAAGCTGATTCATCCCTTTCCATTTATGAACACAAGGCGATTTTTGCATAGGTAATGGGGAACTTATAGGAAAGGCTACAAGTTAGTGGGTGGGGAGGTATTCTGCAATTGGGGAGGGGAGCGCACAGGCCTTAGGTGCATCTTTGATTTCTCAACACTTTCTACATTCTTGAAGGAAATTGCACATAAGGCTTAAACAGTGTTTTGATCAATGCACTATCTCTGGGGGAAATGATTTGCAAAAGAGGTGGCGATTTTGGCCAATAGATGGAGGAGGTTCCTGGAACAAAAGTAAGTGCATAGAGGTTTGGGCACACGCAATATTCCATTGTTCCGCAAAAGAAGTCTAAACCTATTTCATATGCCGATGAATCACCTTCCAATCGGAAGGATATCATCTTGTTTTGTTCAGAAATATCTTCAAAAAAATTGATGGGATTTTTTGAGTGAAAATGAAGTGAGGTATCTATCTGGAAGTGCTTATTTTCAAAATAAAATGTACCCCTATTTTTTTGGCAACATCCACTCAGGAAAAGGTCATTAAGACCTCCTTCTACTGGGAAAAAGACAGCCCCTGCCTCTGCAAGTGCATATTCTATTTTCCATAATTCTGCATCAGATGTAAGCTCAATCTCTTCCAAAGACTGTATTTCCTTAATAACTCCATGAAACCTAATGGGATTATGAATGCTTGGACTAATAGGCTTATCTGTATTGGTTTTTATAATTCTAAAAAAGATAAAAGTATCTTTTTCGCTAGCTATATCGGTATTTTGTGCCCCCATAAATAGGCAGCTCATAAATAAGATTCCTACAACCAAAAACTTGTTAAGAAACAGGGTTGAATATTTCATGATTAAATCCTCAAGTCCTTCATCTCAAATTTCAATGTTTCGCTTCTTCCTATCCAAATAACGTCTTCCTCTGCTCCTTTGAAAACTACATAGGAGGTGAAGGTATCAGAAATCTCCTCCCAAGATTGTTTATGGGTCATCTTGTGATTTGAAATTATAGAGGAATCTTTCTTTTGAAGATATAAAAAAAAAGTAGGCTGTTGAAATGCAAACCATAAATCAACTAATATTGAGAGCAACTCATCACCTGCTTTGCCTTTATCAAAGTAGAAGGAAATTTCAAAAAGGTCATTCGAAGCAGCTAGGTCATGGACTCTTAGTTCTTGCCCTAGGACTTTCAATTGCTCCAAACATGAGATTATGTAATTATTCCTTCTAACACAGACACTTACACAATCGGACAGCTCAATCAAATTCCTGAACAAGTCAAATGCATATAATCTACCAGAAAAATCATCATTTACCCCTTTTATGGAAGCAAGCCGATTTCTCTCGTTGTTATGAATTTTAATATCAACCACTATTCTATTTGTGTGTACTACCCCAAAGGTGAATGATCTGAATATACCATAGAAAAAGAATTGTTATGCCTAGATAACCATGATATGAAACCTAAGTTATCAAAAATTCTCATGGCTTATGAACTCATAGGGGGGCCACAAGCTAGAGGGTGGAGAGGTATTCTGCAATTTGCGAGGGATTGACGGGGCACGCAGCTTGGACATCTAACAGATTGAAGAAAATCTGTTAGATGTCGATAGGCTCCAAGACGTACCAGATTTTCTTCAATCTGGTACGTCTTCAACCGCCATCTGCCGATCATCATTCCTACATTGGGGCCCATAAATTCCCCTCACTCATCCCGCAACGCCTCCACAGGATTTGTCCTGGCCGTCTGCACTACCTGCCAACCGATGGTCAGGCAAGCGATCAGCGCCGTCAAGACAGCTGGTAAAGCAAAAAGCGCCCAGCCCATTTCCATCTGGAAGGCGAAGCCCTCAAGCCATTGGCTCAATCCATAGGCTGCCAAGGGCAGGCCCAGGACCATGGCGACACCAAGCAGGCGCACATAGTCTTTGGCAAGCAGCTGCAAGAGATCATTGAGGGAAGCGCCCATGACTTTGCGGATGCCGATCTCCTTGCGGCGCTGGAGACTATTGAGAGAAGAGAGGCCGTAGAGGCCCATGCAAGCGATGAAGATGGCGAGAAGCGCAAAGGCCCCTACGAGTCGCCCCGATTGCTTATTCTCCTGATATTGCTGCGCAAAGACGTCGTCCAGGAATACGGCCAGGTATGGATTGCCAGGGAAGATGGCTTCATAGCGTTCCTGGACCTTTCCCAATAAATCCGATAACGTTTTTCCTGAAGTCTGAAGCCTGATGGAGAGGTAATTGGTCACGGGTTTTTGGCCAAAAACGATGGGATCGTAGTCGTACTGGAGGGAGCTATTGTGGTAATCCCTCGCAATGCCTGTGATCGTCGCAGGCGACTGGCTATCGCCCAGTTGCAAGCGCTTGCCAAGGGTCTCCTCGGCCACTGGCAGGCCAATCAGCCTGAGCAAGGCTTCATTGACAATGACGCGCTGGTCACTGGGGTTCAGGTCTGTGGAGAAAGCTTTTCCATATAGGATATCGATTTCATAATGGGCAAAAAATCCGGCCTGTATATAAGCGATATTGCATATTTGGGTCTCACTAGCTGCACTTTCTTCCATGCGTACTTGCGTCCCAAAATTGTAGTTTTTGCCAGGCACATAGCCCGTAGAGAAGGCTTCTTCCACCCCTGCCAAAGCTGTCAGTTCTTGTTGAAGGACTGCCATCTGGGCCGTATAGGTACTGTCTTCCACGATCTTGGGCGATTCGATGACCAGGGTCTCTTCCACTGTCACGCCCAAGGACTGCGCTTGCATGTATTTCACCTGTTGATAGACGCCGAGCGTCCCTGTGATCAAGATCACCGACACGCCAAACTGGATCACAACCAATGCTTTTCGCAGAAATTGCCCCTTCTGTGATTTGGAGAAAGTGCCCTTCAAGACCTTTACAGGCTGGTAAGCTGACAGCACAAACGCTGGATATAGGCCTGCCAGTAGCGTACTCAGCAGAAATCCACCGCCCATCAGCAGCTTATAGCTCCAGGGAAAACCTGTCAATAATTCCTCTCCCATTTGCTGGTCAAACAGCTTCCCAAATACGGGAAATAGCACCTGGGCTATTGTGAGGGCTAGTAAGGCCGCAATGACATTGAAGCTCAGTGCTTCAAAGAGAAACTGAGCGATCAGTTTTTGGCGGGTAGAGCCGAGGACTTTGCGGATGCCTACTTCACGGGCACGGTCGATGGCGCGCGCGGTAGAGAGATTGATATAATTGATCCAAGCCAGAATCAGGATAATGGCTGCGAGGATAAGCATGAAATTCACGGTCGCGGGATTCCCTTTGATCGCGTGATCGTAAGCGACATTTGAATTGAGGTGAATATCCGCTAGCGGTTGCAAGTGGATGCTCTCTGTTTGCTCATCTACCTTCACCTCCTCAAAGACTATCGGCAGGCGCGCTGCGATCCGCTCTTCCGAGGCGTTAGGCGTAACTTTGATATAGGTATCAAAGGCGCGCCAGCCCATCAGATGATAACGCTGGTAGATGTCGCCCGTCAGGTGATGAAAGGAAAATAGCAGGTCAAATTGTATATGGGAATTGGCGGGCAAATCGGGGAATATTCCTATGACTGTATAGCTCACTTCTCCAAAGTCATCAAATAGGGTCAACTTTTTCCCTATTGCGCTTTCATTGGCAAAATATTTCTTGGCCGTTGTTTCAGATAGCCACAAGGAAAAGGGGCGGTCCAGCCCTTTTTCGGGCAACCCCTCGAAGGAGAAGATGCGCAGAAAGCCCGAATCGCCAAAGGCGATATTTGACTCCTTGAAGGCCTTTTCCATCTCTCCTTCGGCGTAGCGAAGGATACCGCGGCGCTGGAAGAGCCGGGCGGCTGTCTCGACTTCGGGAATTCGCTCGGCGAGCTTAGGGGCTATCGTCGGAAAGAGGCTGGCATAAGAGACATCCATGCCATCATTGTGGCCCGTCACGCGATAGATCCGCTGTTGGTCGTCATGAAAATCATCAAAGCTCAACTCAAATCCCACAAACGTAAGGATCAAAAGACTCGCCGTCATGGCAAGGGTGAGACCCAAAATATTGATCAGGGAGAAGCGCTTGTGGCGGAGCAGATCGCGGGTCAGGGTGATGAAATAGTGGCGGAGCATGGAGCTACTGTTTAGGTAAAAAGACCTCGGAGGTTTTAGCCAGTTTTGTTGATGAAACCTCGGAGGTAGGGAGTTCAAAAGTTGAAAAAGTTGGTTCAATTTTTAAGGAACTGCATTCGTTTAGTTGCCTGATTATCAGCTGATTGTTTTCTGGCCCATTGCACTAAATCGGTCATTTTTACC
>JAUIKF010000048.1 GCA_030430575.1 Bacteroidia bacterium | reverse complement strand
GGAAAAAAGAGATAGTAGAAAAACTCTACTTTTTAAGAGCTGCTTTGCTCTCAAAAAGATGGGACAATGTCATCCAAAGGCTCGCAAATTCTATTTAATTTAGGGGGACAAACCGCAACTGCGCCCCTTAGGCCCTTTATAATATGGTTTTTCTCTTATTAGCAAAAAGCGAAAAATCCCTACTTTTGTACATGCCGTCTCAAAACAGGAATCTATGTGAAGAAAGCACCTTCTCGAGTATTTTTAGGGAGTATTCCCAGACCCTTCATCATTTTTTATACTACAAAACGGGCAATGAATCCCTGAGCCAGGACCTCGTCCAGGAGGCCTTTGTACGGCTGTGGAAAAACTGCCAGTCAGTCCTATTTGCCACGGCCAAAGGCTATGTTTTCAAAACCGCCAACAACCTCCTGCTCAATGAATATGAGCATCAGAAAGTCGTCCTGAAATTTCAGAAAAAGAAGCCTATTTCGCATACAGAAGAAAGTCCCCAATATTTGCTAGAGGAAAAAGAGCTAAAGACGGAACTGGAAGCGGCGATTTCCGCCTTGCCAGATAAGCAGCGCGTGGTGTTTTTGATGAGCAGAATTGACAAAAAAACCTATAAAGAGATTGCCGAAATCATCGGAATCAGCAAGCAAGCAGTAGAAAAGCGAATGTATAAGGCGCTGGATTCCTTGCGGAAAATCACAAAAAATATCCGCTGATAGGTGGGTCATTTTGTAAGATGGCTGTCTTTAGAGGAAAATCGCAAGTTCAAATTCAAACTCAAGTTCAAAATCGAATTCTTCATTCAAAATTCATCATTCAAAATTCAAAATTCTTCCCTCCACCATGACCAACGATGAATTATTACATAAATGGGTGAATGGCACCCTTTCCGCTGAGGAAGAAGCGGTCTTCCGAAGGCGGCCAGAATACGAATCCCTGACCCAGCTCTATCGAATGACGGAGGGTTTGGAACCGCCGGCATTTGATGGAGAAGCGGTATTGGCGAATATATTGGTACAGGAAAAAACGGCCCTGAAACCACCTGTAGCGGCCAAAAAGCGCCCACTCGGTAGATGGGTTCAAATGGCGGTAGCCGCATCTGTCATTCTGCTGGTAGGTGTGTGGCTTTGGACAAGTCGTGACCAGACAGTGACTTTTGAGGTCGCCAGTAGTGCACAGACAGAAGGGGTTTTGCCTGATGCTTCTACTTTTGTGTTGAATGCAGAAAGCAGCTTGAAGTATGACAAAAGCACTTGGGAGGAAGCACGCAGCTTGACACTGACTGGGGAAGCATTTTTTGAAGTGGAAAAGGGGGCAGATTTTGCCGTGAAGACGCCATCGGGGACTGTGACGGTATTGGGAACGAAATTTAATGTACGATCTAGAGGAACTACCCTTGAGGTGGCTTGTCAGGAAGGGCGTGTGGCAGTAGCCAATGTAAAAGGAGAAATTCTGGCAGAGCTGACGCCCAATGAGGCCATTCGTCTAGAAGCGGGCAAAGCCGTCGATAACTGGCAAGTCCCAGCCGCAAACAAAGCGAGCTGGGTAGACGGGATTTCGAAATTCCGCAAGGTGGCCTTGTCTGTGGTGCTCGAAGAATTGGAACGCCAATTTGGGGTAAAGATCGATTGTTCCAAGGTAAATACAGAAGAAGTGCTTTCATGCAATTTTCAGCATAAAGACCTTGATTTAGCCCTTCAAACCGTGCTGAGTCCATTAGAGATTCAGTATGAAGTGGAAGGAAAAAGGGTGAAGTTGAGGAAGGAATAAAAGGTCTGATTTTTTCTACTATTGCGACGGGTTTAAACCCGTCGCAATAGTAGAAAATTCACTACTAGGAATTAAATGCGTCAAAAACTACTTAATATAAGCCTTTTACTACTAGGTCTTTGGTCCTCCATTTTTTTATCTGCCCAGTCTCCCACTTTTAGCCTTGAGGTTACCGATACCCCCTTGGAAACGGTCATCACTTCTTTGGAACAGCAATACGACCTTCTTTTCTCCTACAAACAAGAAGACATAGAAGAGATTCGAATCACAGCAGAGATTGCCCCCACGCCTCTTACCAATTTCCTTGAGCAGTTATTACAGGACACAGGGTTGGAATTTAAGGTGCTTGACGGAAATTATGTGATCCTAAAAAAAGTGCCTCCCAAACCCGAACCACTGCTGCCTCGCTTCTGCGGGACGGTCGTGGATAGCATGCTGGGAGAGCCATTGCCTTACGCCAGTGTATACATCAAGCGCACCATGCAAGGCAATACCACCAATGAAGCAGGTCGATTTGACTTTCGGACGGCGTGTGAGCCTGCAGATACCCTGATCGTCAGCTATATAGGGTATGAGAAAAAAACGTTTTTGGTCCGTGAGATACTGGAAAGCCCCTGCGATACGATCACGCTGAGCTATGTAGCCTTGCAGGAAAAATCTGTGCTGATCACGGAGTATTTGGCAGATGGGATTGAATTAGGAGAAAAAGGCGCTGCTACCATTCTCCGCCCGCTAAAAATCAGGGCCTTGCCTGGACAAATCGAGCCCGATATACTGCGCTCCGCTCAGTTTTTGCCGGGGATGTCTTCCCCCTCAGGTGGGGCCAATACGATCAGCATTCGTGGGGGCGCGCCTGACCAGAATCTGGTCTTATGGGAAGATATTCCCATTTACCACACCGCCCATTATTTTGGGATGATCTCAGCGTTTAACCCCTACATTATCGATCGCGCAAAAATATATCGCGGGGGATTTGGGGCGGAATACGGAGGAAGGGTCTCTGGGGTAATTGACTTACAGACTGAGGACTATAGAAACCCCAATTCTTCATTCAGTGCGGGGAGTAATTTTCTGAATGCCTACGTCAATGGGAGGGCTTCATTGGCGCGGCATAAAGCTTCTGTGGTCTACTCCCTGCGACGATCGATCTCCGAACTTTGGCGTTCTCCTACTTTCAACAATATCACCCTGAGAAACCAGCAGGGCGAATTGCTGGGGTACTTGCCAGGGACGAATACGCCTCCAGGCATCGAAATTACAGACCAGTTCAATTTCTTGGATGCCAACCTGAAAGGCTCAGCCCAGGTCACCAACCGAGATGAGGTGAGTATTGCGTGGTTTTATGGAAGAAATAATTTTGATAACGTGGTCGATAATGCTAATAGAAAAATGACACAAGACGACTTGTTGACATTGGACAATCAAGGCATTAGCGCTTCCTGGACCCATACCTGGCAGGAAGGACTTACTTCCCAACTCACGGGGCTTACGACCAATTATGCCTATACCTACGACTATTTTATTGATAGATGGAATCCCAACAGGTCAGATAAATTTGGGGTTAAAAACAACCATGTTCAAGACCAGCAACTTCAGTTAATTACCCATTACCAGACGCCCCTGCACCACCAATTGACCCTTGGCTATCAACTTCATTCCTACACCCTTAGTCATGAAATCACCAGAGAATCTCAGGAGACGGTGATTGTGAGTGAAACAGATACAGCCTCTTCCCACCTGCAAGTCCTTCACGCTAGTTTTAAGACGGCTCCTGATAAAAAAATGGGGATAGACGCAGGGGTTCGGTGGACTCATTTTCAACGGACGGACAGCAGTTATGTAGAACCTCGCCTGCGTTTTTGGTACAATCCTACCAACGTCTTTACGGTACATGCCAACGTAGGAAAGTACCACCAATTTGTCAGTCAGCTACTAGAATTTCGAGGCTTAAGAGCAGGGATAGAAACGCCTGTATGGGTGCTTAGTGGAAGCCCCCAAGCGCCTGTTCTTTCGGCTTCTCAATGGCAACTTGGGATCATTTATCACCAATCAGGGTGGGTCGTCGACCTACAAGGGTACCTCAAAAATGTGCAGGGGTTGACGTCCCTTGCCAGTGGTTTTGAAGTGGCGCCCAAAGAACCATTTATCAGAGGCACTTCTTCCATTCGTGGCGTAGATTTATTGATAAAAAAGCGATGGAATAATTTCCGTTCGTGGGTGAGCTATTCGATCAGCAAGGCTGATTATCACTTTGCCCAATTTTTTGACCCGAACTTTCCCACTCCCTACGATCAACGGCATTCCCTGAACTGGGCCAACCTCTTAGAAACGGGTAACTTTGAGTTTTCTATCGGTTGGAGATTGGCTTCTGGCCTTGCCTATTCGGAGGTAAAATCCTACAAAATCGAACTTAATCGTATGGGAAAAGAAGTGGTATTGCCAGAATTTGATGGCTATAATAATGAGCGGCTCCCGCTTCAGCATCAGTTAAATGCCTCGGCCATGTACCATTTTCGCCTTCAGCAGAAGGGCAGCGGGCGAGGCGTGATTGGCCTTTCTCTATTCAATATCTACCAGCACACCAATTTTTACGCGCGTGATTTCTTCATTGAAAATCTCAGAAATTCTGACCCAGAAATTCTGTATATTGACAGAGTAGATCTGGGGTTCACGCCCAACGCAGTCTTGCGTTTCGAGTGGTGAAGGGGTTGATTGAAGAATAACGATTGCAGAACAAGGATTTTTGAAGGAGAAAGGCGCTTCTATTCATTTCAACAATTTTCAATCCCTTCGATTACACTCAGGACAAGCCTTGTTCGATATTCTCCAATATTCATTATTCCTCATGTCTGCCTACCAATCTTTCGAAACAGAGCGTCTGCTCCTCAAACCCACCTCCGCAGCGGATGCGCCTTTCCTCCACCGATTGATGAATACGCCCAAATGGCTGGCCTATATCGGCGATCGGAATGTGCATTCTGATGCGGCAGCAGAGGCATATATCAAAGAGAAGATTACGGCTCAATTTGAGCTTTTGGGCTATGGGAACTATACGGTGGTCAGGAAGGCTGATGGGATGAAAATGGGCACTTGCGGCCTGTATAAGCGGCCAGGGCTGGCGCATGTGGACATAGGCTTTGCCTTCCTCCCTCAATACGAAAAACAAGGATACGCTTTCGAAGCTGCCCAAAAGATCAAGGAAGTGGGCCTTCAAGTATTTGGCATAGAACAGATTGTGGCGATCACTGTGAAGGAAAATGTCTCCTCGCAGCGGTTGCTGGAGAAATTGGGACTTCGGTTCCTGGAGATGATCAAGCTGCCAAGGGACGAGGTGGAGTTGATGAAGTATATATTGTGATTTGCTAATGGTCGAATACAAGCCCACAATTAGTTGGGAAAATTTAGATTTTATTTATGAAAATCATAAATCATTTATTGTATCCCTTAATTAATTTATGTAATTTAGGGCAGCAAAAAATTATCCCATGCCCTTAAGGAATATAAAAACAGGAGAGTCATTACGTTCTGCAATCGAGGCCGTCCTTCAATCAGATTTTAAATTGATCGCGAAATCAAAAGAGTTTGACTTCGACTGGGAGGTAGAAAAAGAAAATGAGCTTTATAAGATCTTTTTGGTAAATGCAGAAGATGAAATTCTGGGAATCATGTCGCTTATTGACATACCAGAAGAATATCGAATTCACCTAAATTTGATTGAGATAGGAAAGTCAAATAGAGGCAAAGGGAAAGTTATTGATCTAATAGCGGGCAGTCTTTTGGCCTTTGGGTGTAGACTCTCTTTTGCTAGGGGCTATTTTGGATTCTTATCACTCCATCCAAAGACAAAATTGATTGAGTTATACCAAAATAAATATGGATTTCGGCAGTATGGGCGATTATTGGCCGTAGAGGAAGAAGCATCAAAAGCGTTGATTCAAAAGTACTTACCCAATGAATAACAGCGAAAAAATATACAAAAAGCTAAGTAAAACATATACCGACGAAGAGATCGTCGAGAGCTTCTTTTTTAATGAAACCCTCAGTGAAGAAGAGCAAAAGGCTGTAAATGAGGAGTTTCGAAAGCTTAGGCTTGCGCGCTTGAAGCAGATGACGCCTCAGCAGATTCTGCTTGGGAATTTGATGCAGATGAAGATACTGATGCAGGACTACTTCAAAACGAGTAAATACGACCCTGCTTTTTCCTTTGCTAACCAGTTGAAGCATTATATCAAGTTGATCGGGATTAATAGCAAGACTTTTTCAGCAGATATTGGGATTCATCCGACAAAATTAAGCAGGATCATCCATGAGAAAGAATCTCCCAATATCGAGCTTATGTACCGTTTGGAAAAGCATAGTGACGGGGAATTTCCCGCCTTTTATTGGTGGCGGCTTCATGCACGGAAATTGGAATATTTGATCAAAACGGACTTGGAAAAAAAGCTGCAAGAATCCAGCAAAGTGAGTAATCCTCTGAATCTGAGTGCGTGAGGGTCGATACTTGAATATTTGTGCATTGAATAGAATGCGGATTGGGCTGATTTGGCGGATTTAAGCAGATCATAAAATAAATTAATGGTTTTCCCATGCCCACCGCCGCCCTCTACGACATCCACGGAAACCTCCCCGCCCTCGAAGCGGTGCTTCAAGAAATAAGTCATGCCCCAATCGACCAGCTCGTAATCGGCGGAGATGTCATCGTAGGCCCCATGTCACCGCAATGCCTCGATCTCCTGAGTCAAATGGACATGCCCATCCATTTCATCCTAGGCAACTGCGAAGTGGCCGTTTTGGCCCTGATGGCACATCAAGACCCCGGGCCATTCCCTCCGAATGTACTGGAAGAAATCCAATGGACGGCTGACCAGATGCTTCCCCCTCATGAAACCCTCATGCGCCAGTGGCCCAAGACCCTTAGTCTTTCGATTACAGGCTTAGGCAAGGTCCTTTTTTGCCATGCAACCCCACGAAACGAAACGGAGATATTTACCCGCCTCACCTCAGATGAGAAGCTCCTGCCCATCTTTGATCAGGTGGGCGTGGACTATGTGATCTGTGGTCATACCCACATGCAGTTTGATCGCATGATCGGTGATGTCCGTGTCATCAATGCGGGTAGCGTAGGGATGCCATTTGGGGTGGCAGGTGCGGACTGGCTGGTCCTAGGACCTAGAATCGAGCTGCGGCATACGGCATATGAACTTCAGGAAGCGGGAGACCGTATCTTAGCCACGGATTACCCGCGGGTAGCGGATTTTGTGGCGCAATATGTATTGAATCCGCCTTCGGAAGAAGTGATGTTGGAGGTGTTGAGGAAGCGGGAATTGGGGGGAGGGTAGTGTTATTCGATTACCTGTTTACACTTTGGGCCATATTTTGAACCATATAAGACATTTAAGGGCATTTAAGGTCAAAATAGGCCATTTTCTTATATGTTCTTATATGCCTTATATGGTTTAATCAAAACGGTTTTTTACGCAGACTAAAGTATAGCAACATGAACAACGGCTATTTTTTTGATGATGAAGAAGAAGGCTTAGCAAAAGAGACATCTCATCCAAATTTTGTCAAAGGAATGACTGCGGAATTCTATTATGATTGTTTGGATGATTTTGCGCCATTTGGCAACGATGATGGTGCCGATATTCTGTATCAATTGTCAGATTGGTACAGGGAAAAGAAGCTGACTAGAAATGTGCTGAAATGGGTATTTGAACGGATTGACGAAGCAGGCTGCAAATACCAGAGTGAAGGGGTATCCGAAGTCTTAACACTGGAAACACTAAATGACATTCAGCAAGAGGACGAGTACCTGATACAGATCATGGACAACTCTATTTTGGCAGCTGCCTTTGGACAAATAAAGATCACTGGCAAAATTGATCAAAAGCTACTAGAAAAGGCCAAAATTGCCATAAAAAGACAGCAGTTGCTTAACACTAATCCTTCCAGTGACGTAGGGCTTGAGTATGCTAATAGGTTAGCAACCATGGAAAAAGACCTGCTTAATTTTCAATCCATCTAAGGCCAACCCCCACTCCAAATGAAACTAACCATCAAGAAAGCCTTACTCATCTTAGGACTCCTTCAAGTTCCTGGGCTATTGATGGCAAGTGAGATCAATCACATACTTGATGGATTATTTCCTATTTTAGTCGCACTAGCATCAATTGCCGGCTTAGCGATTGTCTTAACCATTACTAATTTTTTGCTCAATGAGAAGAAATACAAAACCCTTTCAAGGATTCTGGGCGTGATGTCCATGATTGTCGGTCTTCTATGTATTGTCATTGGGGTTCTCGGAATAAATTTCATGCCTCTTCTGAGTGCTCCAATGCTGATACTTGGGTCATTGGTATTAGTGAGTTCTTGAAAGCTGCCATAATGAAAGAACAACTCCCCGACAAAAACATCTTCATGATGTGCAAGGCATTGAATCCCAATGCCTTATGTGAACTCCCCGCAGGCTTTCATATGAGAAGTTGCAGAAGGGACGAATTGCCTCTATGGAAAGCCATACCATTTGACGATCCTGTTACGGCAGACGAATTTGAGCCGTATATGACTGCTTTTTTCGAAACGACCTATGGCGGCAAGGAAGACGTGTTTTTTGCCAATACCTTATTTGTATGTGACGAAAGCGATCAGCCTGTAGGGACATGTCTATTATGGAAGGCGTATGGGGAATTTAACACCATTCACTGGCTCAAAGTCCTGAAGCCTTTTGAAGGACTTGGGCTAGGCAGAGCCTTGCTTTCGCTGATCATGAGGGACCTTTCCCCCGAAGATTACCCCATCTACCTCCACACCCAGCCAGAAAGCTATCGCGCCATCAAACTGTACGCTGATTTTGGGTTTGAACTGTTGACAGATCCGGTGATTGGATTGAGGGAAAATGATTTGACGGAATGTTTGCCAATTCTGAAAGCATACATGCCTGAAAAAGATTTTTTGACCCTGAAAACCACTCAAGCTCCCGCTTCCTTCATCGAATGCATGGCGCAGTTTGATACGAATCAATTTTGACCGATTTTTTTATCATGAAACTAGCCCTTACCCTACTTCTTCTAATCCCCACTTTCGCTTTTTGCCAGACACACAAACAAGCGAAACGCTTGACAAAGTATCTGGTGCAAGAAGCAATTATTTCAGAAAAAGAGACTGAAAAGGTGAACAAGGATTCACTCATCCATTCCTTATATGATGTATTCTTGGATAGGTATCATCTGAAAAGGGGGGAGCAGAGAGGTCTGTTTATGTATTATACCTATGGCGATACCAATACCCAAATAAAGAAACTAATTGATGCACTTTATCGCTATGAGGTAATAGAGGAAAGTATTCATCGAGACTTGGTCCAAAAACTGAAGAACAGTGAACAGGAAAGTGTGCTAGCTTCGGAGTCTGTAAGAAATGAAATAGATATCTTTCAATACCTTTATGAACTAGCACAAAAGGAAGCTCACATAAAGAATGGGAAACTGGCTGAATACCTCAAAGGGTTGCAGCAAATTGACATAATCCCTTCAGAAGGATTAGATGTAACTTCCATTCGGACCCAAGAGGCGTTGATTTCGCTCATCAAAAGGAAACTCATCATTCACCGAGATTCTTTGCCCAAAACCGTTGAGACTTCCTATCGATATGCCTTTGAGGCTTTGGCTAAGCTATCACCCGACCTATCCATTACGGATTTTGCCTTTGCAATACAAGAGACTACTTACGATGATTTTACCTATAAATCAGCAGTTGTAAGCTTCAAGTGCAATGGCGTGCCTTATGTTTCTCATAATTCGTATGACGAGGATTATGAAAATTCGGACTTGTACGACAAGTTAGATGGGCACTTCTTCAAGATTTTCAATAAGGTATTGACAGACATAGGATCGCCAGATCGAATTGTGGCTGTTGGGCGTTCTGTACCAGAGAAAATAAACCTGATCCTTACCACCAAAGACCAATATGACTTCTTAGGGGAGACAGGTCATGGGATGGGATTTTTCTTTAATCGTTTTACTTATTTTGACCCCTATTGGTATACATTGGAAACCCCAAAATACTGGAACCCTTTTAACTTATTGAATCAAAATGAGGTGAGTCGATATTTTATGGTTTATGATTCATTAGGCCTTTTTTCACACTTATCTCACAAAGCAAAACAGCAGCATTTGGCTAAAATGAAGGAAGGCTTCCTTTATTCATATGAAGAGATTCTATATGAGGCAGAAGGCATCTGTATGGGTTTCGATTGGGAAATGTTCGATGGCAATCAACCTTATAAGCACGCCATTGAAGAATTTGCTGCTATCACGCGTGGCGAATTTACCCCAACAGACATTCATGATGACTTTTCTTTCGATAAGCCCAAGGCATCGATTGGCTTCAAATTCAATAAGAAAATATACACGAGGGAAGTGCCTGTTATGGGAGATTGGTATGATTACGGTTTTTTGGAGTTAATTTATAAGGCAATAGAAGAGAACCAATTATCAGGGAAATTCTATGACTTGCCTGATGGGGGGCAAGTGTCTGCCCACATCTATTTGACCCCAGCCCAATACACCTATTTGACTGAAAATAACTTGCTCGAATTTTACTCAAAAGAGGATTGAAATCAGGATAATATAACTATTGGTCATTCTTTCAGCTCTTTCTACTTTTTGGTATCTTTAAACCTTCATCACTAAAAAATTATGGGCGAAAAAGCGTTGGGCGGCAATACGTATGAAGATTATTTAGTCATCGAGGCTGAGTCTGAGGTGAAATACGAATTTCACGATGGGCATATCATTGCTATGGCGGATATTTATCATTTGGTGGAAGGAATGGAAGGAGAAGTGTGAGTTGGAGAGTGAGAGCGTCTTCGTAGAAAATTGACCCCTTGAACTTTGTTGAACATTTGAACGCCTTCTGCTACCCCTTCAAAAACGGCAGAGAATCCTTCTCTGCCAGGTCATACAAGCGGGTACGCTTGCCAGGATATTGGAGAAACTCGAAGGTGTCTTCGGTGATGGGCATTTGAAGCAAGGATTCTCCTATCACAAATCCTTCTGCTGTTGTCTCAGCAATGGTGTACTGGATGCCTTCGTGAGTGAAATGCATGTCATTGGTTGTGGGGAAATCTCCCTGAACGGCTACGCAGATATGTGAAGGCAGATAGACAAGCATATAGGGAATTTTTGCCTGTTCAAGCAGGGAAGCATAAAGCACCGTTTTTCCACTACAATCAGCTTTTTGGGAAAAGATGACCTCATTGGGGCGGAAAAATATTTCCATGCCGCCGAGGCCTGTATAGCCTATTTCGTTGGTCACAAAATCAAGCAGCGCTTGCGCTTTGGCTTCTTGAGATGACGCACCAGCCGTCAACTGATCCACCAATCTCTGAAGAGAGGGCTCTCCAAAGGGCGTGATCGTCGCACAGTGATTGGCAATCGCTACGGGTTCTGTAGCAGGGTCGGGGGTATATTCCGCCAATACAGGACCATTGTAGAGCGCAGTTGAGCGAGAAAATCCCAGGAGCTCTTTCATCGAAAGCGTATAGCGTATATCTCCAAAATCCTTGTGTAGGGCCCTCGTGGTATCCACACGCAGTTTTTCCGCTGGAATCCGCATCAGCACACGATCATCCTGAGAGTTTACCCATTTATCCAACACCTGATACTTGCCTCGTCGTTCTCCAAAAGTGATGTCAGCGACATTTGCACAAAGCCCTAAATGTTTCCCTTCGAGAAAACTAGCTGAATCAGTGCTGAAGTAGATTTCACCTGCGGCTCTATCATATCGCTCCATTTTGGCTTGGATACCAAATGCCTGTTCGCAGAAGTCATCGTGGGCAAATCTGGGATGGCGGAGGTAGGTGAGTAAAGCGCCCCGAAGGTCATCTTCGTCCGAGACAACAGGCGAGGTCTCGACTTGAGAGGACGTACTACACCCTGCTGTAAGCAGTAGTAATGGGAGAATTAACCAACAAAAAAGAGGGGATTGATAAAAGGTAGGCATGGGGAAGTCAGTGTGAGGGTGAGAGCGAGTGTGAGGAAGAAATTTTCTTGTCTCAAAGCGAGTCTCCGAGCGGCCCTTCGGCGTAGCTCAGGGCAAGTCTCGCAGTGAGGCCGACAGGCCGAAACGATCTCGCAGAGAGGGGATTTAGCCCCGAACGGTCTCGCAGCGACCGCAGGGAGCGGTCTCTACCACCAGTCCTCCTCCCCCTGCTCGACATCAACATCGATGATCAAGTCTTTTCCAAACTGAATCTCCTGACGGCGCTTAAAATCACGGTCAAATTCATCTTCATAATTCACGCCGAGCTTGTGGTATTCCTGCTGCATGCGCAGGAGATTGCGCTCGCCTTGAACTTCTTGGTAAGTGCGGTAGAATTCAGAGCGTTCCTGGATCAACCAAAGATAGCAATCGTCAGCACTCTCGTGAATGGCTACTTCAAAGTCAAAAAAACCATCTAGCCCATAAATAGAAGATTCTACCCCCCAATACGTGAGGTTTTCAGATCCTGTATCAAGCACATGAAGGTCGTGCTGAATGCTATCAATAAAAGGAAAAAGGTCATAAGCGGATCTGCCGATCGCTGCAGAAAGATCGACCAGGCTATTGCAAGAATCTACAATAGTCCCAGATCGGTCAAAGACGACGAGCTGAGCATACTGATTGAGAATGGATAATTTTAACTCATTGAGATTCATGCTGATGTACAAGTTTCTGTGCGAGCTGCAAAAACATCTCTTCCACATTTAATCCAAGCTTGGCACTGGTCACGACATCGGGCTGAATGGGCATCTCGCTGATTTTCTCGGCGAGTTGCTGTTCATTTAGCAGGTCACATTTATTCCCAGCAACAATAAACTGGGTGTCAGGCACACGTTCCTTGAGAGCACTGAGCTGCTGATCTAATGTATTATATGTACTGGGACGGGTCAAATCTACTACATAAATAATCCCCGTACAGCCTTTTAGGTAATACAAAGGGACCTGGGCGGTGTCATCCTTGCCCGCGATGTCCCAGATCACGAGGTCTATCCGATAATCGGCAATCTCTACCGTCTTTTTATCTACTTTTAAGCCTAAGGTCGTCAAGTAGCTCTCAGGAAATTTTTGGTAAACAAATTGACTGATAAGCGAAGTCTTGCCTACCGCATGGCTTCCTAGTAAGGCAATTTTCTTACTGATCCATTTGGTTGAATCCATAAAAGTGTTCTTTGAGGTGGAGGGAAAGCGTCTGTCGATAGGCTTCTGTCAAGGGTTCTTTATGGTGAATAGGATGATCTTCGAGGAATGAAAGGATTTCTTTGTCTAATGCTGTTTTGAAATCGACATCTACTTGCCCATCAATTACATTGGCAAAATAAACCCCTTGGGCGTTATGAACCAAAATTTTATGAACCCCATAACTCAGGCTCTCCAAATCTTCAGGCCCTTCCATCAGGGCATGCTCCACAAATCCCTTGATGCCTGTAAGCATCCCCGCGATCATGTCAGGATCTAGCAGGTTATTCATAGAAAAATGGCCTAGCAGAAGCCCTGATTCATTTTCTATGACAAAAACTTCCTCTAAAGTCGCTCGCTGGCTTTTTTGCATGACCATTTCCCGGTAACTCACACCCGTAAAGAAAGCTTTCAATCGCAATTTCCAATTGTGAAGCGAAAAGAAATCCCGCTGCGCGTCATCTATGGTCTTACTCAGCTTCTCGAATTCTGCGCGGATATACCGCGAGATCAGCTTCCCGATGATGGGGTAGAGTGCCTCGATGATTTCTCCTTTAGATTCTGCGATTTGACGCTCCAGTGCTTTCCCAAGACTTTTGCGAAAGAGTTGTGGAAAATTATCCTGTAAATAGACGATGTGTTGCTGGAAGTGGGGTTCCAATTTGTCGTCTAATTGATCATAATTATTGAGTAAATCGCGAATTTCTTCTAATTCTTCCTTGGTTTTTTGATGGGTCTCCCACTCCTCTTCCAATAGAAGGGTTCGTAGCCTATTCAGCGCAGTTGCCTCAGTATGAACAGTTTCGGTTACCATAATCGTAGCTTTAGCAAGCTAAGGAAGAAAATCCCAAGTTTCAAGCGGGAAGAAGAGAATGATAGGATGAGTGAAGGATAGAATGAGGGAATGGAATGGAAAAAGTCTCTTGTCTGACAGCGAGTCTTCGAGCGATCTCACAGTGAGGAGCGGAGACTTCGGCGTGAGCTCAGTCGAACGCGACGAACGGTCTCGCAACGAGGGCGAAGCCCGAGTGGTCTCTCAAAATTCTTCTTTTTTCCCTACCTTTGCGCCGCAACAAAATTTCACATCCACGCACCATGCAAATCGATCAACCCTACACCGTCATTGATCTTGACGTGTTATTAAAAGCTTATGAACTCATGCGCACGGCTGAAGCTATGGCCGAAGTGTATGAAACCCATAAAGACAGGAGTAGCAAATACGTACATGCTACTTCTCGCGGCCACGAGGCTATTCAGATAGCCTTGGGCCTCCACCTGCTCCCGCAGGACTACGTCGCGCCTTACTATCGTGATGATGCCCTCCTATTGGGAATTGGGATGGAGCCATATGAACTGATGCTTCAGCTCTTTGCCAAGAAGGATGACCCTTTCTCGGCGGGGCGTACCTACTATGGGCACCCTAGTCTGAACCGAGATGGATTTCCCAAAATCCCTCACCAATCGTCTGCTACTGGGATGCAAGCTATCCCATCGACTGGGGTCGCACAAGGCGTGCAATACCTTGAAGGTCAGAACCTTGTGTCTTTTGAAGAAGGCCAATCTCCCGTCGTAGTATGCTCTATTGGCGATGGCGCCATGACAGAAGGAGAAGTGGCAGAGGCGTTGCAAATGGCTGCGCTGCATCGCTATCCCATCCTGTACTTAGTTCAAGACAATAGCTGGGGCATATCTGCCCAGGCTAGCGAAATGTACGCTCAAAATGCCATCGAGTACGCCCGAGGATTCAAAGGCATCGAGACGCGAGACATCAATGGGAGCGATTTTTTTGCTTGTTACGATACCTTGGAAGAAGTTATCTCCACGATTCGAAAAGAGCGACGTCCCTTCCTTGTGCGTGCACGCGTTCCACTACTCAACCACCATACTTCGGGGGTTCGCAAGGAGTGGTATCGAGACGACCTGGAAGAGGATAAAACAGAAGACCCAATGGTCCATCTTCATGTGAGCTTGCGCGATATGGGGATCAAAGAAGAAGTATTGGAAGGGGTAAAGGAAAAAGTTATGGAAAAAGTGGAAGCTGATTTTGAAAAGGCATTCCAAGCTGAAGACCCCAATCCGGAAGATTTATTTGACCATCAATTTGCCCCTACGCCTATCACCGAAGAAGCAGGGGAGCGCGCGCCTGAAGGCGCATCAGAAATCGTAATGGTAGATGCTGCTTTACATGCTGTGAATAAAGTGCTTAAAGAGCATCCCGAAGCCCTGCTGTATGGGCAAGATGTAGGGGGTACCTTAGGCGGAGTATTCCGCGAAGCGGCCTTACTGGCCGAAAAATACGGCGACAAGCGCGTATTCAATACCCCCATCCAAGAAGGATATATCATCGGGTCTACCGTAGGGATGTCAATTGCAGGATGTAAACCCATCGTCGAAATCCAATTTGCCGATTACATCTGGCCAGGAATCAACCAGCTATATGCTGAAGTCAGCCGCTCGTATTACCTCTCCAATGGAAAATGGCCTGTACAGTCTGTGATTCGTGTGCCTATCGGCGCCTACGGCTCTGGAGGGCCTTTTCACTCCTCCAGTGTAGAGTCCGCTATTCTCACCATCAAAGGGGTAAAAGTCGTTTACCCTTCCAATGCTGCTGACATGAAAGGCCTGTTCCGCGCTGCTTTCTACGACCCTAATCCCGTCATTATGTTTGAGCACAAGGGATTGTATTGGGGGAAAGTTCCTGGGAGTAAAGAAGCGCGTACCCTTGAGCCTAGCGATGACTATGTCATTCCACTGGGCCAGGCACGCATCTATCAGGCAGCAGATGAATCTGCGGTAGAAAATGGGGAAAGTTGCTTGGTGGTCACCTATGGCATGGGCGTACACTGGGCGAGAAACGCCAGCAAGGCATTTCCAGGCCAAGTCGAGATCCTCGATTTGCGGACGCTAGAACCACTAGATTGGGATGCCATCCTGGAAGGCGTAGCACGTCATGGGAAGGTCTTGGTCCTCACAGAAGAATGTCTCAAAAATTCTTTTGCTGAGTCATTGGCAGGGCGGATTTCCTACCATTGTTTCACCCAGTTGGATGCGCCCGTCTTTACCTTCGGAGCAGAAAACCTGCCTGCCATTCCCCTCAATTCTACGCTCGAAGCTGCCATGCTGCCCAATGCAGACAAGGTGCAAGAAGTGCTCGATCAGCTATTGGGGTACTAGGGAAATGAGAAAATGAGTATATGAGAAAATGATAAAATGGTAAGAATGAACTCCCTCCATTTACTCATTTATTCATTTTCTCATTTTATCATTCTTCTTATACTACTTCCTTCACCGCTGCGTCTATCACTTCCTGAGGCAGCTCAGTGGGACACGTGTAAGCAGTTTTAGGAGTGTTGGAAGCTTCAATGCCGCGCCATCCTTCCTCAATATTCACTAAGTTGTGAATGCCACGCGCCTTGAGAATAGAGGCGGTGATCACGGAACGGTAACCACCTAGACAATAGAGATAATATTTTCCAGACCGATCTAGGCGGCCCATATTTTGGTTAATGTAATCAAGGGGAAAGTTGGTCGCGCCCTCAACATGCTGAGAGAGGAACTCTTTCGGCTTGCGGACGTCGACAATTTGGCCATCTGTTGGAAGATTGTCGCCGAGCGTTTTGGGAGAAATGGACTGAAGGGTATCTACTTCCTTCCCTGCTTGTTGCCAAGCTTCAAGGCCACCTTGGAGATACCCGAGGGTATGGTCATAGCCTACACGTGCCAGACGTGTAACGACTTCTTCTTCGCGCCCTTCGGGCACGATCAGCACAATCGGTTGCTGAATATCAGTGATCAAGGCCCCTACCCAAGGCGCAAAACTGCCGTCAACGCCGATGAAGATCGAATTGGGAATATGCCCTGCTGCAAAGTCATGCTCAGAGCGTGTGTCCAGCATCAATGCGCCTTCACTTTCCACTAAAAATTCAAATTCTGTGGGAGAAAGTGGTTTGATACCCTGTTGGAGGACATTGCCAAAATTGCTATATCCCGTCTTATTCATCATCGCATTTTTTGGAAAATACTGAGGAGGAGGCAAAAGACCCGAGGTGACTTCTTCAATAAATTCTTCCCTCGTCATATCAGCTCGTAAAGCGTAGTTGGTCTTTTTTTGTTCCCCCAAATATCCCCAGGTTTCTGAGCTTAAGTTCTTGCCACAAGCAGAACCTGCGCCATGCCCTGGATAGACGATTAGCTCATCTGCCAACGGCATGATTTTCGTGCGAAGGCTGTCAAATAGAATGCCTGCCAAGTCTCTTTTGGTGAGTTCTCCTTGCTTTATTGCGAGGTCAGGACGACCAACGTCTCCCAGGAAAAGCGTGTCTCCTGTGAAGATGGCATGATCCTTCCCTGCCTCATCTTTGAGGAGGTAAGTGGTACTTTCCATGGTATGACCAGGTGTGTGCAAGACCTTTATTTTCACCTTTCCAATGGCCATCACCTCTCCATCTGATGCTTGGTGGATGTCATAGGTCGGCTCAGCATTGGGACCATAGACAATGGTCGCTCCTGTGCTATTGGCCAGGTCTATATGGCCAGAAACGAAGTCTGCGTGGAAATGCGTTTCGAAGATATACTTCAATTTGGCACCTTGTTTCTGAAGCTTGTCCAGATAAGGTTTTGTCTCCCGAAGGGGATCGATGATAGCAGCTTCGCCATCACTTTCAATATAGTATGCTGCTTCTGCAAGGCATCCGGTATAGAGTTGTTCAACGATCATAGTGGAAAAATTTGGATCAAAATAAAAAGCAAAATTACGCTATTTTTTCCAGACTCAACTCACAGAACTCCATGAGAATAGTCATAGAAGTAAAATTATATGACAAAACCATAATATTGTAATATTGTTTTGGCCAATTTGAACCTAAGCCCCAAACGTATCCAAGGCTATTCCTTCCACGGAAACCAATGACGCTAATGGGATTTCTTGCCCACTCCCGATCATCATATATTCCACACTGTCGCGGACATACAGGTCTAGGATAATCGTTTGTTCCAAGCGCACTTCTTCGCCTTCCTCCCGGAAGACGATGGTTACAGGCTGCCTCCGCATGGCAAACACCTCCAGGTGGTCGTAAAAATTGCAATTGATGGGTTTCATAATAGATCGTTCGCTAGCGCTCACTGCGAGACCGTTCGCGCCTTCGGCACTCACTGCGAGACCGCTCGGCTCGAAGACTCGCCTTCGCTGCGAGACAAGAGACTTTTTTTGTGGCAAGCAAGTTAAATGACTTGAACCATATCGAACCTGCCTTTAGTCTCGCAGCGAGTCTTCGAGCGATCTCGCAGTGAGGAGCGCAGCGACGAACGATCTCGCAGGGAGCCCGCAGGGCGACCGGTCTCTCTTCTCCTAAAAATTCCTTAAATTTGCCCCCACAAAAATACTACACGCATGCAACAAATTGCTCCTTATAAACCAAAAAACAAAATTCGCATTGTAACGGCTGCCTCACTTTTTGATGGCCACGATGCCGCCATCAATATCATGCGCCGCATTATCCAGGCTTCTGGGGCCGAAGTCATCCACCTTGGCCACAACCGTTCGGTACAGGAAATCGTGGATTGCGCCATCCAGGAAGATGCGCAGGCGATAGCGATTACTTCTTATCAGGGTGGTCATAATGAGTTTTTTAAATACATGTATGACCTGCTGAAGGAACGCAATTGTGGGCATATCAAACTTTTTGGTGGGGGAGGCGGGGTAATCTTGCCCTCGGAGATCGAAGACCTTCACGCCTATGGGATCGACCGCATTTATGCGCCAGATGATGGTCGCGAGATGGGCTTGCAGGGGATGATCAATGATTTGTTGGAAAAAGCAGATTTCCCGACGGGGAAATTGGACGTGGCTCGCTGGAAAGATGCCGTGGGAGAAGCGCTCGGTACTGCCGCTAAGGCAGTCGATGGCGGCGGACAATTGATTTTGCAACAAGTCCATCAGAAAGTCAGTGCACGAGCTTTGGCTAGGCTGATCTCTGCGGTGGAAAATAACCCCGATGCGGTAGAACCCATCATGGAAGATGTACGGGAACGCATGCAGGGCTTGGCACATCCGCCTGTGTTGGGCATTACGGGTACAGGAGGGGCCGGTAAATCGTCTTTGGTAGATGAATTGGTACGCCGCTTCTTAAGAGATTTTCCCGAAAAGCACCTCGCCATCGTATCTGTCGATCCTTCCAAGCGCCGTACAGGCGGCGCCTTGTTGGGCGACCGCATTCGGATGAATGCCATTCACAATGAGCGCGTGTACATGCGTTCTCTAGCCACACGCCAGTCTAACCTCGCGCTCTCGCGCCATATCAAAGAAGTCCTCAATATCCTCAAAGCAGCTCAATTTGATCTGATTATCCTCGAGACTTCAGGCATTGGCCAGTCGGACACGGAGATCGTCGACCACTCGGACGCATCGCTGTATGTCATGACACCCGAATACGGTGCTGCTTCTCAGCTCGAGAAGATTGACATGCTGGACTATGCAGATATTATTGCGTTGAACAAATTTGATAAGCGTGGGGCCCTGGATGCGCTGCGCGATGTGAAGAAGCAGGTACAGCGCAATCGCGGCCTTTGGCACACTGATCCCAACGATATGCCGGTATTTGGTACGATCGCTTCTCAATTCAATGACCCAGGGGCCAATAGCCTGTATAAACACCTGATCGACACGATCGTGGAACGAACGGGCGCGAGCCTTCAGTCGACGTTTGAGGCGACTGACGAGATGTCGGAGAAGATCTATATCATCCCGCCCAAGCGTGTGCGCTACTTGGCAGAGATAGCTGAGAGTAATCGGAAATACGATGAGTGGACTGCTCAGCAGGCAGCGATTGCGGAGCAGATTTATCAGGTCAATGGCACCTTGTCAGCGATGAAAGCTAATCCTGCTGCGGATGCGGCCGCTGTGAACGACTTGGAAGCTCATCTGACGAGCTTGGAAAGCAAATTGCGTCAGGATCTGGACGGAGGCTGTTTGCGGTTACTAGAAGGGTGGGAGGAGAAAAAAGCACGCTATGCAGCGGACGAATATGTCTACCAAGTGCGTGGCAGAGACATCAAGGTACCGACCAAAATGGAATCTTTGTCCCACAGCCAAATCCCCAAAGTGGTCCTTCCTGCCTATCGTTCTTGGGGGGATATTTTGAAATGGAGTTTGCAGGAAAATGTGCCGGGCGAATTTCCCTTTACGGCTGGTGTATTCCCGTTTAAGCGTACCAATGAAGACCCCACGCGGATGTTTGCGGGGGAAGGCGGCCCAGAACGGACCAATAAGCGCTTTCACTATGTCTCCTTAGGCATGCCTGCCAAGCGTCTTTCGACAGCTTTTGACTCGGTCACTTTGTATGGAGAAGATCCTGGGTATCGCCCAGATATTTATGGGAAAATAGGTAACTCTGGTGTATCAATTTGCTGTTTGGATGATGCGAAAAAACTCTATTCAGGGTTTGACCTTTGTGATCCTACCACGTCGGTTTCCATGACGATAAATGGCCCTGCGGCCACGATATTGGCATTTTTTCTGAATGCAGCGATCGATCAGCAGTGTGAAAAGTATATCATTGAAAATGGCCTGGAAGAGGAGGTCAAGGGTAAAATCGCGAAGATATTTGCTGCTCAAGGCAGTACGTCGCCTAGCTATCAAGGCGACTTGCCAGAAGGCAATGATGGTCTGGGACTGATGCTTTTGGGCGTGACAGGAGATCAAGTATTGCCAGCTGAAGTATATGCGAAAATAAAAGCGGACGCCCTCACAAAGGCCCGCGGAACGGTCCAGGCGGATATTCTAAAAGAAGACCAAGCGCAGAATACCTGCATTTTCTCCACCGAATTTTCCCTTCGGGTCATGGGTGACGTGCAGCAATATTTTATTGACAACAATGTGCGGAATTTCTATTCCGTTTCGATATCTGGCTATCACATAGCCGAGGCGGGTGCCAACCCCATTTCCCAGCTTGCCTTTACCCTCGCCAATGGCTTCACCTATGTCGAGTACTACCTCTCACGTGGGATGGACATCAACGCCTTTGCGCCTAATTTCTCCTTCTTCTTCTCCAATGGAACTGATCCAGAATACGCAGTCATCGGGCGTGTTGCACGCCGAATCTGGGCCAAGGCGATGAAGGAACGCTACGGCGCAGGCGAGCGCGCCCAAAAGCTCAAATACCATATCCAGACTTCTGGAAGGTCGTTGCATGCGCAGGAAATCTCCTTCAATGACATCAGGACCACTTTACAAGCGTTGTACGCCATTTACGACAACTGCAACTCCCTCCATACCAACGCCTATGACGAGGCCATCACGACCCCCACAGAGGAGTCTGTACGCCGCGCCATGGCTATCCAGCTCATCATTAACCGCGAGCTCGGCCTCGCCAAAAATGAAAATCCCCTGCAAGGGGCATTTATCATAGAAGAGCTTACGGACCTCGTCGAAGAAGCCGTCTTGATGGAATTTGACCGAATCACAGAGCGTGGAGGCGTACTTGGCGCCATGGAAACCATGTACCAGCGGGGCAAGATTCAGGAAGAATCCCTCTATTATGAAGGCCTGAAACATACGGGTGAATTGCCCATTATCGGGGTGAATACGTTCCTGTCAGATGAAGGCTCGCCGACCACTATCCCACGGGAAGTCATTCGTTCCACCAAAGAAGAAAAGGAGTATCAAATCACGATGCTCGAGTCATTACATGCACGTCATGCATCAGAAATTCCCAATCACCTACGCCATTTGCAAGAGGCTGCCCTCAAGAATCAAAACATCTTTGAAGGCCTGATGGAAGCTGGCAAGCATTGCTCGCTAGGCCAGATTACGAATGCACTGTATGAGGTTGGTGGGCAGTATCGGAGAAATATGTAGGGGAGACCGCTCGGTCCGAAGACGGACCTCGCTGCGAGACCGTTCGCTGACGCTCACTGCGAGATCGTTCGTCGCTTCGCTCCTCACTGCGAGACCGCTCGGCTCGAAGACTCGCCGAGCTACGAGACTAAAGGCAAAAAAATCTGTATTGAGTCTCGTAGCGAGCCTGAAAGGCGAGCGATCTCGCAGTGAGGCCTTTAGGCCGAACGATCTCGCCTCTCGCAGCGAGCCCGCAGGGTGAGCGGTCTCTACACAGCTACCGGCGCCTTGATCGTCGGATGGTATTCATACCCCACCAGCTCAATGTCTTCATATTTGAAGTCGAAAATTGACTTCACAGTTGGATTGAGCTTCAATTGTGGGAGAGTATGGGGCGTGCGACTGAGCTGGAGTTTCACTTGCTCGAAGTGATTGTGATAGATATGGGTGTCACCCAAGGTGAGGATGAAATCACCCGGTTCATAGCCTGTAACCTGTGCGATCATCGTACAGAGGAGAGCATAAGAAGCGATGTTAAAGGGAATCCCAATAAACAGATCAGCGCTGCGCTGATAGAGCTGGCAGGAAAGTTTGCCATCAGCTACATAGAACTGAAACATGGTATGACAGGGCGGAAGCGCCATGTTGGGAATTTCTCCAACATTCCAGGCGTTGACGATCAGCCTGCGTGAGTTGGGGTTGGCCTTGATCTGTTCTACTACTTCTGTGATCTGGTCTATGGTCTGGTTATCAGCACCGCGCCAAGCGCGCCATTGTACCCCATAAATTGGCCCCAGGTTCCCATTTTCATCTGCCCATGGATCCCAGATCCGGACTTTGTTTTCTTTGAGGTAGGCGATGTTACTATCCCCTTTTAAGAACCATAAAAGCTCATGGAAGATGGAGCGCGTATGTACCCGCTTGGTCGTAACTAGTGGAAACCCTTCGGAAAGGTCAAATCGCAATTGACGACCAAATACGCTACGGGTGCCTGTCCCTGTACGGTCTCCACGGTCCGTACCATTGTCCATTACATCTTGAAGCAGATCCAGGTAGTTTTTCATGGAAACAAATTTCGGTTATCTCAGTTCAAGATGCGCAAGCCACTTTTCCACAGGCTGTGGAGAGAAGGGAGATATGAGGGAATGATAGGATGATAGAATGAGTGAATGGGTTTTCTTCCATTTTATCATTTACTCATGTACTCATTTTATCATTTCATTCTATCATTCCCTCATCCACTCATTCTCTCATTTGAAAATACCTTCATTACCTCGTAGCTTGCAGCCATCTGGGATTAATGATCACTCATCAATCAATTAATAATTCCCTTTTAATCATCATGAAAACCAAAAAAGCCGCTGAAACCTATACCCTCAAGACCGAAATGGTCTTGCCCAATGATACCAATACCTTGGGAAATCTCATGGGGGGAAAGCTCATGCATTGGATCGACATCATTGCAGCGATAGCTGCCCAGAAGGCAAGCAATCGCACAGTTGTGACCGCATCGGTAGACACGATAGACTTCAATTCACCGATTAAATTGGGAGAAATAGTCCTGTTGGAAGCACAGGTTACCAGAGCTTTTACGACCTCAATGGAGATTCGTGTAAATGTCCATACTGAGAACCTCACAACAGGTGAACGACGGCCCAGCAATATTGCATTCCTCACATTCGTGGCGGTAGATCAATCTGGAAACCCTATTCCTGTGAACCAAATAGAAGCCGAAACAGAAGAAGAGAAGGAATGGTTTGATGATGCGCTAAGACGCAGAGAATTGCGGCTGTTTTTGGCAGGGAGAATCAAAATAGACGATAGTGAGCAGTTACAAAAATTGTTCTTGGTAGGGGAAAATTGACTCTGGGTTCTTCTACTCAAGAATAATTTCCTATTTTAATAGCCGATCCTTACAACCTCATATCGAATACCGCACTTATGGCTTCAGAATTTCAGCTGGACAAGTTGGACAAAACCATTCTCCAATACCTGATCAAAGACGCTCGTACTCCTTACTTAGAAATTGCACGTGCATGCAATGTGTCGGGAGCCACTGTACACCTCCGGGTACAGAAGTTGGAGAAGCAAGGCCTGATTCAAGGGTCGCGGTTGATGCTTGATTACAAAAAATTGGGATTGGGTGTAAGGGCCTTTTTAGGGGTTTATTTAGATAATACCCAGCATTTTGAACAGATATTTGATGATTTGGAACAGATACCTGAAGTCGTAGAATGCCATTACACGACCGGTACTTATGCCATGTTTTTGAAGGTTTATTGCCGAGATACGGACCATTTACGTGACCTTTTGATAGATAAAATTCAGGCAATCCCTTCTGTTCGTCGTACAGAGACCTTCATTTCCCTAAAAGAAAATTTCCATAAAGAACCGAGCTTGTCTTCTATTTTGGAAACAAAGCCTGAAGAATAAACCCAAGATGCGAATAGACATCATATCCTGCGTACCACAACTGTTACAGAGTCCACTTTCTCATAGTATTATTCTCCGGGCGCAAGACAAAGGGCTTGTGGAAATTGTAATTCACGACCTCCGTGACTTTTCCTCCAATAAACAGCGCCAGATAGACGACTATCCCTATGGAGGGGGCGCAGGAATGGTCATGATGGTAGAGCCACTTGCAAGAGCCGTTCGCTATTTACAAGCTCAGCGGCAATACGAAGAGGTGATTTTTCTTACCCCTGATGGAGAAAAATTTGATCAAAAAATGGCCAATACCCTTTCTCTTCATCAAAACCTGATGCTGATTGCTGGCCATTACAAAGGCGTAGATCAGCGAGCAAGAGATTTGCTAGTGACCAAGGAAATATCTATTGGTGACTATGTCCTCTCAGGAGGAGAACTCCCTGCATTGGTGCTCACAGATGCCCTCGTGAGATTGTTGCCAGGGGTTTTGGGAGATGAGTCTTCTGCCTTATTTGACTCCTTCCAAGATGATCTCTTGGATGCACCGATCTTTACGCGTCCTGCCTCGTTTGAAGGTCATGAAGTCCCCGAAGTATTGCTTTCTGGCCATCAAGCCAAAATAAATGACTGGCGCTACGAGCAAGCTTTGGAAAAGACCCGTCAACTCCGTCCTGATTTGCTGGAGGGTGATGAAGCGTGATTGTGGGAAATTAGTTTTAAAAATTCCAACTCATTGTTTGTGGGTATGAATTTAAACTCCTACCTTTGCACTCCATATTTTAAAAAGTGGAGTGATGGAAGACTTAGTAAAACTCATTCAAGCTGAATATTATCAAAACGATATCCCTGAATTTAAAGCAGGTGATACCCTTAATGTCTACGTGAAGATTAAAGAGGGAGAAAAAGAGCGTGTTCAGCAATATAAAGGAACGTGTATCCAACGCAGAGGAGAAGGTGCTACCGAGACCTTTACGGTAAGAAAAATTTCTAGTGGTATCGGCGTTGAAAGGATATTTCCGGTTCACTCTCCTTCTTTGGAAAAAATTGAAGTATTGAGGAAAGGTAAGGTGCGTAGAGCACGAATTTTCTTCTTGCGTGATAAGATTGGTAAGAAGGCGCGAATTAAAGAACTGAAAAAGTAACTTTTTCAGCTTTTAGATTTGACTTGCAAATTTACTTTTCTAAATTTGCATCGCTTTTCCAAGCCGGTGTAGCTCAGTTGGCCAGAGCAGCTGATTTGTAATCAGCTGGTCGGGGGTTCGAATCCCTCCACCGGCTCTTTTTATGTCATAATTATTGGGGAGATACCGAAGCGGTCAAACGGGGCAGACTGTAAATCTGTTGGCTCAGCCTTCGTAGGTTCGAATCCTGCTCTCCCCACATAAGACAAAAGTTCTTTAAATAAAATAATTAGAAGCGGGAGTAGCTCAGTTGGTAGAGCATCAGCCTTCCAAGCTGAGGGTCGCGGGTTCGAGCCTCGTCTCCCGCTCTTTTTTTTGGAAAAGAAGCCGATGTAGCTCAGCTGGTAGAGCACTTCCATGGTAAGGAAGGGGTCACCGGTTCAAATCCGGTCATCGGCTCTCTTTTACCGGATTTTTATCTTTTTCTTATAGCATCCAACAATTTCAGCTAGAAAAAATAATGGCAAAAGAACAATTTGATCGTAGTAAACCTCACGTAAACGTAGGAACGATCGGCCACGTAGACCACGGCAAAACCACCTTGACAGCAGCTATTACAACTGTATTGGCAAAAGCAGGAGATACAGGAACAGAAGTATCTTCATTTGACGCTATTGATAATGCCCCAGAGGAAAAAGCTCGTGGTATAACCATTAATACAGCTCACGTAGAATACCAAACTGCCAATCGTCACTATGCACACGTTGATTGTCCTGGTCACGCCGACTATGTAAAGAACATGGTAACGGGTGCTGCTCAGATGGACGGTGCTATCCTTGTAGTGGCTGCGACTGATGGTCCTATGCCACAAACTCGTGAGCACATCCTGCTTGCACGTCAGGTAGGGGTACCTGCTTTGGTAGTATTCATGAACAAAGTAGACCTTGTCGATGATGATGAGTTGTTGGAATTGGTTGAAATGGAAATCCGTGAATTGCTTGATAAGTATGAGTTCCCTGGCGATGATATTCCTGTTATTCAGGGTTCTGCGCTGGGAGGTCTTAACGGTGAGCCAGAGTGGGAAGCAAAGATTAACGAATTGATGGCTGCTGTTGATGATTATATTCCTGAGCCAGAGCGTTTGACTGATAAGCCTTTCTTGATGCCTGTCGAGGATGTCTTCTCGATTACAGGACGTGGTACTGTTGCTACAGGTCGTATCGAGCGTGGTATCATCAAAGTAGGAGAGAAAATTCAAATTGTAGGAATTAGAGAAACGCAAGAGACGACCGTTACTGGTGTTGAAATGTTCCGTAAACTTCTTGATGAAGGACGTGCGGGAGATAATGCAGGTATCCTCCTTCGTGGTACTAAGAAAGATGAGATTGAGCGTGGACAGGTTCTTTGTGTTCCTGGAAGTGTGAAGCCACATAACCACTTCAGAGCTGAAGTCTATGTCTTGAGCAAAGATGAAGGAGGTCGTCATAAGCCTTTCTTCAAAGGGTACCGTCCTCAGTTCTACTTCCGTACGACAGATGTGACTGGAAACATCTCTCTAAAAGAAGGAACTGAAATGGTAATGCCTGGTGATAACACTGAGATTAACGTTAAACTGATCACACCTATCGCAATGGAAAAAGGCCTTCGCTTCGCGATTCGTGAAGGTGGCCGTACGATCGGTGCAGGGGTTGTAGCTGAGATCCTCGACGATCACACTGAAACCCTATAAATAATAAGATAGTCGATCGGGGCTCCCAAAAGGAGTCCCGATTTGTGCTATTATTTATGGCCCTACGGGTGTAGCTCAACTGGTAGAGCGACGGTCTCCAAAACCGTAGGCTGTGGGTTCAAGTCCTACCACCCGTGCAAGAATAACATTATGAATAAGTTAAGAGCATTCTTTAAGGATTACCTAGAAGAACTCCTTTACAAAGTCCAGTGGCCGAGCTTTGAAGACCTTCAGAGCAGTACGATCACGGTTTTGATCGCATCTATGATCATCGCCCTGATCATTTTTGTCATGGATTCAGCATCAAACTTGTTGCTGACTGAGGGCTTGTACCAATTCTTCATACACTAATACGGAGGTAATTGATGGGAAAAGCCTGGTATGTCGTAAGAGCGGTGAGTGGTCAAGAGAAGAAGGTGAAGCAGTATATTGAGAGTGAGATCAGTCGCCTGGACCTGGAAGAAAATATCTCTCAGGTGTTGATTCCTACAGAGAAGGTTTTCGAGATGCGTAATGGTAAAAAGCGCTTGAGAGAACGTAACTTCCTGCCAGGGTATATTTTGGTGGAAGCGGAGCTTTCACCTGAAATTATTTCCTCTGTCAAAGATGTCCCAGGTGTAATTGGCTTTTTAGGAGCCAAGAAAGGCGGCCCACCTATCCCGCTTCGTCCCTCTGAACTCAATCGTATCCTCGGAAAAGTGGATGAGATGAATGAGAAGGGAGAAATGCCTGAGGAACCATTCATTGCAGGTGAACCTGTAAAAGTAATGGCAGGCCCTTTCAATGGATTTGATGGAATCATTGAAGAGGTATATGAAGACAAAAAGAAACTGAAAGTAGTTGTAAAAATATTTGGAAGGAATACACCCGTAGAGTTGAATTACTTCCAAGTCGAAAAGCAATATTAATTAGGTTAATTGCCACATCCGAAGAGTGGATTTCCTGTAGTATGTGAGCTATCCAGAGATTCACGGCTTCCCTTCAGATCGTACAATAAACCACCCCTTTTTTAACTATCAATAACAATGGCCAAGCAGATAGAAACATATGTAAAGCTCCAGGTCAAAGGGGGAACAGCAAACCCTGCCCCACCCATTGGGCCTGCACTTGGTGCTAAAGGACTCAATATCATGGAGTTCTGTAAGCGATTCAATGCGCAGACCCAAGATAGAATGGGCCAGGTATTACCTGTTGTCATTACGGTTTATGTAGATAAGAGCTTTGATTTCATTATCAAAACACCTCCTGCTGCAGTATTGCTGTTGCAAGCTGCAAAACTTAAGAGTGGTTCGGCAGAGCCTAATCGTCTTAAGGTAGGAAAAGTGAGTTGGGATGATGTAAGAGCAATTGCAGAAACCAAAATGCCTGACCTGAATGCCTTCACCATAGAATCTGGAATGAAAATGGTTGCCGGTACTGCGCGCAGTATGGGGATCACGGTGAATGGAACACCCCCATGGTCTGAGAACTAAAAATTGTGTCAACGATGAAAAAGATCGGTAAAAATCATAGCAACGCACTGAAGCAAGTAGATAGAGAAAAAGACTATCAGCTGAAGGAGGCATGCGAACTCGTAAAAAAGACGTCTTACGTCAAATTCGATGCATCTGTTGACTGTCATGTACGCTTAGGCGTAGATCCTCGTCAAGCTGACCAGATGATTCGTGGAACGGCAACATTACCACACGGAACTGGAAAAGAAGTACGAGTGCTTGTACTTACTACCCCTGACAAAGAGGCCGCTGCCAAAGAAGCAGGCGCTGACCATGTAGGTCTTGATGAATATGTCACCAAGATTCAAGGTGGTTGGACTGATATAGATGTGATCATCTGCTCGCCAGATGTCATGCCTAAAGTAGGGCGACTAGGTCGCGTTTTGGGACCCCGTGGCTTGATGCCTAACCCCAAAAGTGGTACTGTGACCCCTGATGTAGCTAAGGCTGTCAAGGAAGTAAAAGCAGGTAAAATAGATTTCCGTGTAGATAAAACAGGTATCATTCATACAACTATAGGAAAGGTATCTTTTACACCGGAACAATTAGCTGAAAATACGACTGAATTATTGCAAACTCTCGCTAAGCTAAAGCCACAGGGCCTGAAAGGGCACTACTTCAAGGGAATCACCATTGTCGCTACAATGGGCCCAGGGGTAAAAGTGGAACAAGCTAGTATAACAGGAATTTAATTGTCATGACCAAAGAGCAAAAAATCAAATTGGTTGAGTCCTTGGTAGATACCTTCCAAGCTTATCCCAACTTTTATATTGCAGATACCGGTGGCATGACAGTCGCTGAAGTCAGTGAACTGAGAGGTGCCTGTCACAAGGCTGATGTGAAAATGCAAGTGGCAAAAAACACGCTGATTCACAAGGCTTTAGAGCAACTTGATGGAGATTATTCAGGTGCTTATGAAGCGCTGAAGATGACGTCTGCAATTTTCTTCACTTCAGAAGAAAACCCAAGTATTCCTGCCAAAATCATCAAAGACTATAGAGGTGGAAAGAAAGAGATTCCGGCCCTGAAAGCGGCTGTAATTGATACTTCAGTCTTCCTAGGTGATGATAACTTGGAAATGCTTTCAAGCATGAAGTCCAAGGCAGAATTGGTAGGAGAAGTTGTAGGATTGCTCCAAAGCCCTGCCAAAAATGTTGTCAGCGCCCTCAAATCAGGTGGTGGTACATTGGCTGGTCTTATCAAGACCCTACAGGAACGCGGCGAAGCCGCCTAATCAAAGAATAATTGAGCTGTTACCTTTGATAGGAAAGGGATTTAACATGCTTCCACATAAAGATCGCTTTCCAATTATTATTAAATCATAGGATTAAAACTTTTTTAAAACCGAAAACAAAATGGCAGATTTGAAAGACTTTGCAGAACAACTGGTAAACCTTACAGTAAAAGAGGTAAACGAGTTGGCAACAATATTGAAAGACGATTACGGAATTGAGCCTGCGGCAGCCGCTGTAGCTGTAGCAGCAACTGGTGGTGGTGACGGCGGTGGTGGAGCTGAAGAAAAAACTGAATTCGACGTAATCCTCGTTTCTCCAGGTGGTGCAAAACTCAACGTGGTGAAAGCTGTAAAAGCGATTACTGGGCTTGGCTTGAAAGAAGCTAAAGCTGTAGTTGACGGAGCTCCAGGACCAGTGAAAGAAGGCATCGCTAAAGACGAAGCTGAGGCGATCAAAACTCAGTTGGAAGAAGCAGGTGCTGAAGTTGAATTAAAATAATTGAAACTTTTTAGTTTCAACTACCGTTAATAGTGACTTGGTAGACCTGATTCCCATATCAGGTCTATCTTTATCTATTTTAGATATTTTCCCCTAGCTGTTCTTTTTTTATTTTCTCTTCTGTTTAACCTCTAAATTCAAACTAAGGTTGGCTAACGTATATAGCTCAGACAGGATTACCTTCTCGAAAATCAAGAAAGTAATCGATTACCCAGACTTCTTAGAGGTACAACTCAAATCCTTCGTTGAGTTTATGCAGGTGGATACTCCATCTGATAAGCGAAGAGATGAAGGATTATATAAGGTATTTAAGGAAAATTTCCCTATCACTGATGCTAGGGAAAACTTCGTCCTTGAATTTCTGGACTACTATATTGATCCCCCAAAGTACAGCATTAACGAATGCAAAGAGCGAGGCTTGACCCACTCTGTAGCGCTAAAGGCTAAGCTATTCTTATACTGTACAGATCCAGAAAATGAGGACTTTGAACCTGTCACCCAGGAGGTTTACCTTGGAAACATTCCCTATATGACTAATAACGGCACCTTTATTATTAATGGTGCTGAACGTGTTGTTGTTAGTCAACTTCATAGGTCTCCAGGAGTTTTCTTTGGACAGTCATTCCATGCCAATGGTACCAAGTTGTACTCTGCCAGGATTATCCCTTTCAAAGGATCCTGGATCGAATTTTCAACAGATGTCAACAATGTCATGTATGCCTACATTGACCGGAAGAAGAAATTCCCGGTTACCACGCTTTTGCGTGCAATAGGCTATAGTTCTGATAAAGATATCCTCGAGATATTTGGTTTGGCAGAAGAGGTCAAAGTCAATAAAGCCACTCTGAAGAAATCTGTTGGGAGGAAGCTCGCAGCGCGTATTCTTCGGACTTGGACAGAAGACTTTGTCGACGAAGATACTGGGGAGGTGGTCTCCATTACCCGTAATGAGGTATTATTTGAGCGAGATCACATTATTGAAAAAGATGATATTGAGGAAATTTATGAGTCTGGCGTTGCGACCATCATATTGGTGGCTGCTTCTGCAAATGCGGCTGAATTTTCCATCATATATAACACCTTACAGAAAGATAACTCCAACTCTCAAAGTGAGGCGGTTGACCTTATCTATCGCCAACTGCGAAATGCAGAACCGCCAGATGAGGAAACAGCTCGCGGGGTGATTGATAAGTTGTTCTTCAGTGATAAGCGTTATGACCTTGGAGAGGTAGGACGCTATCGTCTGAACAAAAAACTTCATTCTGTCTTCGACGAAACCAGTCAAGTTTTGACTAAGACTGACATCATCCGAATTGTAGAAAAGCTCGTGGAGCTTCAAAACAGTAAGATGAATGTTGATGACATTGACCACTTGAGCAACAGGCGTGTACGGACTGTAGGTGAGCAATTGTATGCTCAATTCAGTGTAGGCCTTGCCCGAATGGCGCGTACGATTCGTGAGCGAATGAATATTCGTGACAATGAAGTCTTTACCCCTTCAGACTTGATCAATGCAAGAACCCTTTCTAGCGTGATCAACTCATTCTTTGGGACCAACCAGTTGAGCCAATTCCTGGATCAAACCAATCCTTTGGCGGAGCTTACGCATAAGCGTAGGGTTTCGGCGTTAGGACCTGGGGGTCTATCTCGTGAAAGAGCAGGATTTGAGGTGCGAGATGTCCACTATACACACTATGGTCGTCTCTGCCCCATTGAAACACCTGAAGGGCCGAATATCGGCCTGATTTCTTCTCTATGTACTTATGCTAAGGTCAATGAGATGGGCTTTATTGAAACCCCTTACCGAAAGGTAACTGAAGGAGTGGTTTCAGCAAGTACAGAGTACCTCAGTGCAGAAGAAGAAGACAATTTGATTATTGCTCAGTCCAATGCCCCCATTGACGGCAAGGGCAATTTTGTTAACAATCGTGTGAAAGCACGACTGATGGGAGACTTCCCTGTCGAAGAACCTGGAAAGGTCTCTTATATGGATGTAGCACCTAACCAAATTGTAAGTGTTGCAGCCTCTCTTATTCCATTCCTTGAAAATGACGATGCCAACCGTGCCTTGATGGGGTCAAACATGCAACGTCAGGCCGTTCCGCTTTTGATTCCAGAATCGCCCGTTGTGGGGACAGGGATTGAAGGGAAAGTGGCAAGGGATTCTCGTTCTCTTATTGTAGCAGAAGGTAAAGGGGTAGTAGATTATGTAGATGGTGGAAAAATCGTTGTCCGCTACAAAAGAGATGCGATACAGGAAGTTATTAGCTTTGATTCTAATGTAGTTACCTACGAGATTCCTAAGTTCCGAAGAACCAACCAGAATACGAGTATTAACCTACGACCTATTGTAAAAGTAGGTGACAAAGTAGAAAAAGGCTCTGTTTTGTGTGATGGATATTCTACAGAAAAAGGAGAACTGGCCTTAGGTAAAAACCTGCTAGTCGCATTTATGCCTTGGCAGGGATATAATTTTGAGGATGCAATTGTGATATCTGAGCGTGTAGTCGCGGAAGATGTTTACACTTCTATCCATATTGATGAGTTCGAACTTCAAGTTCGGGACACCAAACGAGGCGAGGAAGAACTCACGCGGGAGATTCCCAATGTCAGTGAAGATGCGATCAAGCACTTGGACGATACAGGCTTGATTCGTATTGGAGCAGAAATTAATCCTGGTGATATCCTCATAGGTAAGATTACGCCTAAAGGAGAAACTGACCCAACTCCAGAAGAGAAATTGCTTCGTGCGATTTTTGGGGATAAAGCAGGGGATGTCAAAGATGCTTCTCTTCGTGTGCCTCCTTCTATTCATGGAGTAGTGGTGGACAAAAAGCTCTTCTCCAAGGAGAAAAAAGAGTCACGTGGTAAGGCAAAAGCTAAAAAGCAACTTACCGTACTCGAAGAGAAATACAACTCTCAACTGACGGAACTACACCTGCAGATGATCTCCAAGCTGCTTAGCTTGTTAGGAGAAAGTAAATCTAAAGGCGTAAAGAATGTCTTCAATGAAGATGTCATTCCTTCAGGTAAAAAGTTCACTGAAAAGACGCTTTCCTCATTGAATTTCTTGGATTTGATTCCTGTCAATTGGACTGCCAATGACGAATTGAACCAGAACATAGCTGAACTCTTCAGAAACTATAAACGCCAATTCAATATCATTGAAGGCCAATTTAGAAGAGAAGAGTACCAGATTCGTGTAGGAGATGAACTCCCATCAGGTATCCTAAAATTGGCGAAAGTATATGTTGCCAAAAAGCGTAAGCTGAAAGTAGGAGACAAGATGGCCGGTCGTCACGGAAACAAAGGGGTTGTCTCTAGAATTGTGCCTGTCGAAGACATGCCTTTCTTAGAAGACGGTACGCCTGTAGATATTGTCCTCAACCCACTCGGGGTACCTTCCAGGATGAACCTTGGACAGGTATATGAGACAATTCTTGGCTGGGCTGGTAGAAGGTTAGGAGTGAAATTTGCGACTCCGATCTTTGACGGTGCTACCATGGATGAGGTAAATGAGTACCTAGACAAAGCTGACTTACCTACATTTGGTGTTACGCATTTGTATAACGGCCAATCTGGAGAACGCTTTGGTGAGCGCACCACAGTTGGGATCATTTACATGCTGAAACTCAACCACTTGGTGGATGATAAGATGCACGCTAGGTCAATAGGCCCATACTCTTTGATTACGCAGCAGCCTCTCGGTGGTAAAGCCCAATTTGGTGGTCAGCGTTTTGGAGAGATGGAGGTTTGGGCACTCGAAGCCTTTGGAGCGGCCCATATCTTGCGCGAGCTTCTGACAGTGAAGTCGGATGACGTTATTGGCCGAGCCAAGGTTTACGAGGCCATCGTTAAAGGGGATGTTTTGCCTATCCCTGGAATTCCAGAATCCTTCAATGTACTGATTCACGAATTGCGTGGATTGGCGCTTGAGGTGACATTGGAATAATTATTGGACAAAGGAATAGATTCTGTATTTGCATATCATTTTGGTACCAAAATTTGGAGGTAAATAATGCCTGTAGCTAAAAATGCTAAAATCTCAAGTAATTTTTCAAGAATTACAGTGAGTCTGGCCTCTCCCGAGACCATCCTTAGTAGGTCTCACGGGGAAGTTCTCAAGCCCGAGACAATTAATTATCGTACCTATAAGCCCGAAAAAGACGGACTTTTCTGTGAACGCATTTTTGGCCCTGTAAAGGACTATGAGTGCCATTGCGGAAAATATAAGCGGATTCGCTACAAAGGGATTATATGCGACCGTTGTGGGGTAGAAGTCACCGAAAAGAAAGTACGCCGTGAGCGAATGGGACACATCCAGTTGGTGGTTCCTGTAGCTCACATTTGGTACTTCCGTACACTTCCTAGCAAGATCGGATACCTGCTGGGCCTGACATCCAAAAAACTAGACCAGATTATTTATTACGAACGCTATGTAGTGATTCAGTCTGGTGTGATGGAAGAAGAAGGATTGCAGCGAATGGACTTCCTCACTGAAGAAGAGTATCTTAATATCCTTGAGACCCTTCCGAAGGAAAACCAAATGCTTCCTAATGAAGATCCTCAAAAATTTGTCGCTAAAATGGGGGCTGATGCCCTAGAGGCATTGCTGGGGACATTGGATTTGGATGACCTTTCCTTTTCTCTAAGAAATAAAGCTGCTACTGAGACTTCACAACAAAGAAAGAATGACGCTTTGAAGCGTCTGAAGGTTGTTGAAGCATTTAGAGCTGCCAATAGAAGGATAGAAAACCGTCCTGAATGGATGGTGATTCGCATTGTGCCTGTGATTCCTCCGGAACTGCGACCTTTGGTACCCCTAGAAGGAGGCCGATTTGCTACATCGGATTTGAATGACCTCTACAGGAGGGTGATCATTCGTAACAATCGCTTGAAGCGACTGATTGAAATCAAGGCACCTGAAGTCATTTTGCGTAACGAAAAACGCATGCTTCAAGAAGCCGTTGACTCTCTCTTTGACAATACCCGAAAGGTCAATGCCGTCCGTTCTGATTCGAACCGTGCACTGAAGTCCCTTTCTGATATGCTAAAGGGAAAGCAAGGACGTTTCCGTCAAAATCTCCTTGGAAAGCGTGTTGACTATTCTGGACGTTCCGTAATTGTTGTAGGGCCTCAATTGAAGCTTTACGAATGCGGAATTCCTAAGAATATGGCCGCAGAGCTTTTTAAGCCATTTGTGATTCGCAAATTGATAGAGCGTGGCATCGTGAAGACCGTGAAGAGTGCGAAGAAGCTTGTAGACCGTCGCGATCCTGTCATTTGGGATATTTTGGAAAATATCCTGAAAGGACACCCCGTGATGCTCAACCGGGCTCCTACGCTTCACCGCTTGGGTATTCAGGCATTCCTTCCCAAACTGGTGGAAGGTAAAGCCATTCAGCTTCACCCACTGGTGTGTACCGGCTTTAACGCAGACTTTGACGGTGACCAGATGGCGGTACACGTACCATTGAGTAATGAAGCTTGTCTTGAAGCATTGGTACTCATGTTGGCTAGCCATAATATCATGCATCCAGCCAACGGTGATCCCATTACCCTACCTACTCAGGATATGGTACTTGGTGTATATTACTTGACAAAAGAGCGTCCTGGTGTAAAAGGCCAAGACCTGCTATTTGGTAGCGCCGCGGAAGTTGAGATTGCCTTTAATGAGGGGGTTGTTGCAAAACACGCTAGAATTAAAGTCCGTCTCCCAAAAGTGCATGAGGAAACCGGTGATCCGATTGTAAACGCTGAAACCAACCAAATCGAGACAGAAATTATCGAGACTACTGTTGGCCGTGTCTTGTTTAACAAGATTGTGCCCAAGGAAGCTGGATATGTCAATATTCTCTTGTCTAAGAAGAGTATGCGGAAGGTAATTGCAAAAATCTTCCTCAAAGTAGGATTGGTTAAGACCGTAGCCTTCCTTGATGACTTGAAAGATCTTGGGTTCCAAGAAGCCTTTAAAGGTGGCCTTTCCTTCGGTCTTGATGAAGTATTGATTCCAAAAGAGAAAGAAATATTCATAGGCGAGGCAGAAACAGAGATTGATGATGTCTTGAACAACTATGAGATGGGGCTTATCACGGAGAATGAACGATATAACCAGGTGATTGACATTTGGACTCGTACAAACTCTAAGCTTACGGAGCTTCTAATGAAGCAACTTGCTTCCCACAAAGATGGCTTTAATGCCATTTATATGATGTTCCACTCAGGTGCTCGTGGATCCAAAGAGCAGATTCGCCAATTGGGCGGCATGCGTGGCCTGATGGCCAAGCCTCAGAAAACCTTGAAAGGATCAGCAGGGGAAATCATTGAAAACCCGATCCTCTCAAACTTTAAGGAAGGACTGTCTGTACTTGAGTACTTTATCTCTACACACGGTGCGCGGAAAGGTCTGGCTGATACAGCCTTGAAGACAGCAGATGCTGGATACCTTACACGTCGTCTCGTAGATGTGGCCCAGGATGTAATCATTAGAGAAGAAGATTGTGGTACGCTTCGTGGATTGACCATTACAGCGCTGAAAGAAAATGAAGAAGTTATCCAGTCTTTGAGTGACCGTGTCCTAGGTCGAGTAGCTGTGGACGACATTGTTCACCCAATTTCTGGTGAAGTTTTGATCCCTGCAGGCGAGGATATTGATGAAGCAGGGGCAAAACTGATTGATGATAGTCCAATAGAAGAGATTGAGATTAGATCAGTACTGACTTGCGAGTCTAAGTCTGGTGTATGTGCTAAGTGCTATGGCCGTAATTTGGCCAATGGGCGCTTAGTGGAAGCAGGAGAAGCAGTAGGCGTAATGGCTGCCCAATCTATTGGGGAACCAGGAACCCAGCTGACCCTGCGTACCTTCCACGTAGGGGGTACTGCTCAGCGTATTGCTGCGAATTCCAACCTTACAGCCAAGTTTGGGGGTAAGTTGGAATTTGAAAATGTCAAAACGGTAACTCGGGAAGCTGATGGAGAGAATAAGACCATTGTTCTCAGCCGTTCAGGAAAAGTCAAGATACTCGACGAACAATCTCGGATTCTTTTCTCCAACAAAGTTCCTTATGGTTCAGAACTCTTTGTAAAAGAGGGTAAGCCTATTGAAAAAGGAACGATGATTTGTAGCTGGGATCCATTTAACTCATTGATCATCTCTGAGTTTAATGGTAAGGTAATGCTCGTTGATGTGAAAGAGGGACAGACATTCCTTGAAGACATTGATGATACTACAGGCTACCGCGAGAAAGTGATCATCGATAGCCGTGACCGCTCAGTGAACCCAACCATTATCATTTTGGACCGGAAGTCTGGCGAAGAGCTGCGCTCTTATAACTTGCCAGTAGGGGCCCACTTGATTGTCGAAGACGGTGAGGAAATAGAATCTGGACAGACCTTGGTAAAAATTCCACGCTCAAGTGGTGGTACTGCTGATATTACAGGTGGTCTTCCTCGTGTAACCGAGCTGTTTGAAGCACGAAATCCTTCTACCCCTGCTGTAGTTTCAGCGATTGAAGGAATGGTAAGACTGGGTGGAATCAAGCGTGGTAATCGTGAAGTATTTATCGCTGCTCCAGATGATTCTGAAGAGCGCAAATACCTAGTCTCCCTGAATAAGCACATCCTCGTGCATGATGGAGATTATGTGATGGCTGGAGAGATGCTCTCCGACGGTGCCATCGCTCCTAAGGATATTCTTGCGATCAAAGGCCCAAGTGCTGTACAAGCATACATCGTGAATGAGATTCAGGAAGTATACCGTATGCAAGGGGTACCGATCAACGATAAGCACATTGAGGTGATCGTACGTCAAATGATGCGGAAAGTAGAGATCGTAGACTCTGGAAATACCATCTTCCTCGAAAAAGAGATCGTTGATAAAATTGATTTCCAGGAGGAAAATGATTGGATCTTTGACAAGATGTATGTCACCAACCCTGGTGGTTCTACCCGCCTTAAAGCTGGACAGATCGTCTCTCGACGCAAGCTCAGAGATGAAAACTCTATGCTGAGAAGGAATGATGAGCCATTGGTGGATGCGACACCAGCTAGACCAGCCATTTGTCAGCCAGTGCTTCGAGGCATTACGCGTGCATCACTTGGAACTAAAAGTTGGCTTTCTGCGGCATCGTTCCAGGAAACCACCAAAGTGCTTAGTGAGGCAGCTATTACCGCGAAAACGGATGAGCTTGCAGGCTTGAAGGAAAATGTGATTGTAGGGCACCTTGTCCCTGCAGGAACAGGCCAGCGGATTTATCAGGATATTCTTGTAGGCTCTATGAGTGAGCAAGAAGCGCGAGAGTCTCGCCGGCCGTCTGAATCAGGAATGGCTAAGCCTGTGACTTGATTTAAATAAGACTTATACGTTATTTTTGAGAAGGGGCATCTGCCCCTTCTTGTATTTTAGCATGCTTGGTATGACACCTAATAAAGTCAGAATACTAGATCATGAAGGTGCTTCTGCTCGAATCAAGCGGATGGCATTTGAAATTTATGAACGCAATTACCTGGAATCAGAAGTAATCCTAATTGGGATCGATATTCGGGGGGCTTATTTAGCTTCCCAGTTGTATCGTCACCTAAAAGAGGAAGCCAATTTTGAATTAAAATTAGGGAAGGCTTCCTTAGACAGGATAGAGCGGCAAGGAAAACTGGGGAACATTAATGTCGACTTTTCCATTGAACTATCATCCTTAATGGGAAAGGTCGTGGTATTGGTAGATGATGTATTATATAGTGGAAATACCATGTTACATGTGGTAACGCCTATCCTGGCTGCCCTCCCCAAAAAGATCGAAACAGCTGTGTTAATAGATAGAGGGCATAGAAATATGCCTATTTATCCCAATTATGTAGGAATGGAATTGGCTACTACCCTACAGCAACATGTATCTGTTGAGATCTCAGAAAGTACCCCCTTGATTGAGACTTTTTTACAATAAGAATTTGTCATGAAATATTATGTAGGCCAACGGGTGAGTTTACTACACGAGCATGGTACGGGAAAGGTCGTAGCGATTCTAGATAAATACCATGTCGAGGTGGACTTAGGAGATGATTTTCCTATAGATGTCCATGTGGATGAAATAATTCCTGTAGACCCAGAAGAAGACCGTTATTTTGCTCAAAAAGAAACGGAACATCAAGCCATTGAAGAAGCTCCCCCGCAACTTGGTGGCAAACTGTTTGAATTGAGCTTAGGGATCGTTCCTGAGTCGAGTGATACCTACCAAATATTTCTCCTAAACCCTGAGAACCAAGATGCCCTTTACACCTTCTATATGCGAATCAAACACAAATACAGTGGATTGGCGAATGGAAAAGTGCTAAGCGGAGGGAAGGATAAACTATGTGTTCTGACAAAAGAAGAACTCCATAAGACAAAAGCTTTCTATATTCAGATTCTGTTTTTTAAAGAGGGGAGTGGCCATCCGCATGCTCCCTTAGTGATGGAGTTTCCCGTATCTCGCGAGATGCTCGCCGAGCAGAAAGAATACATATCACCCTTGAAGCAAGAAGGGTGGCTGTTTTCGTTGAGAGATTTGGGTAAACCAGAGGAACCAAAGGTCGAAGAAAACGAATACTTTCGCCTGAAAAATGAAAAAAAGAAGCAGGTAGCTGTCAGAGAGATTGACCTGCATATAGAGGAATTAGCCGTAGACCCTTATGCCATGTCCTCTAAAGACATCCTTTCGGTTCAGCTCATGCATTTTGACAAATCCCTTTCAGATGCATTAGTAGATAATGTAGAACGTCTCATCTTGATCCATGGGATAGGAGAAGGAAAACTTCGCCAAGAGCTACGATCTCGACTTAAGGATACCCCTCAAGTAAAAAGGTACCAACCTGCTGATCACCGTAAATATGGAAATGGAGCAACAGAAGTAATACTCCACTGAAGTATCGGTAAGGAATCCTCCATTATTACATTGCCTGATTCATACAATAGCCTGAAATTGGGGTTCTGTCCTTAACCAGAACTATCGTATGAATTTTTTCTTGCTCCTCACTGCAATTGCCACCCTTCATGTCAGCCTTTTCTCCCTACCTTCTCAATTACCAGTAAATGATATCTACGAAGGGATTCCGCCTGATTTATTTGCGCATCAATTGATGATCCCTCAGTTTGATCTTCTTGTGCCAGAGGGGGCTATCACGCCAGGAGAACGTCGACATATTATGAATGTCAATCGGCAGGTAAGAGAAGGGAATACGATCTTAAATAAGATTTTATCAAAGGACTATAAAAAGCCTTCTCTACTAGTAAGTCTTGATCAAATTGACAGCCTCCAGTCTGTTGGGCATAAGTACTTCTTAGATATGGTGCTTATGCCTAAACAAATGCATTACCCCAAAAAGGCTGCCATGATCCCGTCCTTTATCAAATTTGAAACTGCCAATCATATGTATAACAATACCTATTCGCAGTTTCATTACTACTTCTATATCAGAGACTTACAGACGGGAAATGCCTATATCACGACTCGATTTCGGGGAAATGCTGATGTCTACAAATGTATTTCTGTGTTTCTGAAGCAAGTCATCAAAGATTCGGAAGTAGAATAAAAAAACGCGACCTGAGATAGGTCGCGCTGATAATCAATATTCTATTGGGCTACAAGGCAGGTACAGGAACTAGCTGTTCAATCACTGCCTTGGGCTGGATCACATTGCCCACTTTATCCGCATCGGAAACGGCTTTTCCCGTTTCATGAAGGATTTTATAGGCTTGTTGAGTTGTGATATCAGGTCTAAAAGATCGCATGATTCCAATCAATCCAGAAACGATAGGTGTAGCCATGGAGGTGCCACTAAACTTCTGGTAACTGCTGCCAGGAATTGAAGACATGATGTCAACTCCAGGAGCGGCAATCGGCATTTTTAGGCTGGTATTGGTGTTGGAGAATCGCGCCTTATTGAGGTGCTGATCTACTGCCCCTACTACGATAACGCCTGGCATACTGGCAGGGGTGAAATCTTTTGCATCGCGGTTGCTATTACCCGCAGCTACTACCACGATAGCTCCTTTTTGGAAGGCATAGCGAATGGCATCTCGCTGTGCTCGGGTAGTCTTGCCAGGGCCTCCAAGCGACATGGAAATGACATCAGCCCCACTATTGGCAGCATCGATGATGGCCTGTGCAACGGACTTGTCGGTGCCCCAGCCATTTTTATTCAGCGCGTGAAATCCTACAATCTCGATATATTTCCCTTCCCAATTCAGGGAACCAACGCCTTTTCCATTATTCGTAACGGCACCTGCAAGACCCGCACAGTGGGTGCCATGACCATGGCCATCGGTATGGCCTTTAGATTTCTTGAACACATCTTTGATGTCCTCATGGTCTCCTTCTACGCCAGTATCTACAATGGCAACAATCGCTTTGCGCTTGGGCTTCATTTGTTTCAGCAAATTATGAATACCATTATAATCTAAGGAGGTTGCAAACCATTGCTGGCCCATTTGAGGGTCATTGGCAAGGAAAGACTGAGGAGAAATAGACACATTTGACGTAAGTGGCTCAATCAACCCTACTTGATTGTTTTGATCTAATTGGTCCACATTTTCGTGGTCGTTAGCCAACTCTTTGGCTAGGAGAGTTTGATAATGCGGATCAACTCGTACCAAATAGTAATTTGCGAGGTTTTTGTCTTCAGGACTTCTATGGGCTTTATCCTGCCACTCATCATCTAGTCCTGCATCAATTCTAGCATCGATGTCTTTAAATGCTAGTTCATAGCAAGCTTTATATTTTTTGAGAATGGGTACAATTTCTTCAATATGGTCATCAGGACCTAATTCAACCAACATTTCTACATGGTTGGACTTGTCGCGAATGCCGTCCGCAATGTTATCGATAAAGGCCGCAAAGAGGTAAATGATCGTAGAGATCACCAAGGCCAGGATGCCGGGAACCCAAAACAACTTAGAATTATGTTTTTTATAAGCTAAATACCCTGCATCTAAGCACATGCCGATCCCAAAATCCATCAATGCTAGCGTCACCCGGTCTAGCAACATGTCAAAGACATTGTTGTCGGCATGGACAAAGCTATAAGCCTCCACCAACGTCTCTTTGGAGACCACGAAACGATACGCAATAGCCACTAGCATCAACAGGAATGCGGGCAAAGGACGGAACTGCTTGCCACGCGTCCGATTGACGATCCCTTTGCCAAACACCCAAAAGGCGATAATGACAAGTAAAGGACCAAAGATGTAGGTGAATTTAAGTTCCATAAGTCTTAAACATAAAAAAGCATTGCCATAAAATGTGCAATGCCAGTTTTTACTAATTGGTTATAAAGAATTGATGTGATTGACCTTCACATTCTCTCCCCACATAAAAATTCCCATCACATCGGCTGGAGAAATCACCGCTTTGATCCTGAGGCCTTCCTTCTGAAATTTCTTGGGAATTTCATTAACGGGACAATAGGATTGCCCATTATCTCCTTTAATTCCCCAGAAGCCACCTGAAAGGCTTACATGAACTATCTTGCCTGTGATTTGCATAGTGTGTTATTCGCAATTATTCGTGTGTTTGTTTCAATCATAAGTGCCTGAAACTGAATAATTAGCAATAATTCCTCTAGTAAGCGGTTAAAACTTCCGATTTAGCAGGTCGTCGATCAGAATAGACCGCCGAAGGTCCGCTTTGTTTTCAAATAATTTGAATCCTTTTTTACGCGATTTTGGTTCATTCGTAGACTCCTCCCCTTCAACGATGTCAGCAGCTGACCTATCGGCCAATTCATCTGGAATTTCATTCTTGGGCAGAGGAGTTGGTGCTTTGGAAGGGTAACTACTTTGGATAGAACCAGGGGCAATGTTCGCTGAACTCAAAATATTACTATCTTTGTCCACGAATTGGTTCAGGACATATCGAATGACCAGTCCCAAGACGGCCAAAATTCCAAGGATAAGCAGCATCCATTCCATAGGGGTTTTCCTAAAATTTGGCTTAATATACGATTAAAACTTATTTCTTCGAAAACACATGCAGCTAAAAAGCCTTGAGATTTACGGCTTCAAGAGCTTTGCGAATAAAGAAAAGTTCCTCTTCGACGAGGGAGTCACTGGCATTGTCGGGCCCAATGGCTGCGGTAAGTCTAATATCGTTGATTCCATCCGCTGGGTTTTGGGGGAGCAAAAAACCCGAAACTTGCGTTCTGACAAGATGGAGAATGTCATTTTTAATGGCACCAAAAAGCGGCGCAAATCCAATTTCGCAGAAGTCTCCCTTACCTTCGAGAATACCAAAAACATCCTCCCTACAGAGTATAGTACGGTTGCGATCACCCGCAAACTGTACCGCTCGGGAGATAGTGAATACCTGATCAATGGGATCACCTGTCGCCTCAAGGACATCCAAAACCTGTTTATGGATACAGGAATTGGCTCTGATACCTATGCGATCATCGAGTTGAAAATGGTCGATGAGATCCTGACCAATAAGGACAATGAGCGACGGAAGTTTTTTGAAGAAGCAGCGGGCATTTCTAAGTATAAAGTGCGGAAAAAACAGACCTTGAAACGCCTCAAGGCTACCGATGATGACTTGGAGCGGGTAGAGGATCTATTATTTGAAATAGAAAAAAATCTCAAAACGCTTGAAAAACAGGCGCGTCGTACGCAGCGATATTTTGAGATTAAGCAAAAATATCAACTCACCAGCTCCCAATTTGCCTACCTCAAAATGGGCGACCTGAAGGATCAACAGACGCAAATCACGCGTGATGGGGCGTATCTGACCAATCAACTCACGGAGATTCAGTCAGAAACGGCTCAGCGAGAGGCGCGCCTTCAGCAACTCAAAAAAGAACTCCTCGACCAAGAGCGCTTGCTCTCTGATGCCCAGTATGAACTGAATAAACATCTGAGTAAGATCCAGTCTGTAGAAACAGAAAAGTCCGTTAAGCACGAACGCTTGAAGTACCTTCAACAACGCGAGACGGCTGTGGTGGCCCAAATGGATACAGAGAAGCGACAGACCCGTCAGAATGAGGAAGAGGCGGCAGAATTGCGCGTCAAGCGGGAAGCACTGACAGAAGACTTGACCCAAAAGCAAACAGTAGAGCAAGAGTTAAAACTAGCGCTGGAACAGTTGCGCAAAACGCATGAGGAGCAGCAGCAGATCGTGGAGAGCCTTGTGGCCCAGCACCGCGCAGCGGAGCAGGAAGTCCAGGTCATGCGCCAGGACATTGAGATCAAAGGCGTGCAGGTCCGCAGCCTGGAAAGTGAACTTCAGCGCGCTGAAGAGGATAAGAGCGAACGTCGCGAAAATATGGGGGAGTTTCACAAGAAAGGCGATGAATTGAAGGGGGAGGTGAATCAGTTGGAGAAAGAATTGGGGGAGATGACGGCCAAGCAGGAAGCCCATCAACAAGCGGTTTCTGAGACGGAAACAGAGATTAACTCCTTGAAGGACAGTGTCTATAAGCGTAATCGCGTTTTGGACGCCAAGCAAAATGAGTACAACCTCACCAAAAGCCTCGTGGAAAACCTGGAAGGGTTTCCCGAGAGTGTGAAATTCCTCCGAAAAAATGCGAAGTGGATCAAAGATGCGCCGCTGCTTTCGGACATTTTTGCTTGCCCAGAACCCTATAAAGTAGCCTTTGAAAATTACCTCGAACCCTTTTTGAGCTACTACATCGTGCCTTCTCGGGATGACGCGATGCTCTCAGTGCACTTGCTCGCCAAGTCGGCTAAAGGGCGAGCAAACTTCTTTATTCTGGATGAATTGGAGGATTATAAGGGAGGCAATCCCCTGTTATTTACCCAATCCAAGGCGGCCATAGAACTCGTAGATTTTGCCCCTGAATACCGCAAACTGGCTGCCTACTTGTTTAGCCATGTGTACCTAGTAGATGGAGAGGATGAAATTCCTGAAGAGGTGCCAGAAGGCATTGTTTTCTTGACGCGTTCTGGCAATGTGTCCCGCCGCAAATTCACTTTAGGAGGAGGGTCGTTAGGGTTATTTGAGGGGAAAAGATTGGGGCGTGCCAAGAATTTGGAGAAACTGGATAAGGAGCTGAAAAAGCTGAATAAAGAGCTGACGGCAGAAAAATTGAAATTGGATTCGGCGATCCAGCGGATGACCAAACTCAAGGAAGAAAATTATAGCAAGGCGGTAGATGAACTGCGGCAACGCCTGCTGGAAAAGCAGCGTGACTATTCTGTCCTCCAATCGCGCGAGACGGAGCATCGCGAGTTCTTGCAGCGGGTCGGCAAGCGCGCCGAAGAGTTGATCAAGGAAGTTGGCACCCTGCGTGGCACCATCGATGCGACGGTGCCCAAGCTCCGTTTCCAGCAAGAAGAACTCCAGCAGCTCACTTCTCGACTGGCACAGAATCGCCAACTGGCGCAGGGGCATGCTGAGGACTTGAGCCAGCGCTCACAAGCCTATAATGAGGCGAATATTCACCTCATTCACTTACAAAATGAGGCTTCCAACCTCACCCGTGAGATCAATCGGCGGCGCGAATTGATCCAAACCTATGACCTCAACAGCACCAAACTGCGCGACGAGCATTTGCAGGTGAAAAAGGATATAGAAGAGCTGATCGCCAGCAACCTGCAAGACGACGATGTGATCGTGCATTTATATACCCAAAAGAAGGAGAAAGAAGGCCGTGTAGATGGATTGGAGCAAAAGGTAGGGATGATCAAAAATAGCATCACCCAGGTAGAAGACTCCATGTCAGGGCATCGCAAGCATCGCGAAGAGGTGTTGGAAAAGCAGCGTGCCCTTCAGGAGAAAGCCACGGACATCAAAGTGCAGCTCAGTTCCTTGGGGGAACGCATGTCTGTGGAGTTCCAGGTGGACCTGGATTCGCTGAATAAGGTGGCGTTATTTGATAAAGAACTTTCCGAATACGACATCGAAGCGCTGGAAGCGTCCTTGCACAAGCTCCGCAATAAGGTCCTGAACTTTGGGGATATCAATCCCCTCGCGGTGGAAGCCTTCAATGAGATGCAGGAACGGCATGACTTTATCACTTCGCAGAAGAATGATTTGTTAGATGCGAAGCAGACGCTTTTAGATACCATTGCGGAGATTGACGATACAGCGAAAGTAAAATTTCTGGATACCTATGAGAAAGTCCGGGAGAACTTCAAAGAGGTCTTCCGAAGTCTTTTCACAGAAGATGATACTTGTGATCTCTTGCTAAAGGACCCCGAAAACCCGCTGGAATCGGATGTGGGCATCATCGCCCGCCCCAAGGGCAAGCGCCCGCAGACCATCTCCCAGCTCTCTGGAGGGGAGAAAACGCTGACAGCGGTGGCTTTGCTTTTTTCCATTTACCTCATCAAACCCGCTCCTTTTTGTATCTTTGATGAAGTAGATGCACCGCTAGACGATGCCAACATTGATAAATTTAACAACATCATCAAAGAGTTTTCCGCTAAATCTCAGTTCATCATCGTTACCCACAACAAACGAACCATGGCCTCTACCGATGTTATGTATGGTGTTACGATGGGAGATACAGGCATCTCTCAAGTACTTCCCATAGACTTTGATACCTTTGAACAAGAACAAAAAACTGCTGGCGCAGCATAGGAATTATTTATTTATTGACTGATTGACTAATTATTAATTTTCGATTATGTCTTTGTTAAAATCCCCTGAATAGATAAGTCCTTTTCTTCTCCCTCCTTATATTTGAAATCTTCTCTATACTTAATCAACACCAATTTTTTATGAAACACATTATTACAACACTAACCCTGTGCCTCGGATTATTCTTTTCCACACAGGCACAAATCGTGATCACAGAGATTCACTACAATCAGCCCGGTTCGGATAATTATGAGTACATAGAGTTGTTCAACTTAGGCGTAACCAACGTCGATTTGACGGGTTGGTCCTTTACACAAGGAATTGTTTATACCTTCCCTTCGATCACCCTCAATATTGGAGATTATTTGGTCATTGTGAATGATTCTTTAGCATTCCAAAATGACTATGGAATTACGGCCTACGAATGGGACTCTAATTCTCTCAGCAATGGTGGTGAAGACATCATTCTCGTCGATGATATGGGCATGGGTATCGATACAGTAGACTATGATGACTTTAATCCCTGGCCACGTATCGCTGACGGTTTTGGTCCTTCACTAGAACTGTGTAATGTAACATTTGACAATAATGATCCTGCAAACTGGAGCTTTTCTACGACACCGTTAGGTGTCAGAGTAGCAGATGATAGCACGATGATATTCGGTACCCCTGGTGCTGCGAATGGTACATGCCCTACTGGCCCATACATATTCACGAATGGTAGCTATGCCACGGTGAGTGAAGGTGGGGATAGTGTAGAGGTGACCCTTATTATGGCCAATACGGGGGCTATGGACACTGCAGACGTTGATCTGATCGTCCAAGCTACTTCTACTGCAACGAGTTCTGACTATACAATTCCTGCTACCAAAGCCTCTTTTACCAGTGCTGGAGTAGGGGGATGGACCTTTGTAGATATGGTCATTTACATCACAGATGACATGACCCCTGAGTTTGATGAGACCATTGTGATTGACTTTGCCATGCCAACGATGGGAGCTTCTATCGCTGCTATGGGGGAATTCACGGTTGTGATCATCGATGATGACACCCCACTCCCCAACTACCCCATCGGCCTCGTAACTGCCGACGGCGATGGAGACGGCGAAGCCGACTCTACAGGTATTCGCTGCGAGCTTCGCGGTGTGGTGTACGGAGTGAATATTCGTACCCCAGGGTCCGGTATCCAATTCACCATGCGTGACAGTACAGATGGGGTGAATGTCTTTTCTTTTGATTACAATGACTACACGGTGACCCAAGGCGATAGCATTCATGTATTTGGAGAAATGACTTCTTTCAATGGCCTTTCTGAAATAGAACCTGATACAATTGTTGTGATCTCTCAGGGAAATGCACTTGCAGCCCCAGTAGATGTGACTTCACTCGACGAAACCACAGAGTCTGAGTATATCAGACTGAGCTGTGTGTCTATCGTAGATACTTCTGACTGGCCAGGGATGGGCTCCAGCCGCAACCTCCAACTTGCGGTCGGTTCTGATACCCTGACCATGCGTATCGATAGCGATACCGATATTGACGGAACCCCTGTACAGTTGGGCGTCTTTGACCTGGTGGGAATTGGTGGCCAATTTGATGGCTCTGCCCCGCGCACAAGTGGCTATCAGATTTTCCCTATGTTCGTCACAGACTTCACTGCCAAAGGCCCTAACGTTGGCTTCAGCACAGGGCAAGACGTAGTCGGCGAAGGCGATGGCAATGCCAACTATACGATTGAGTACAGCAACTGGCGGGGCGCCCTTCAGCTTGAAGTATCGCTTGACGCGGCAGCTTCTACTGCTACGGAAGGCGTTGATTTTACCTTCACTACGGATACAATCGATATTGCCGAGAATGCAGCCACAGGCTGTGCGGCGAGCAATGACTCCTGGATGGTCGCCATCACAGATGACGGCGATATTGAAGGCAATGAGACCATTGTCTTGGTCCTTAAGAGCATTTCAGACGACGTGGTAGTAGGTACCGATACTTTGACCATCACCATCGAAGACAATGATAATGTAGGCATTGCAGATCTGCTTCCAGCGTCTTCTATTAGCCTATATCCTAATCCTGCTCAGAACATCCTTGTCCTCGATGCTTCTATCGACATGAAGTCAATCGAGATCACGAACCTCGTCGGACAGCGTGTCCTTACCGCTGATGTCCAGACCCGCAAAGAACAAGTCAACGTGAGCCGTTTGGCGCGTGGTACTTACTTCATGCGTGTCAATACCTCAGAAGGAGTTTGGGTGCAGAAATTTGTGAAGGAGTAACAATCAATTAATCATTAAAAAAGCGGCTGCATTTCGCCATGTAGCCGCTTTTTTGTATTTTCAGGGAATAATTAATTCATACTTATCCCTAAAATCATGAAACAACCTTCCCTAATTATCACAACCGTTTTTCTTTTGGGTGTGATGCTTGTCTCCTCATGCAAAGACGATGAACCAGAACCTTTAGTGGATCCTTTTCCTGGAACGTGGGAACTATTACCTATGCCTAGCGGAAAAGAGGTTAATTCTATAGAAGAAAGCCCCGCAGGCGATATGTGGTTTGCTGTTTGGGGCAAAGGATTGTGGAAGTATGATGGGGTAAATTGGAAGAATCTTCCGAATGCTTTTGGCACAAATGAGGACACGATTATTTGGGATCTGAACTATGATTCAAGAGATAATTTGTGGATATGTAGCAATAAGGGGCTAATAAGATATGATGGGATAAGTGGATATAAGTACCCTAAGTTAATGATTGGCCGATGCTCAGGTGTTTTGGAGCATTCGACTCAAGGATATTGGGCAATCGCCCTTTCCCCAGGGTTATTGCAAATAGTCGACGATTCTACTATCACATGGGGTTCTTGGGGGGCAGGGTTCCAAGATTTGTTTCATTCTGGAGGAAAAGATTTAATAGAAGATATGGACGGAAATATTTGGATTTCAACTTCCCATGGGATAGGTAAATATGATTTTCAAAACTGGGAGGCGTTCCAAAATCTTTTTGATTTTTCTGCTACCACATTAGGCAATGAGTATGTGCCTGAATTGGCGATGGACCATAATGGAAATATTTGGGCGATCACTTGGGGAGGAGGAGTATTAACATACGATGGTCAAGGGTGGACCACTTTTACTACAGACAATGGACTAGTCAGTAATTATGGTAGGGCGATTATGGTTGCTAAAAATGGAGATATTTGGGCGGGATTTAATCGTGGAATAAGTAAATATGATGGACAAAATTGGCACTCAGTAACGATTGAAGAAGAAATAAAATCTGAAGTACGAACCTTATTTGAAGATTCTAATGGTACTATATGGATTGGAACTTTACATCATGGTATTGTAAAGTATATACCATAGCCTTCTCTGAATAAAAACTAACCGCTGCCATTCATGGAAATCCTCGGAAAGACCTATTATGAGACGCCGCTGGGCCTTGTGGAAATTTGCGCGACTGCCCGTGGCATTTATTCCCTCCAATTTGTGGATGAAGCAAAGGACGAAATCGACCCGGCCAACCCCTACCTCCAGGAATGCCTGGAGCAATTGGAGGAATACTTTCAGGGCGAGCGCATGCTGTTCACGGTGATGACTGATTTGGTGGGAACGGAGTTTCAGGTGAATGTATGGCGTGCGTTAAAAAATATTCCTTTTGCCCAAACAGCATCCTACCTGAAGATAGCCAAAGACATCAAGTCGCCCGATGCCGTGCGCGCCGTAGGCAGCGCCTGTGGGAAAAATCGCCTTTGGCTCGTCGTCCCCTGCCACCGCGTCATCGGAAGTGACGGCAAGCTCACAGGCTATGCCGGTGGCCTAGCGCGCAAGCGTTGGTTGCTAGAGCATGAGCAGGGCGTGACCTATGGCAAGCAGATGCTGCTGTTCTGAGACCGTTCACCGTAGGGTCACGATATATCGTGACCCTACGGTGAACGGTCTCAAGTTCAAGGGTTCAATTCGTTCAATAGTTCAATTGTTTCGTTTGTCCCTTGAACCCTGAGTCTTCTCCGAAAAGTCCTTTTAAGGACTTTTGCCTTGTTGCGACGGGTTGAAACCCAGTCGCAATGGTAAAATGACGCGGAAAAGGCTATTGCGACGCGACTTTAGTCCGTCGCAAAAAGAGAAAAAGGCAAAATTGCCTTTCCAAAGTGGACTCAACCCTTAAACCCCTTAAACGTTTCCCGTTTGCTCCCACAACGCTCCATTTGGCTTCACCCAAAATCCCCAGACATCGTTCAGATCGTCGATCAACGACCCCTTCCGCACCAATTGGCCATTGCTGACCTTACCACCGTAGATGAGGCGACTATCGCTATCAAAGACATGTGGGTGCGTGGTGCCCCCTTGATCGGCGCTACAGCCGCTTATGGCGTGTATTTCGCTGTGAAAGAAGCCCGAACAGCTTCCAATCCAGCGGAATTTTTTTCTCAAAAAATCGATCAACTCCTTGCCTCCCGTCCCACAGCTGTGAACCTCGCTTGGGCAGTCAATCGACAATTGGAAGCGATACTCGGGATAGAGGATTGGGGGAAAAAGGCTGAAATAGCGTTTGATACAGCCAATCAGATCGTGGAGGAAGATGTAGCTCAATGCCACCAAATTGGCGTTCATGGCCTCGCCTTGATCGAGGATTGCTATAAAAAAACAGGAAAACCCGTTCAGGTCCTGACGCATTGCAATGCGGGCCGTATGGCTTGTGTGGCATGGGGCACAGCGACTTCGCCCATCTATCAAGCCCACGCGGCTGGAATTCCTGTCCATGTCTGGGTGGACGAAACCCGCCCTCGCAACCAAGGCGCCCGCATCACAGCCTGGGAGCTTGCTCAGGCAGGCATTCCCCACACCGTTATCGTCGACAATGCCGGTGGTCACCTCATGCAACATGGGATGGTAGACCTGTGCTTGGTCGGTTCGGACCGGACTACGCTGACAGGCGATGTCGCCAATAAGATTGGTACCTACCTAAAGGCCCTTGCTGCCCACGATAACGATGTCCCATTCTATGTGGCCTTGCCTTCAACCACGATAGATTTCACCCTAAAAGATGGCCTGAAAGAGATTCCTATAGAAAAGCGTGCTGAATCGGAAGTGACCAAGATTCAAGGCTGGACGGGGGAAAGCCTTGAGCAGGTTTTACTTACGCCTAAGGATAGCCCCGCTGCCAATTATGCATTTGATGTAACGCCTGCAAGGCTGGTGACGGGCTTGATCACGGAACGGGGCATTTGCGATGCCAGCGAAGCAGGAATTCGCGGATTATTTCCAGATTTAGGGTAATTTGTAGGAGATTTTTAAAAAAGACCATTTCACTTCATAAATCATCAATCCTTGTTCGATATTCAGAAATCTATCCTCCTCCCCTTATTCCTCCTTTTTAGTATACCCCATACTTTCTCTCAACTTACTTGGGAATGGCAAGCGCCACGTAATCAACCTGTTACCCTCAATTCAATGGCTTTCAGCGATGAAGAGACGGGCTGGATTGTGGGGGATCGGGGCATGGTTTTGCTCAGTCCTGATGGCGGCCGCCAATGGCATCAAAAAGACATTGGAACGGAAGATCTCCTAACGAACATCTTTTTCTTGGATGACCAAAAAGGTTGGATTACGACAGCCAGTGGTAGCGTTTTGCACACCCGTGATGGCGGACGCATTTGGTTTCGATTGCCATCAAGGCTTGCCGACGAACTCGTCGATATTCACTTCCTGAATAGCAATGAAGGATGGTGCATTGGCGTGAGTGGAAGGATTTATCGATCGACCAACGGTGGCAGATCCTGGAACATAAAAAAGTGGGAGTCTCAAGCGGCCTTCTACGATTTGTTTTTTCTGGATGAAAATTATGGATGGATAGCAGGGGGAAATGGCGTCTTTTATCGAACTATAGATGGCGGAGAAAATTGGTTTCGGGAAAAGCTGCCAGATAAAAAGCCTGACCTCTATCAAGTGCATTTTGTGGATGCCTATCACGGCTGGATGGTAGGCGATGGAGGGGCCATATTTCGCAGCCAAAATGGAGGCCGCGTGTGGGAACCCCAAAATTCTGGGGTCAAAGCTGAGCTGTACGATGTGCACTTCCTGGACAAAGATCATGGATGGGCGGTAGGTGAAGGGCAAACGTTGCTCTTTACGCCTGACGGAGGGGAATTGTGGCTACAACAACCTGCTGCTGAACCCGCGCCCTATATGCTTTCCTATGTGGGGATTCATGCAGAGGATGAGCAGCGCGCTTGGATTTTCGGAGAAAAAGGAACCATCCTTCTGTCGGAAGATCAAGGTGCTAACTGGAAAAGCCATCATGAATTTGCCTATGATCCTTTGCAGGACGTTTTTGCGCTGAATGACCAGTTTATTTGGGCTACAGGGAAGGCCGCTTATATGAGTGGCTATGGCGGTCGTCAATGGTGGAAAATAGACTTGCCTGACGATGGGCCTATTCGGAAGGTGGGATTTATAGATACTTGGAACGGTTGGATATTGGGTAAAAAAGGTTACATCTTAAGAACAGAAGATGGGGGGGGAACATGGGAAAAAAGGACGATTGATGCTGCTGAATCTCTCCTAGATATGGGGTGGCTCAATGCTACTACAGGCTGGATTTGTGGAAGTAATGGCTTGCTATTAAAAACGGAAGATGGCGGAAAAACATGGAACCGTAGTACCCATCTAGGCAATCATACCTGGCTCCACGTTCATGTTCACCAAGGCCATACCTGGCTGCTCAGCCCAGATGGTGCGCTTGTGCGGAATGGCTACAGCCCCCATGGCTGGGAATTTATAGGCGGTCCGCCCAATGAATACCTCAGCGAAGTGTTCTTCCTTACGCCCGAACACGGCTGGCTCGCCACAACAAGCGGCCACTTATATGAAACCAAAGATGCTGGCACCTCCTGGAAACTTCGCTTTTCAGAAGCTGATTTCCCCATTATCTCCCTCCATTTCCTCCATGAAAAGGCTGGCGCTGCCTTGTTAGGCCCTTACACAATGCTGGTCACCACCAATGGCGGCAAGAAATGGCGCATACAGGACTTACCTGAAGGCGTGAAGGCCCGCGCTATCGGGGGCAGCCGAACCAGCTATTGGCTGGTGGGAGAGGGAGGGGTGATTTTGCGGGGGAGGTAGACCTCAGTTATATGGCTTTTATTTTTGATGAAGTAAAAATAATCAACAAGAAACAAGGAAGTACAAAGGAAAGAAGGGTTTTATGTCTAAAGGACGTTTCCCACCTTTTCACTTTTAAATTCCTTGTTCGTTATTTTTACTTAACTCTTCCCCCTCCCCATCCCCCAGCCAATGGCCACGACCACTACTGCTCCGACAGGGTTGAGCCAAAGGTATTCCAGGACTCTGTGATAGCCTTTGGGAGAATCGTAAAAAAGCCCATAGATGCCTGTGCTCATTTCTTGATGAAGCAAGCTTAGGGTAAATACGGTCAAAATGCCGACTGCCAGACCGATAAGAACACTAGTCGGTGTGGCTCGTTTGACCCAAAGCAAGATAAATACCCCAAAAATAGACCCATAGAAATAGCTGCCTACCTTATTGACCAGTTCGATGATGGACTCTGTCTCACCTAGCAATAGCGCTGCAAGCGTAGCTAAAATTCCCCAAAACAGCGTCGTTCCACGTGCCACCCAGAGGTAGTGGCTTGCTGATCGTTTCCGAACGTGCAATCGCTGGTACCAATCCATGATGGTACTGGCTGTCAGGGAGTTGAGGATACTATCGATGCTCGAAAGGGCTGCCGCAAATATCGCGGCGATGATAATCCCGATCAGACCCGCCGGCAATTCATGTAAGATGAAGTAGGGCAGTATATAGTTGGTGTCGTTACGTGCTTGCCCAGTGTGTGCTTCGAGGCGTGTGAGCGCCTCTTTGCGAAGGAGATGGGCTTTGGTATCCAAAGATTTTAACTGCTTTTGGTGACGATTAGAGGGATTTTCCAGGTAGGCGATTGCGCTAGCTGCCCGAGTAGTTTGGAGTTCTTGGAATTCAGCTTCCAATTCCTGGAATTCGACTTGTTGTTGGAATTCGGTTTGGACCTCATCTGAAGGGATAAACAAAAGCGGCCTATCGCCAAAAATATAAAAGACATACAGGCTAGCGCCTAGCAGCAAAATGAAGAACTGCATGGGAATCTTGACCATGGCTGGCAAGAGGAGGGATGCGCGCGCATCGCCTAGGGACCGCGAGGTCAAGTATCGCTGCACTTGAGATTGATCACTGCCAAAGTAGGATAGCATCAAGAAGGTGCCAGCGATGAGCCCACTCCATATATTGTACTTTTCACTTAGGTCAAAATCAAAGTCAATGGTCTTGAGCTTCCCCAGAGCCCCCGCCAATTCCAGCCCATTATGAAAGCCAACTTGATCTGGCAATTTCAACCAAATCGCCCCAAAACAGATAATTAGCCCTGCCAGCATCAAAACCATCTGCTTGACATCTGTCCGGATGACGCCCCCTATCCCCCCAAACATGGTGTAGATGGTGGCACTGATGCCTATGATCAGGATGGTGAAAGTCAGCTCTAGGTTGAGGATAAGCGAAAGCACATAGGCTGGGGCTGCGATAGTGATGCCCATCGCCAGCCCGCGAGAGAGGAGAAATAGGAAACTCGTACTCAGACGGACGGATAAGCCAAAGCGCTTTTCGAGGATTTCATAGGCCGTAAATGCTTTGGCCCGCACAAAAAAGGGCACCAAGGTCACGCACAAGATAACCATGGCGATGGGCGTGCCCAGATAAAACTGGACAAAGCGCATGTCATACATAAAGGCTAATCCCGTGGTGCCGATAAAAGTAATAGCCGAAGCTTGAGTGGCCAAGACAGAAAGCCCGATGGCCCACCAGGACATCTGCCGCTTGGCTAGCAAGAGATCTTCCACATTTTTTGCACCGCCATGGTGCCGAATACCGTCCCAGAGGGTATATCCCAAAAATAACAGTAAAATTCCCCAGTCAATAGGCCCCATAAATTAGGGTTTGTTAGCAATTAGGTGTAAAGATTTGTAGGCAAGCTAGCTTATTTTCGTTACCTTTGACTCACAAAAGCGCCCTAGCTTACATCATTTCCTGATGTGAATTGAATCGATTTAGTAAATAAAAAAAGAACTTATTGTGCTTTTTTTGCAGAATTCCTTTTTATTTATTAAAGTATAATATTATCAGTTTGAATAGTCTAAGCTTCGCGGAGTTACAAAACCCACTAAAACCTTACCTTATAGTAAGAGGGGTATATATACTACTTAATATTGTCTTGAGAATACCGCCTTTAAAGTCTAAAATTGTATGATATCTTAATTGTAATTTGATTTTAATTTGCTCTTGTTCAGAACTACCACATGTTTACCCACTCACGACTATGCCTGCTTGGCATATTGCTTTTCTGTTTTTCCAGGATTTGGGCAATTGACGGGGTAATTTTAGTCACTTCTGATCCTGCTTACAAAGATAAGTGGAACTATTCACAAGGAGGATCTACCCCGCAATTCAGTAAGTCTGACACGGTCTACAAAGACCAGCCCTTCTCCATCCTGTTGTTTCTGGTCAATTATGCTACTGACTCAGAAACAGAAGCTGCTATTTCTTTTGATATAGAGCTCAAAGATCCCTCTTATAAAACTGTTTACCAACAAAATAACCTTCCCGCCCTCAAGGCAAAAGTCAAAGATCCTATGCAAGTATTGCTGGGAGATGCCAGTGTTTGGGTGAGTCTCAATGAGGAGCATGCCTTGGGCCGCTACCTTATCAAGATTCGCCTTCACGACTGGAAGGACAACAGCTATCAAGACCTTGAGCAAGAACTGGTTCTGCAAGAATATGTTTATAACCCTGTGTTTGCTGAAGAGACACAGTTCCTCCATTGGCAGCAGCGTTATTATCAGAACCCGCACCCGTTTATGGCAATAGATGCTTTTATTTATTTTGCGAATAGCACACTTAGTAGAGATGAAACTATCTATTGGCCAAGTATGGTCTTTTTCCGGGAGATTTTTAAAGCAAACCCCTTTTTGCTCCCTCATCTAGCAGCGCAATATCCTGCTCAACCCAGTGAAGCGCGCAAGCATTTACTATATCTGATGCGATTTGCTGAATACCGAGACCGGCAGTTCTTCACAAGTCTCGCGGCAGATGAATTTGCCTTCTATCAATCAATCATCAAACGAGATTTGGCCCAACCTAAAGTCCCAATCACCTCTCCAAGGGAACTGGAAATGCTGTGGTACATGTTTTTGGCAACGGGGAGCTTTGATCCCATCAAGCGGATAGCCAGTAGCCTGGATTACTCTAGCTATGGTCAGGGATCATATCGTGGGGCAGAGGACCCTGTGGTACGTGAGATGCCATCTGCCCTTAGGGAGGGAATTTACCAAAACACAGTTCTCCAACTTGTCACCAATTGTGACGAACATCCCCTCGTACGAGACTACTGTAGCTTTTTGCTTAAATATACCGAGCAGTCAGAGGCTGTGAAATATGAACTCAGGGAGATTCTGGACCACTAGGATTTCTCAAAGAGGGTAAAAAATGAAAGCATTTTTTGTCGATTTCGCGATTTTCATGTAGGGTCAGGACATGTCCTGACCCTACATGAAAATTACGGAGTGCTCCGTGCTGTCGCGGATTTCGGCTAGTGTGTCGGCCCATGCGTAATCCGTGACTAGGTCTAAATAGAAAGGCTATTTTTTAGCCATTACTGAAGAAGAAATAACCTCCGATTTCACTAAATCAACAAGCATATTGAGATTGATCTTCATCAAGACAAAACGCCTTTTCATCAAATGAAAAGGCGTTTCGCTTTTTTGAATAACGCTTAAGGCTATCTCAAGTCTTGCAGGACCTGAATAGCTTCAAACACATAAGGGTCCTTTTTGATACTCTTGAGCCATTTTTCATTGGTTTTGATCTTGGTGGTATCGGACTCGATTGTCGGCATGTCATCAGCCAGATTCAGAACCTTTAGTTGAGGGATTTCTTTGAGAATGTCTTTATATTTATTTGCTTCTGTTTCCTCGTCCTTGCGCTCTTGCTGATAGGTTTTCAGGTTGAGAGAATAGTTTCTGTCTTCTCTGACGGACTTATAGCGTTGTGCATTTTCTTCGACTAATGCGAAGGTAGGATTATCACTGATCCGCTGTTTACTTTCTTTAATGGCCTTTTTGCGGAAAACGCCTGTGCTCACCCAAGACTTATAGTTGACAGCGTCAATTTCGTCCCAAGCCATGCTATAATCATTGTCTTTCTCACCCATATCCAAGTAGCTATAGGTATCAGGAACGATGATGTCAGGCACCACGCCTTTGAGTTGTGTGGCTCCGCCATTGATGCGGTAGTATTTTTGGGTAGTGAGTTTCACGGCGCCTAGTGGCATGAGGTCACGGCGTTGCGGGATGAAGCGATCCAGGTCCAGGAAGCGCTGTACGCTGCCCTTGCCATACGTAGAGGGGCTACCGATGATGACGGCACGTTTATAGTCTTGCATGGCTGCTGCCATGATTTCAGAAGCAGATGCACTGAAAGAATTGACGAGGATCACCAATGGGCCACCATATTGGATGCTTGGGTCCTGGTCGCGATAGATATACGGCTCACCACTTCGGCTTTTTACTTGTACGATAGGGCCTTCTTCAATAAACAATCCGGCCATTTTTACCACATCATTTAATGACCCGCCTCCATTGTTGCGAAGGTCAAGGATGATGCCTCGTACATTTTCTGCTTGTAGCTTTTCGATTTCCTTTGCGACGTCTTTGGAACAACTGCGACCATTGGCATCATTCAGGTTAAAGTAAAAGCGAGGCAGGTGGATATAGCCAAATTTCTTTGGACTGTTTTCATCTTGAACCGTCAGGGATTTGGCGTAAGTAGCTGCTATCTCAACGATGTCTCGGGTGAGGGGCAGCACTTGAGTAGAGCCGTCAGGCTTTTGGATTGTAAGGTTTACCTGGGTGCCTTTTTTGCCGCGAATCAAGCGAACAGCATCGCTGATGCGCATGTCGACGATTGAGACGGGCTCTTCATCTCCTTGGGCGACTTTGAGAATCAGGTCTTCTTCTTTCAATGTTCCATCTCTAGAAGCAGGCCCACCTGGGATGATTCGGGTGACTTTGATATTGCCATCTGTTTGTTCCTGCAATTGGGCACCTATTCCTTCCAATTGGCCTGACATGTCAATATCAAACTCTTCTTTGTCCTTTGGGGGGAAGTAGGTGGTATGGGGATCAAATACATTTGCAATGGAATTGATATAGGTAGTGCGGCGGTCTTTACGGCTTATTTTTCCCAGACGGATAAAATAGTCGCTAAAGGTTTTTTTCACACGCTCGCGTGCTTGCACCTCAAGTTCTTCCATTGACTTGGCCTCCTCTACTGTTGCCTCACTGGTCTGCGCCTTTTCTTGATCCTTGAGCAAAGTATTGAGCCGCAAAAGGGTTTGGTATTTAACAATTTTTCGCCAGCGATCAGCCAGATCTTTTTTATTGGCGGCAAAGGCCATTTTTTCTGGATCGAGTTCTACGGATTCATCTTTGGTAAAATCAAACGGCTTATCGATCACTTTTTCAAAATACTTCTGGGCTTCCTTGATCCGCATCTCCAACAGGTCCGCTGAAAGCTCAAAGGCCTGGTAGGTGCCTTCCTGGGCTTCATTATCCAACTTATCTCTATAACCAGTTAGTTGGGCAATATCTTCCTGAAGCAAAAATCGCTTATTCCCGTCTAATCGTTCCAAATACAGATCAAATGCTTTTTGGGAAAAGTCGTCATCGATGGAGACGGTCTTATAGTGGCTTCGATTGAGGCCTTGCAGCATGAGTTTGATGACAAGGCTTTCTTTTTCTTCTATGACCTTAAAGGTCCAGGAGCCAAATACCAAGAGGGCGACAAGGGTACTTACTGTTAAGAAGATCTTAGACTTCATGGATTGTTGTTAAATTCTGTGATGGGGGACTAGGGAACACTTTTCGAGCCCGTAGCCATTGAAAAGTCAATTAAAGTACTCGAAAGTTAAGCAAATTCCTAACCGTTTTTTTGCCATTATTTAAAACTTTCTCCCACTTTTACTCAAAAACGCACTATATGTTTAGTATATTTTGGGACATTCCCCCTAAAAAATACATGATTGTGTAGGGAACTTTGGCTTTTTACCCGTTGTTTAATAAGCAACCTAGTCATTAGCTTTTAAATCTTGTGATATATATGAAATTCAAGCACCTATTTTGGATGGTATTATTGGTTGGGCTGAGCCTAAATGGCCTATTCGGCCAGAGGAAGGCTCTTTTGCTAGATCATCGTGACCAGATCCGAGTTACTAAGTTAGGACTCCTTAATTCTCCCTATCGAGAGACCAACCTTTCGATCACGCCAGACGGAAAGTATCTGTACTATATGTCTTTGAGAGGTGGACAGCATTGGTCGCGAACTTATATGGCATGGGGCGCTGATTCAGTCTACGATGGGGATATCTGGTTTACTGAGAAAGTCAGTGGCAAATGGCAGCGGCCTAAGTGCTTGTCCTACGGTGTCAATACAGAATTTGGAGAAGATGAACCCAATATATCTCCCAATGGCCGCAGGGTATATTACCAGAGTTGGCGCTATCCCGATTGGCTATTTGAAGGAGGCCCTTATTTCCAGGCCGACTTTCAAGGAGGGAAGTGGGGAGAAAGTAAAGGCCTCGGCGGAGGAATCACAGAATTCTTTAAAACGTCCTTTGATGCGACTGACGGGATGGCCATATCGCCAGATGGCCAGCGGTTTATTGTGGCGTGCGGTTATGATTATCGAGCCAATATGGATTTATACATGAGCGAAAAAGGCCCGCATGGATGGTCATATTGTAAACGATTGGGGATCAGCACCGCTGGCAATGAACGGTCGGCATTTATCGCGGCAGATGGACGTACCTTATACTTTGCTTCTGATGGGTATGGGGGCTATGGCGGGTTAGACATTTTCAAAACCACCATCAATGCAGATGGTACCTTTGGAGAAGTGATCAACCTGGGCAAGCCGTTTAACACGGCGGCAGATGACTATGGCTTCATCCTGACGGGGGATGGCAGTGAAGGCTACTTTATTCGAAATGGTGATATTCATTTCGCAGATTTGACAAATGCCGACCCGCGCATGAAACCTTCTTTTGAGGTGAGCCTCAAAGGCCATATCCGCGACAGCCTGACGCGTATAGGCGTGAAGTCTACTGTCATCCTGATGGATGCTCGGACCAAACGCATTGTCAAGCGCATCCCTACAGATAACAGTGGGAAGTACGTGACAAGCCTACCCAATAAAAATGCTTTGTATGACCAAGTAATAGTGTCAGATGGCTACCCTAGCAAAAAGCGTAGAATAAGGGTCACCGAAACGGGATCCCAACAATCCTTCGAATCCAATTTTTACTTGGGAAAACCCAAGGAAGTCCCGCTCTCTCCTCCTATTGTGGAGGTGCCGAGTAAGCCTGCTCAGGAGAAGACCAATATTCCCGTGCGCCAGCCCCAGCCGGAGGAGGTGGAAAAACAACCTGAGAAACCAGTAGTCCATAAGCCACCGATTGCGGAAGTGGATCAGATGGCTAAGCCAGATCCTGTAGAGATTAAACCGGAGGTCTCCAGTGACCCTGCTGAGGCCAAGGTAGAAGAAGTAGAAGTGAAAATAGCGGAAGACCCGTATTCGTTTGATGGAATTGCTGAAAACAACCTGATCTTGCTGTTAGATGTCTCCGCCTCTATGGGAGAATCGGATAAGCTTCCCCTACTCAAAGAAGCCATCAAAAAACTGGTGACTCATTTGAGAGCGGTAGACCGAATTTCTGTGGTAACCTATTCCGATAATGCCGCTGTGATCTTAGATGGGGTCTCTGCTGCTCAGCAAACTACGATCAATTATGCCATAGACCACCTGGGAAGTAGTGGGGCTACTCGTAGCAAGTCAGCCTTGAAAAAAGCCTATAAGGTGGCAGAAAATCACTTTATTCGGGGTGGGAATAATAGAATTATCTTGGCTACTGATGGGCATTTTGATATAACAGACCTCTATGGGCTGGCCGAAAAAAATAACACTCAAAATGTCAATCTGAGTATTTTTTCTTTTGGGAAAATGAGTGATAGAAAAGCTGAATTGTTTGAGGAGTTGGCAAACTTGGGAAAAGGCAATCATGCCAATATTTCGCCAGACAATGTAAATGCAGCGTTATTAAGAGAGGCAAAAGCAGTACGGAAATAGGGAAATAAAAAAAGCTACAGCATTGAGGCCGGATTTCTTCATGCTGTAGCTGTGAAAACACATAGAAAAATCAAAAGCTTAAGATTAGCCGCAAAAGCCTTTTATGTTAGTTTTACAACAAAAGCGCTATTCACCCTACCGCTAATCAGAAAAAAGTGGATTAATAATTGCGAATCAATAACTAATGAAATTTAGCAAGCGGAATAAAGGAGCGGATTTGGCAACATTCAAAAAGTTGTATGATGCTCATTATGAGGCTGTTAGAAATTATTTATTCTACAAAGCTGGAGATGCCCAGCAGGCTGAAGACCTTGCTCAGGAAGTGTTCATGATCTTGTGGGAAAAGCGAAGCACGATCCAAAAAGCCAAGGTCAAAAGCTATTTATTCACGATTGCTACCAATTTATTTCTCAATGAGGTCAAACATCAAAAGGTGGTCCTCAAATTTCATACACAACCCACCCAGACTTCTTCCAACCAGACCCCTCAATATTTGATGGAGGAAGAAGAGTTTAAACGCCGCCTTGAAGAAGCTATTTCTAACCTTCCCGAGAAGAATCGAGAGGTATTTTTAATGAACCGGATTGACAAATTGACCTATCGAGAAATCGGAGCTCGGTTGGGAATCAGTGTGAAAGCTGTAGAAAAACGGATGCACAAAGCACTAAATGAATTGAGACCTATTTCAGAAAGAATATAAACCACAAGGTAGGGTAATTCCTTTTTAGGTTGTTCTACCTTAAAAAATGGCGATTCGCTTATGCAGGATCAACTGCCACATAAAGATGGCCTAAACAAATGGATAAATGGTGAGATCTCTGAACAAGAGGTTGAAGGCCATGAGGATTTGAAAAAAATCCTCTCATTTGCTGCACATCTGCAAGTACCTAGCAATCAGTTGCATGAAGAAGCTTGGCAAGCATTTGCTGCCAAATTAGCTGCCAAAGAGGTTGCTACCAATTCTCCTTCCCGAGTCTTGGCACTCCGCTATTGGAAGCCTACGGCTGTAGCTGCGGTACTCATCCTGCTTGTGGCAGTCTACTTCGTAGGGTGGTATCAGACCCCTACGGTCATCGATGCTGGCCGGGGAGAATTGATTTCCCAAACCCTCCCTGACAATTCCGAAGTGCAACTAAATGCCGAATCGTCTATCAGCTACTTTGAAAGAGACTGGCCAGAATCGAGAAACTTGAACCTTCGAGGAGAAGCCTATTTTGAGGTAGAAAAAGGAAGCAGCTTTCTAGTCCATACCCAATGGGGCACGGTTGCTGTACTAGGAACAAGCTTCAATGTCCTCGCCAGAGAAGGAAGACTGGAGGTCGCTTGTTTCAGTGGGAAAGTGTCTGTAAGGACCTTAGAGGGGAAAGAAAAGGCCTTGGAGGCAGGCCAAGCAGCCCATCTGAATTCAGGGGTTTTGGGGGAAGTTTTTCCCTTCAATCCCCCACAGACAATCGGTTGGCAAAAAGGTGAATTTTACTTTGATAATACGCCATTAAATCATGTAATTGCAGTAATAGAACGGCAATACAATGTGGAAGTAGATGGCCCTACCATAGACACTCGCATTTACAGTGGACGTATCTTAAAAGAAGATTCATTATCTGTTACTTTGCATCGCGTCTTTTCTCCAATGGGGATTATCTACAAAGTCATTGACGAAACTCACATTAGCCTGAGGGACACTGCAATGGCAAGATAAATGGCATCGCTTAGGACTTGGATTCTTATCATTTTGTGTGGAATGATTTGGCAGTTGGGATTGACTCAATCGCCAAGCAATTTTTTCATGTCCGCCCATTTTGAACAGACCCCGCTAATCCAAGTACTCAATACCCTCCAAGAGACCCATTCCCTGTACTTTTCTTATGATCCTGACTTGCTCAAAAGCAAGGTGGTAACCGTTGATTTTGAAAAAAAGTCGCTTGAGGATGCTTTGGAACGCTTATTTCAAGGGACAGGGTTGACATATGAGGTAATCGGAGAAAAGGATATTCTGATCCTGCCAGCGGTTGAAGCGGTTCCTAAGACCTTTAAGTTCACTGCAAGGGTGGTAGATAAAACAAGTGGCGAAGCGCTGCCCTATGCACAGGCGATTATCCCTGCCCTCAAGGCAGGGATGAATGGTGATAAGGAAGGCTATATTCATTTTCCCACATTACCGGCAGGAACCTACGAGTTAAAAATATCCTATGTTGGGTATGAATCCTTTTCACTCATCATAAAACCGCATATCACCCAGGGAGTTCTGACCATCAGCTTGGATCAGGGAACAAGAAAATTGGATGAAGTCGTGATTTCCCACGGAACAGACAAGTTTGTCAAGGTAGCAGATGCTACGGGGCAATTGAAAATCAATCCACGAAAAGTGTCGCGCCTTTCAGGATTGGGGGAGCCTGATGCATTCCGGGCCATCACCTTGTTGCCGGGCGTAGGGGGAACAGGGATTTCAGGTTCTGGACTACACGTCCGTGGTGGCACGCCTGATCAAAACCTCGTATTATTCGATGGAATCACGGCCTTTCGCATCGACCATTTTTTTGGCTTTTTTAGCGCCTTTAATCCCGAAGCGATACAAGATATCACGATTCATCGTGGTGGATTTGGGGCTAAATATGGAGGGCGCGTGTCGAGTATTGTCGATATCAAAGGAAAGACAGGACGAACAGACCAGACACATGCGGGGGTAGGAGTCAATCTCTTTAATACAAATCTATTCTTTGAAGTTCCCTTATTTAATAAAAAAGCCTCCTTGATTGTGGCTGGGCGTCGTTCTTATTCTGACATTTTAGAAAGCCCTGTTTACAATAGTTTGTTGCATACCATTACTTCTCCGCTTGACTTTTTGAATCAAAATCCCAATTTGGCCAATCAAGGGGTCAACACGACTTCAGGATTTTATTCTTCTAATCAAAAACTCACCCTAGATGAGGAAAGCATAGGTGATGACAGGATCAACCAATCGCATAATTTGGCTTTTTATGACCTGAGCACACAGCTCAATTACCTCTCTGGTAATCGTGATGTATTGCGGAGCGAAGCTACTACTTCCTTTCAATACCATGACCTCAATGCAAAACTCTCCTATCATTTGGGAGATAGGGATATCTTGAGTTTTACGGCTTATGGCGGGCGTGATTTTCTGAGCTATGAATATGATGATGAACCTATTCGTGGGCTTAAGATCCAAACCATAGATGCATTGAGACTTACCAATTATGGGCAAAGCCTGACGTGGGCACGTCAATGGGACGATCAGTTTTATAGTAAAACACAGCTAGCCTACTCTAGCTATGGAAGTAAATACCAATATGGGTTTTTAGGGGTAGATGATAGTAGCGGTTTTTCTACCTTTATTGACCAGGTCAATACCATTCGTGACTTCAGCTTGCGCTCAGACTATCGATGGACGATCGATGATCACAATCAGTTAGAGTTTGGAACGGCAGTTTCTGAACAGGACCTGTCATTCTCGCTGGAGAATGATAGCCTGGAGCTGAATAGCCACAGATATGGAGCTACGTTGGCAGCATATGCGCAGCATAATTTTATCCCAGAACCCAATGTTTCCCTGTCCTTGGGCATGCGATCATCCTATTATGATGTGCTGGACAAATGGTATTTTGAACCCCGGATTTCTATGAATTATAAGGCCAGTTCTTCTCTTAGCATTAAAGGGGCATGGGGTGTCTATCACCAATTTCTTAATCGGGTCAAAATAAATAATGGACTTGGGTTAGGGGAGGAGTTTTGGGCATTGGCAAATGGAAGAAATATCCCCGTACAATTGGCTAACCACTTTCTTATAGGCACTTCTTTTGAACGGCCGTCTTTCACGGTCAATGTAGAAGCTTACCACAAGGTCACCAGTGGCCTTATCACCTATAGTTTTGGTATCGCTCCTCTGGAGACAGAAGAAGGGGGGAATGACGACCTTCTGTCTGGAGGGAGCTCGGTAGTCATGGGAGCAGATGTTTTGGTACAAAAAAAGATAGGAGTTTATACAGGCTGGATCAGTTACTCTTTAAGTACTGTTAGAGAGCGATTCCTAGACATTAATTTGGGAAGTTTTTATCCTTCCTTGCAGGACCAGCGACATGAATTAAAGTGGGTAAATTCCTGGAGTTTAGGTAAATGGGACTTGGCAGTGACCTGGATATACGCCTCTGGAAAGCCCTATACTGAAGCTCAGGATACCTGGGAGATAGAGTACCCTGACGGACGCGAAGGGGTCGGGCTATTTTTAGGGGAAAGGAACGCCCAGCGATTGCCTGCCTATCACAGATTGGACCTTTCAGCTACCTATGGATTTCAAATGGGCAAGAATATCACGGGAGAACTGGGCTTTTCCATTTACAATGCCTATCACCGCACCAATGTGAAGACCCGCCGGTATTTTCTCAAAGATCCTAAGTATACTTTTCAAGACCCCTCGATCTCCTCAACTGATATCTATGACCTAGGCTTTAGCCCCAATATTTTCTGGAATATCAGGTTTTAGGGAAAGGAAGCATCCGGAATTATTAACTCGACTCTTGCATAACTATCTACAAGAGATAAAGTACATTAGATGAAATAAGTAATTTTTCAGTTTAGGTCAAAAAGTCGTAATCTTCTCCAAAAACGAGTTGGTTATGATCCCCATCGTAAA
>JAUIKF010000002.1 GCA_030430575.1 Bacteroidia bacterium | reverse complement strand
GTAGAGTGTGTCATTGATTTCCTCAAAAATATCTGCAATGTCGAACATTCCAGACATAGAAGCCCCGCTAATTTCATGACTAATTTACTCGCAGGGATATGCGCGTATGACTTCATCGACATCAAGCTAGGAATCATCCCCTCTAAAGCATTCTTCCAGCCTAATCAAGTTGTTAAAATTTAATCCCAAATGTCGTAAGACGATAAAGAACTCACGTTAATCCAGGTTATACCAGTAACATGAACTATTTCCCCTACTTCCTACGTATCTTCCTCCTGCTGGCACTTTCACTGACGGCTTGCCAGGCACAGCAGGTGACGGAAGCAGCCTTTTACCAGAAACTCACGGAGTATTATGAGGAGACGGTGCCGCTGGTTCAGCGAGATTCGCTGCGCGAGGACTATGTCATTCTGGACACACGCGCCAGAGAGGAATATGACGTCAGTCACCTGCCCAACGCCATCTGGATCGGCTATAAAAGCGAATTACAGCAAGCTGTCATCGATTCCCTGCCCAAAGATCGCCCCCTCCTTCTTTACTGCTCGATCGGCTATCGATCCGAGCGGGTAGGCGAGAAGCTCCTCGCTCAAGGCTTCACCCAGGTCTACAACCTCTACGGCGGCCTCTTTGACTGGGCCAACCACGGCCAACCCATTGTCAATGCGCAGAATCAGCCTACTGATACGGTCCATACCTATAGCAGAGGATGGAGCAAGTGGCTGTTTCGAGGGGTGAAAGTGTGGTAAGAATTATTGATTGATCAATTAATCATCTCCTCCTCCAAGGCATTTCAAAACCTTCTCCTTAATAGAATTCGGATACTTCGGGGAATAGCCGCTCCATTTTGCCATGATCTTGCGATCTGGTCCGATCAAGACAAATGTTGGGAAACCGTCTCCGCCATATAGGATATTGGCCTTGCCATAAGGACCGGCCCCATCCCATATTTGTTGCCATTTGATCTGTTTTTCTTGGGAGTTGGCGAGCCACTGAGCTTGCCGCACATCGACGGAGTAGGTCACGACCTGCACACTGTCCAGGGTCGCATGGAGGTTGGAAAGCCCTTCATAAGCGGCCTGAGAAGCCCCACATCCAGACGATGCAAACGTTAGCAGCAAATAGCTCAGGCGTTTCCGGCAAGTGACAGCTAAGCGCTATCTTGTCATGAGTCATCGCAGTACTATCGAGGATCGTTTGGGTACTCAGATTTTCCAAGTACATCATCGTTCCTTCAGGGAAGCCTGTGAGATGCGCGCTCAGCGTCAATTGAGGGGCCTGGCTATAGGTAAGGGATAAAAAGGGGAAAAAGAAAGCGGCGAAAAGTAGCCCTGTTACTTTCATGATATTAAGGTTATTAGGTAATTTGGATAAAAGTAAAAAAATAAATTGGTACGCGTTTCCCTAAAATCTTCCTATCCGCTGATCATTTGATTCTATCTAATTACCCCTAGCTTTACGACATGATTTCCCCTCCAAAGCTCCTTATAGCCATTTTGACAATAATCTGCACTTTGCTGCTAACAACTTGTCATCCCCCTCCTATCCAGACAGAAATTCCTCTTCAAAAAGAAGCGCTCCAAATTCGCGACTTCCCCAATGTCCTGAACTATATCGGACGCCCAAAAAACCTGAAAGATCCCTCGGTCTATGCCTTTTCAGACCTTGGGGCGTGGCACGGCTACGCCTTGCCTGATTCGGCTAACCGTAGCTTGCTGGGGAGCTTTATGGGGCCTTTGTTGATGACGCAGGACAATGGCATTTGGATAAGTCCATGCCTCTCACGGCTGCATATAATGGATATGAAGACAGGGCTTCCGATAGATTTTGCGAATGCCGAAGTGGAAGAAGTTGTCGCCTTTCCAGGTAGGCTTATTCAGCGATTCAAAACGGCCGAACCGCCACTGAGTATCTCCTCCACACTGATATTTGTGAGTGATCGCTCGGCCATGATGCGGATACAGGTGACAAATTTATACGAGGATGAAGTAGCCATCAAAATGCGCTGGAGCGGAAATAGCTTCTTTCCAGCGAAAGTTTTTTCTGAACAAGCAGATGGCGTTCAGATAGATTTTGAAAAAAATAATCATATAGGAATGATTTCCACGGGAGAGCCTCAGCATACGACTTACCACGTTGAGGGCGAAACGTATGAAATCTTTTTACCCCCCAAGAGGATTGGATCCAAGGCGACGCTTGAGTCTTTGTTGATTCATTCTTTTTGCTTTAGCAGGGAGGAATGGGAAAAAGAGAAAAAGGTATTGGCCCAGATCCTCCCATCTCAAGCAGCAGTATTTGGCCAAAATACGGAACGCTGGAATAGCCTTCTTCAAAGCACCCTCACCCACGAGTCTTCGGCCCTTGTCGCTCCTATAAACCGCCGCGCCGCCGTCAAATGCCTGCTCACGCTCACCCATAACTGGCGCAGCCCAGCAGGCTTCTTGAAGCATGAGGGCCTATTTCCGAGTTACAACTACGAATGGTTTCAAGGTTTCTGGGCCTGGGACAGTTGGAAACACGCCGTTGCGGTAGCACACTTTAATGGCGAACTCGCCCAGAATCAGATTCGGGCTATGTTCGATTTTCAGGACGAAATGGGCATGATCGCCGATTGCGTCTACCGCGACACCGTGATTGAAGCCCATAATTGGCGCAATACCAAGCCGCCGTTGTCTGCCTGGGCGACTTGGCGGGTATATGAGAAAACGCAAGACAAAAAGTTTTTACGTGAAATGCTCCCCAAAATAGAACGCTATCACCAATGGTGGTATACCTATCGCGACCACGATCAAAACGGTCTTTGTGAATACGGCTCCACCGACGGTACACTTATCGCCGCCAAGTGGGAGAGTGGCATGGACAATGCCGTCCGATTTGACAGTACTAAAATCCTGCAAAACAATGAATCTAGCTGGTCTATGAACTGCGAAAGTGTAGACCTCAACGCCTATCTCTGTGCTGAGAAACAGTATCTTAGTCAGATCGCTATTGCACTTGGAGAAACAGATATAGCGACGTTTTATAAAAGAAAAGCTACTTATCTTAAAGAACAGATTCAAACGCGGTTTTTTGATAAGAAAAGTGGTTGGTTTTATGATATCGATATGGATAGCAAGAAACCCATAAAGACCATGGGGCCTGAAGGCTGGATTCCTCTATGGACGGGCATCGCCACACAGTCGCAAGCAGCCAAGGTACGTGAAAACATGCTCGATACGGCCCTTTTTGCCACCTACATCCCTTTCCCAACCCTCAACGCCGCCCATCCAAAATTCAAGCCTCAAAACGGCTATTGGCGAGGGCCGATTTGGTTGGATCAGGTGTATTTTGCCATCAATGCACTCAAAAACTACGGCTATGAGGACGAGGCAGACCAAATGACTCAGCTGCTATTTAAACGACTGGAAGGCTTCCAAAATAGCGATACGCCTATCTACGAAAACTACCACCCTCTGACCGGGGAAGGCATGGAGTCCCGCCATTTTAGCTGGTCGGCAGCGCATCTTTTATTACTAATGAAAGAGGGATAGCGAATAGAGTGTGCGGCTGGGATGAACGGCGAAGCCCTCACGAAAGCCTTTGAAGACAGACAGACTCTGAGTAAACGGGCGTGGGCGGACGGAAAGGAGGGATGGCTTTGGTTGGCCCGTTTCGATTCTTGTCCTGAGCCTTGTCGAAGGATTTGGTTACTTTTTTCTAAAAAAAGTAACAACACAAAGGGTATCAACAATATGCTAAAAAAAAACAAAATTACCCCTGAACAAGCATCATCCTATGCACAGCAATATTATGCCATCGAAGCTAAAGCACGTGCATTGCCCGGTGAAGTCGACTTCAATTTTCACCTAACTACAACGGACAACCAGGAATTTACCCTTAAAATAAGTCCGCCCGAAACGGACGCGCAAGAAATCGACTTCCAAACCCAACTCCTCGCCCACCTCGCCAGGAAGCATCTCCCTTTCGCCATTCCAGCGATCATCCCAGCTACCAATGGCCAACAGGCAATCCGCCTAGGTGACGAAAAGGGCGAAGTCCGATGGTTGCGGGTCCAGCGATGGGTGTCTGGCAGTATGCTCGATGATGTCAATCCGTGTAGCCCTGAATTACTTACGAGTTGGGGCCAGACCGCTGGGCATCTGGTGAAAGCCCTGGCAGATTTCGACCACCCCTATGCGCATCGGTTTTACAAATGGAATCCCAGCGAGACGCTTTATTCTCAAAAATTCAGGCCCTTTATCAAAGAAAAATCACAGTTAGAGGTCGCCGACTATTTCTGGAATTTATTTGAAACAGAAGCGTTACCTCACCTTCCACATTTGCGCCAAGGCGTCAATTACAACGACGCCCACGAACACAACCTCCTGGTGAATGACGATGTGGAGCATCCACGTGTAGCTGGCGTCATAGACTTTGGCGATGCCCTTTATACCCAGACCATCAATGAACTGGCTATCGCCTGTGCGTATGCGTGCATGCACAAACCCGATCCGCTGGAAGCGGCGACTCATGTGATTCGAGGCTTTCACGAAGTGTATCCCTTGGAGGAAAAAGAAGTAGCAGTACTTTTCCCCCTGATCGCTGCGCGGCTCCTGATCACCGTCGCCAATGCCGCCTTCAACAAACATCAGGAACCTGATAATGAATACCTGAGCATCAGTGAGCGTCCGGCCTGGATGTTATTGGAAAAACTCAGACATCTCTCGCCAGCCTTAGCGCACTATACCTTCCGTCACGCTTGTGGGTGGGAGCCATGCCCTTCACGGCATGTGTTTGATGATTGGCTTGTGGCAAATGAGGCAGAACTGGGGCTCGCAGTTGGAATAGCGCCACAAAAAGTGGTGACGATGGACCTGAGCGTCGGGAGTTTGGGTTTGGGCAATAACAGCAATTTTGATACCATAGCGACCTTTAATCGGACCATTGATCGGATATTGGAAGAGGTGGAAGCGAAGGTGGCTATCGGGGGCTATGGGGAAATCCGTCCTTTTTATTCGACAGATGCTTATGAGGTCAAGGGAAATAATGGCCCCCAATGGCGGACAGTTCATCTGGGGACGGACATTTGGGCGGCGGCAGGAACTCCTGTATTGGCACCATTGGACGGAACGGTCCACAGCTTTCAGCATAATGATGCGGAAAGAGACTATGGCCCCACGATCATTTTGGCACATCAGGTTTCGCCGACCTTAACCTTCTACACCCTCTATGGGCATTTGGGACTGGAAGCATTAGCAGAAATGGAAGTGGGGATATCAGTGAAAAAAGGGCAACAAATTGCGACCATCGGTGCCCCTCCCATCAACGGCCATTGGCCGCCCCACTTACACTTCCAAGTAATGCTGGACATGTTGGGAAAAGAGGGAGATTTTCCAGGCGTAGCCTTTCCTGAATCAGCTGATGTATGGCTAAGTATGTGCCCTTCTCTTCCGCGATTGTTGGGAAATACCGTGGAACACCTCCCATCGCTCATGCCGCCCTCCTCAAGGAGGGCTTCGCGCAAAGCCATCACTCAAGCCAGAAAACGCCACCTTGGCAAAAGCCTTAGCCTTTCCTACAAATCTCCCCTCCACATCGTCCGAGGGCATATGCAATACCTCTACGATGCTACAGGTCGTCGATATCTCGACACCGTCAATAATGTCCCTCACGTGGGCCATCAGCATCCCCGTGTCGTGCGTGCCGCCCAGCGGCAACTCGCCGTCCTCAACACCAATACCCGCTACCTCCACGAACAGATCGTGCGATTTGCAGAGGAGCTCCTCGCTACCTTGCCCGACGAGCTATGCGTCGTTCACTTCGTGAACTCAGGCTCAGAAGCCAATGAATTGGCTATGCGCATGACAAAAGCCTATACAGGTCAGCGAGACATGATCGCTGTGGAGGTAGGCTACCACGGCAATACGGGGGCTTGTATCGACATTAGCAGTTATAAATTTGACGGCAAAGGCGGAAGCGGTGCGTCACCCTTAACCCATATCGTCCCTCTCCCCGATACCTATCGCGGACGTTATCGAAAGACAGCCACGGCTGGTCATCAATATGCCGCCCATGTCGCAGAAGCCATTCAAACCATTCAGACCCGAGGGCGGAATGTAGGGGGATTTATCTGCGAAAGCATCCTGAGTTGTGGCGGGCAAATTGTCTTGCCAGAAGGGTATCTGAAGGAGGCTTATGCCTATGTTCGCGGAGCAGGCGGCGTTTGTATCGCAGATGAGGTGCAGGTAGGGTTTGGAAGGGTAGGCGACGCCTTTTGGGGATTTGAATTGCAAGGGGTTGTTCCCGATATCGTAACCATGGGTAAGCCTATCGGCAATGGGCATCCGTTGGCTGCCGTCGTCACGACCAAGGCGGTCGCCGATGCATTCAACAATGGGATGGAGTATTTCAACACCTTTGGCGGAAATCCCGTCTCGTGTGCCATCGGCCGAGAGGTCCTGGGTATCATCAAAGATGAAGGCCTGCAAGCCCATGCCAAGGCCATGGGCGGTTACCTCACGGAGGGCCTTTTGGCTCTTCAGCAACGCCATCCCATCATTGGGGATGTAAGAGGACACGGACTATTCTTGGGAATAGAATTGGTGCAAAATCATGAAACGCTAGCGCCTGCAGCCCCACAAACCGCCTATCTCGCCAATCGCATGCGCGAATGTGGCATTCTCATGAGCACTGATGGGCCATTTCACAATGTCCTGAAAATCAAGCCTCCCATGTGCTTTGACAAGCGAAATGCGGATTTCTTGATAGAGTATTTGGACCAAATTTTGGGGGAAGATATGATGAGGATTTGAAGCAAAGTTTAAAGACTGCTGGGGCGGATTTCCGGATCGTGCGTTGGCTTCTTGCGTAATCCGCCCTGGTTTCAGTCGCTCAATGGTCAGTGGAAGTTTCATTAGGTGAGAAGCCCCAAAGATCGCCCCTTGGATTTTTTCAAAGAAACGTATGACGATTCTGATTGGAAAGACTTTCCCGTTCCCGCCAAATCCTATCGCTATATCTTCAGGCTGGAGCCTATGGGATTTTAGGCCCTCCATAAAGCCATGATAAAGCTTGATTCCTTGGGTTCATTTTTTCAGTCAACCAAAAGGATAGTTTTACTGTTAATACAAATAGATTGAACTTTTATCAACAATAGCATTACTATCATTATTGGCAAACGATAATTGCGCCATCATTTTTATCTTCGTGTTGGAAAAGTGTATTTGTTATGGCAATAAGCATCAAAATATCCTTAAATCAAGGGCTTTACCAAAGAGATCCCCAAGAAACCTCGCTCGGGAAAAAGATTATCAAGCACGCGATCTTGTTAATTGATGAAATTGGGTTTGAGTCATTCAATTTCAAGCGATTGGCAGCGCGCATGGAATCTACCGAAGCGTCCGTATATCGATACTTTGAGAATAAACATATGTTGCTTTTGTACTTGGTATCGTGGTATTGGGAGTGGGTGAGTTACTTAATCGATATCCATACGATGAACATTGAGGACCCATCCAAGCGCCTCAAAATTATTATTCAGACTTTTGTAAAAGCCTCCAAAGAGAATCCTGCCATAGAATATGTAAATGAAAGCATCCTTCATCGAATCATCATCACAGAAGGAACCAAAGCCTACCACATCAAGCAGGTGGATAAAGAAAATCAAGAAGGATTTTTCCTGAATTATAAGCATTTATCAGAGAAAGTAGCAGCGGTCATTAAGGAGGTAAATCCTACCTTTCCCTACCCTCGCGCCCTGGCTAGCAATCTCTTTGAAATGGCTAATAACCACATCTACTTTGCCCAACATTTGCCTAGGCTGACAGATGTCAAGGTAGAACAAGACAATTTTGATGAAGTGGAGAAAATGCTGGAATACCTTACGTTCCGTTTGCTTGAAAAGTGAGTTTAATTTAGTCGAGGATTAGAAAAAAAGTACAACCTCAAACTCAAGTACAAATTCAACCTCAGTACACGCTTCTTTGAACTCCACAGGAAGCTAGGGCGGATTTCCGGATTGTGTGTTGGCTCTTTGTGTAATCCGCCCTCTACCCTTGCCTCAGCAACTAATCAAAATAAAGCTGAAAGCTGGGGCGGATTTCCGGATTGTGTGTTGGATCTTTGCGTAATCCGACCCTCTACCCTTGCCTCAGCAACTAATCAAAATAAAGCTGAAAGCTGGGGCGGATTTCCGGATTGTGTGTTGGATCTTTGCGTAATCCGCCCCTCAGTCATCAGATCAAAAGATCTATATCCAGCAAAGAACTTTGTCCACAATAAGCCGCCGAAGAGCTAAAGAGATAATGAGTAGAATCACTCACAATCATCGCCTTCACAGGATTTTGATGAATATAATTGAGCTTTTCTTCTAGGAAAGGAAGTGTCTGTATCACCTTGGGGTGATTCCCTGGCTGCCACAACTGGTAATGACGAATCTTGGGATTCTTATGAGCGGCAGCGGAAAATTTGTCCAACAACCATTCTCTACGACTTTCTGGAATCTCTTTGATCATTTGAATAAGCCTTCTCGATGTAAATTGCTTAAAATCTCGAAGAACATCTGATAGTTTATGATCGCCTGCGGTAGACAAAATCATGTGAAGATGACTAGGCATAATGACATAAGCATGTATGACCAAGCCTTTATTCTTCTGGCAATACTTCAACGATTCTATAATTTCTAGGCAATATTCTTTCCGTGTAAATAGATCGATCCAATCAACAATAGTTGTGGTAAGGAAATGAGGGTTTCCCTCAAATATCTTGTATCCTGACATAATGGAAAGATAAATATCTTTTAGGGTTTTGTCGAGGATTACGCAAAGATCCACCGCTCAGTCCGGAAATCCTCGACAGCTTGCTAAGCAGCTAAGGGAAAAAAGCTCGAAGCTAGGGCGGATTTCCGGATTGTGCTTGGGTCTTTGTGTAATCCGACCCAGTACCTATTTGCGGAAGCAAAAATATAACGCTGGGGCGGATTTCCGGATCGTGCTCGGCTCTTCGCGTAATCCGCCCCCTACTCCTTGCCTCAGCAACTAATCAAAATAAAGCTGAAAGCTGGGGCGGATTTCCGGATCGTGCTCGGCTCTTTGCATAATCCGCCCCCTATTCTATCATTCCATCATTCTCTCATCCACTCATTTCCTCATTCTCCTCGCACCAGCTCCACCCAGCCTTCCTGGCGGAAGTCCTTGGCTCCCGTGCGCTGATCCTGCTCGCGGAAGGAAAGGCGCCATCGAAAGGCGTCAGGCGGCAAGTCTTCCCCAGCGTAGGTCCCATCCCATGTCTCAGCAGGGTCATTCGAGTGAAAAACCAACTGCATATCTTCAGTAAAGATCCACAATTCATAATTCGTAAAGTCGACGTCGATAGACGCGCCAAAGAAATCATTCCGGCCATCGCCATCTGGGGTGAAGTAAGGCGGCAGAAACACTGCCGGTGGACATTTGCGAAATATCTGTACACTATCGCTGCCTTCACAGCCAAATTCATCTCGCACTTCAAGCTTATAAACACCAGCTTGATAGACACGTAAGCGCGGATGGGTGCTCCCATCCTGCCACAAGAAGGACTGCGCCAACGTGGTATCAGCGTTCAGGAAAAGCTGATCGCCTGGACATAGGCTCGTATCGCGGCCCAATTTGGGGTTGAGGTCCCGGACTGTCAACTGGAGTTTCCCAGGAAGGGAATAGCAGCTCGAACCAGTGGCGATCACGGTATATTCTCCTCCATAAGAACCATCTGAGGCTAAGACCATAGGGTCAGCTGCAGTGGTGTAAAAATCATTGGGCCCACTCCAATGGTAAATCACCCCTTCTTCCCGCTCCGCGGTTTTTAGGTGGACCGAAGTCCCCGCACACACTGTCGTATCGGCCATCGTCTCTAGCTCCAACGGCGGTGTCACCGTCAGTTTCCGAACAATGGTATCCACCCGGTTTAAGCAATAATTTTCTAGGATTAGGGAAACGTTATACGTCCCGCCCCTTTCATAGGCATGAATCGCAAAACTCGAATCCACTCGCGTACCGTCCCCTAATCGCCAAGATGGCTTTACCACCTCCATATCCACCCCACAGTGAAACACAAATGTGTCCCCCAAACACCCTCCTTCGGGAATGGGATTGTTGTATTCATCATACACCCGAAAGCCCAAGCTCGTCGCATAAGCATAGGACTCCAATTGCCCATAGCCATAACAGTAAGCGATAAATCCACAGCCTTCTGCCTCCAAATGATGAATACCGCTAAAGACCTGAAGATTGGCATAAGAATAGTTGGGCATGTGGCGGATACGCTTAAATCCACGCATGGTATCTCCGTCGAGGATGACGGTATTGACATCAGCCGTTCGGGCTAGCACAGAGATGAAGTTCGAGGAAATCTTCTCATAGGGCGAGGCGTAAAAAGTCGCTTTTCGGCTGGTCTGCTGGAGGTGATTGAGCAAAAACATGGAAGGGTCTCCTTGCAACAAGTCTGCTCGGGTATTGCATTCGTGGCTGGAGAGGTATTGGGCGACGAGGATAGGTTTATTAGAGGTAATGGAAACAGGCTCATCTGAAAAACGGTGGTCGATGAATTTACCGGAATTAAGGGTTGTGACCACTTTGCCATTGATGCGCACAGTGGTTTGGTTCTCAGAAGCGAGGATACGGAGGAGGTTAAAGTCTGCCTTATGACTAGGCATGGCAAAGTAGTCTTCGCCCCAATGTCGGAGCGGATACATCTGCTCGTAGAGGTTGTCGGGGGCGATACAACCGCCAGGCACCTGGGTCCACACATTGCCAGAGAATACGGCAAAGGGCTTATTGGATACCAAATGGGAGCCTGTCAGGTCTCCGTTCTCGTCAGCTGCATGCACCTGAAAAGTCTCTCCACGGTTGAGCGTCACCTTGCGTGTCGTGCCTGGAACAGGTGTCTTGGGGGTGCGATCCGACATGGTGATATATATCTCCGTCCCGTCGGTGACGGCGACAGCCAAAAACTCCGAAGGATACGGAACCCCCCGCTCAATATAGCCTTTGAAACTCATGGCATAATATTCCTTGCCCAACGCGGGGGTAGGTAGGATCAGGGCGGCTTCGGATCGCGCATTGGCGTATTGGTGGGCGTAGACGGAAATGGGATGCTGGGAGGTGACGTGGATACCTGTATTGTCCTTGCGTTCAGAACCCAGGGTCTCTGCATTATGAGGAAGGAAAACAGTGGTCACAATGCCCGGCTTCACGGTAAATGACTGGTTCCAATCTTTGAGGGGGAGGGAGATCATACCAGAGGTACTATGTTCCGAACTGATTAGCAAGACTTTGCTATTTCCCGATATATCCACATGTTCCATGAATCCCAACCAGAAATCCGTTCCTTGGCTCAACTGGCCAGATACTGGCATTGTCATACCACAAAGTACCAACACACACAACAGTCTGATCATCTATTTTCCAGCTTTTTATACAATACCATTTCTCCTTTTTTCCATACCTCCTCTATCGGATACTCCTTCAGAAATGCTGCCAAACCAGGGTTATGAAGAGAGGGTTCCCATAAAACATACTGAATTCCTTTTGCTTCCAAACTTGCCTTCACTTCTTCTGCCGTATCGTCTGGCGGATTACAAAACCCTTTTCTTCCGGTATAAAACGCCAGGACACGCGGCTTAGTAAATGTAATGACGGTTTCTTCTGGAATTTGGGTTTGGATAAAATGAAATGCGGCTTTGGGGGTAGCCTGTTGGGGCCCGCCCTGGATGACGTCTTGGTAGTGGATGACTTCTTGGATGCCTTTGGGGTATTGGAGCAAAATAATGAGGCCTAGGGCAAATATCAGCGCAGGGCGTGGAACCTCGTATATCTTTGCCCAAGAAATCGCCTCAAAACCTTCTACCGCGTAGACAAGCAAAAAGGGAATCATAGGAAACAAAAAGCGGAAACCGCTGGACTGATAGGGATAGACCAGCAACATCCCAACATAAGCCAACAGCCACCAATCCAGCAACCTGAGGCCACGCATCCAGCGGTTCATGCCACCGATGACTGTGAACACTAGTAGCGCAGCTTGCGTCAGAACAGCGATAAAACGCCAATCGCCCATTTTGAGGCGGAAGAAGCTTTCAAGGACGGTGAAATAGTAGGCCGTATTGTGGAGAATGGTCTGTCCAGTACTGGCAAAATCAAAGTGGTTTTGGTACAATTCGCTGCCTGAGGGAATGGAAAAAATAAGGCGATTGAGTAAAAAGGAAAGTAGCCAGGCAATGCCCACAGCTATGCCTCCACGGATAAGGGCCTTTTGTCCCAATTTACGCCTACCCCAACCCATTATCACAAACAGCGCAATCCCTACCAAAAGGGCTAACCCGATACTTCTGGTAGCAAGGGCCATTCCTCCACACACTCCTGCTAATACAGCCGAGCCATTACTTTTACCCTGTACAAACCATAAATAAGCCCCTAAACTCCACACACCAAAGGGGATTTCAGACATGATCTCTGCTTTGAACTGAAGTGTCCAGGGATTGTAAAGGACGATCAGGCAGAGCAAAACAGCACTCAAAGCACTTACCTGTAAGCGAAATACACGATACATCAACAGCCCCAGTGCGATCAACCAAAGTGAAAGCCAACGGCCATAAGCTTGTAGATCATGGCCATAAACCGCATAAACTGGAGAAAGTACCAATGGTAGCCCCACAGGATAGACCTTGGGTCCGAGCATAGGATAAGCTTCGTTATAGACGTAGCCCGTCGAAGTCTGCGGTGCTCCCGAAACCAAATTTTCGGTTTGCTGGAGATACATCGCAAAGTCGCCGCCCCAGTCGTGAGAGTCCCTCACGTTGATCCACAACAGGGGCAAACAAAGTCCCAGCATGAGCAATATTTCGCCCCAATAACCGATCTTATGTTGTTGTCCCGATAGTTTCATAAATTTGGCGGCGTGACGATTTGCCTAATTTGCCAATTTGTTTTTACACTTTGCAAACAATTTAAAATTGATTCAACACTCCTCTTCCCATGGATATACCTCCCATTAATGGCCTCATCACTGTCCTCGCCATCGTCGGCGCGGCTTATCTGATCTTCAAAGTAGCCTCAAAACTTCTCAAGGCAGTTGGCCTCATCCTCATTGTAGCCCTTGGCTGGTTCTTCTGGCAAGGCGGAACAGTCGATGACCTGAAGGCCAAAGGTACAAATGTTATTTTTGGCAAAACACCGCTTATGGAGCTTAATTCGCGGTATTGTGAAGGGGACAAGGCGGAGAAGACCAAATGCGAATGCTTTGTGACGCCAGTCAATGATGACTTGCGTGAACGACTCAGCCTAGCTGAAATCAAAGCCGCAGACGCAGACCCAGCCAAGCGTCTGGAAGAGTTGCGAAAAAGCATGCGCAACCAGAACAAAGCCATCAAAGATTGCTTGATCAAAAATAAAGGCGCCAAAGGCGTCAACCAGATGAAAGAGTGGATCAATGATTTATAAAAAGTTTTGAGTTTTGGGTTTAGTGTTTCGCGTCAACCCAAAACCTAAAACATAAAACCTAGAACCTAAAACGTTTCATGCACGGCATTCTCACCATTTTTCAAAAAGAAGTCGCTAGCTTTATCAACTCGCTGATCGCCTATGTGGTGATCACGGTCTTCTTGGTCGGAATCGGCCTATTTTTTTGGCTGTTTGAGTATAATATCTTGGAGACGGGGTATGCATCTATGGATGCCCTGTTCGACTTTGGGCCTTATTTTTTCCTGTTTTTGGTGCCTGCCATCACCATGCGTTCCTTCTCCGAAGAGATGAAGACTGGCACCATCGAATTCCTCATTACCAAACCGCTGACTGATTGGCAATTGATTTTAGGGAAATACTTTGCAGCTGTGTTTTTGGTGTTTTTTGCCCTGCTCCCAACCCTGATATACTTTGTCACAGTCTATATGCTCGGCAAGCCCGTTGGGAACTTAGATGTCGGCGCGACCATCGGGGCCTATATCGGGTTGTTTTCTTTGGGAGCTATCTTTGCTGCTATTGGCCTATTTACCTCCGCCATCACAGACAATCAGATTGTTTCCTTCATTTTAGGGGTTTTCCTCTGTTTCTTCTTTTTCCTGGCATTTGATTTTATGGCTGGAGTAAAGGTACTGGAAGGGGTAAACGCGTTTTTATTAAAACTTGGAATCATGGAACACTATCGCAGCATCAGTCGCGGCGTGATAGATACGCGAGATGTGGTTTACTTTATCAGCTTTGTGACAGCAGCACTTATTGGTACCAAAATGATGTTGAATGGGCGGAGGAATTAAAAATTAATCATCTAATCATTTTCTCCTTTATTCATTTCATTATCTCCTTCTATCCTCCAATCATTCTATCATTTCTCTTCCTGTGAAAAATATAAACTTACTCATCATCATCGTCATCCTGATCTTTGTCAATTTGATAGGGTCGAGTTACTTCACGCGAGTGGATTTGACGAAGGAAGGCCGCTATTCCCTATCGGAAATTAGCGAGGAGACGATGGAGAACCTCGAATACCCGTTTTATGTCGAGATTTACTTAGAAGGCGAATTTCCTGCTAACATTCGCCGCTTTCAGGAATCCTTGCGCACTACATTAGTGGAATTGCAACAGCATGCAGGTGGATCATTTGACTTCGAATTCATCGACCCCAGTGGAAATCCTGGATTGATGGCTGACTTGCGGAAAAGGGGCTTCCCGCCCATTCCTGTCCAAGTCCGCGTCTCCAATACGGAGACACAACGCAAGGATATGTTTCCCGTTGCGGTCTTGCACTACCGAGAGCAGGTGCAATATGTAGACCTGCTCAAAGGCTGCGCCTTTCCGAATGGCCAGGTCAATTTTGACAAGGCAGAGGCTGATCTTGAATACAAGATCGTCTCAGCGATCCGCAACCTCAACCGTGACCGTCGCGGCTTGATCGCTGTCCTACAAGGCCATGACGAGCATGAAATGACACCTATCATTCAGGAGGCCGTAGGCCCTGATGGGAAACCAGAGCCGCGCGTCGTAGACGTGCGTACGGAGATGCGCGAGCTGCTCAATGGGCTCGACAATGCCTATCACATTGCCCCTATCAACCTTGCCGATCATACTGAAAATGGTGAAATCAGCCCAAGCGTTGATCTGCTGATGATTCTACAGCCGACAACAGCCTTCAGTGAACGGGAGAAATACGAAATCGATCAATACTTGATGCGTGGCGGAAATGTCCTCTGGATTCTAGATCAACAGATTGTAGACCTGGATCTGTACGAAAAACGATCTACCCTTACCCAACTGTACGACCTCAACCTTGACGACATGTTCATGAACTATGGGTTTAAGGTCAATTACGATCTTGTTCAAGACCTGAGTTGTGAACCTACAGAGGTATTTAACACCGAGGCAGAGCAATTTGAATCCAAACGATGGATCTTCCATCCCCTGCTTTTCAGCCTGCCCAATCATCCCGTCACACGGAATGTGGATGCCGTCCTTCTCCGAAATGCTGCCAGCATCGACACCTTTGCGCAAGTAGGTGTGAGCAAGAGCGCTTTCATCCAAAGTTCTCCCTATAGCCGAACAGTACAAGGTACCCAATTCATCGATTTGAATATGCTATTGGAGAATCCTCCGCCCCAAAATCTTTTCAACAAAGGAGGCCGAATCATGGGCCTGATGATGGAAGGGGCGTTTACTTCTCTGTTTAAAGGACGTATGGCCCCTACAGACTCCGTCTTCCCTAAGGCGCCAGATGCCGCCTTTTTGGAGCGCTCAGACATGCTCGAACGCATGTCCAACCGCCTTGCAGAACTGGATTCCAGCCTGAAGGATCAGGTGCTGGCAGACTACCTCGCCCGCGCCGGCCAAGGCCGTCGCATGGCAGTCATCTCCGACGGAGATTTTGTGATGGGCAAGCAATTTCGCGGCAAGCGTGGCAATATGCCTTATGACAATAAGACCCTGTTACTCAACACCATAGACTACCTCACTGGCGACCAGACCCTCACCAATATCCGCTCCAAAGAAGTCGTCGCCCGCCGCCTCGATCCCGACAAGATTCGGAATCGTGTCGGGATGATCCAGGCAGTGAATCTGATCCTGCCAGTTTTGTTGATCCTGGCCTTTGGCCTCATACGATTTTGGTTGAGAAAGCGGAAGTACGGGAGTTGAGACCGCTCGGGCTTCGAAGACTCGCCCTCGCTATCAGATCGTTCGCTGTGCTCACTGTCAGATAAGAGACCACTCGAAGACTCGTTGTCAGACAAAGGCATTTCTTTCATCTCTTAGTCTGACAGCCCGAAGGGCGAGCGATCTGACAGTGAGTGTCGAAGGCACGAACGATCTGGCATCTGACAGTGAAGGCGAGTCTTCGAGCCTGAACGGTCTCACCACATGCCTTCCCAATACACAATCCCCCGATACATCGCCTGCTCCTTGATCGCTAGGTCAAAATTTTCTTTGCCCAGGCCTAATTCAGAGAGGTCGATCTTTTGAAGTGGCTGATGCTTCAGGATAAAATATACACTGGGTCCATGGCGCTCGATAGCCTTGATTTGGTTCCAACGGACTTCCTTGTACATGTCTTTGTAGAAGATGATTGCGCGCTCGGTGAGCAAGATGCGGAAAGGTTGGTGGTGGAGGTTGATCCAGAGATTGCGAATGGCGTAGGCCGCCAAGAGTCCACCCAAAAGTGCCAGCATGTATTCGGGTAAATAAGCAGTAGTCTGCATGTGCCAAAGACTCCTAAGGAGCAAGCTCAGCCAGACCAAAATGGCTAATACTAAAAGTGCAGAAGAAAGCAAACGCCAGCTATGTTTATAGCTAATTTGCATGCGCACATGCTCGGTCTTTTCTGCACGGAGCAGGCGCTCTTTGCCACTCTCTCCTTGACTGTGCCAGATGACCCCCACAATAATTGCGGCTAAAAGTAACCCTTCCGAGATGCCGTGAAGGGAGGAGAGAAAGGAACCTCCTTCCCACCAATAAAGGGTTTTGAGTAGTAAGCTGAGGAGAAGGCTAAGAATCCCCGTAGCGATGAACAACGGACGTCTGTCGACGTCCTTGCGGACAGGTGCAATTGGAATTTCCATAAGAGCAAGGACTATGGTTTACAAGCAAAGGCTAAGGTTGTTGGCAAATTGCCATACAGTTTGTTAGCACCTGTTACGATCTGCTGGGGAGAGATTATTGATTGATTAGTAATTATTAACAAGAAATTAGTAGTGATTTAAGCTAAACATCAAGTAAATTATCAACATCTCTAAATCAATAATCTATCAATCAGTAATTACTAATTTCCTATAGAAGTATTTCAAAATTGTGAGATACCCATCGAATAAAAAAATACATTATCGTAAGATTCTAACACATCAATCGTGTCATCAGTGTTTCGAAGTCTGCTTCTTCTTGGTATAGAACCGTTTGGATTCCCAGGCTTTGGGCGACCTCCGTATTTTTGATGCCGTCATCCACAAAAAGGGTGTGTTTTGCCTCCCAGCCAAGACGGTCCAGAACCGTAGTATATATGAGTGGATCGGGCTTTCTGAGCCCTAGTTCGTGAGAGAGGAATACTGCCTCCATCGGTGCAAAAAGGGCTTTTGTCTCCTCCTTATATGCCTGGTAGTGAAAGGCATTGGTATTGCTGAGCAATGCAATCGGATAACGGGTAGCCAATTGCTGTATCGCTTCTACACGACCTGGAATCACCCCTACCAGGAGAGAGTTCCAGGCATTGAGGATGTCTTGCTCACTCGCCTGGAAGCCGTAGGCGGACTTCATTCCACGAGCGAATGCCATCGCATCTATTTGACCGATTTCCAACAGGGAGAACATCTCGTGCTGGCCTTCCATACTGAAAGTCAATCGGTCCTGACCATCGGGAATCATGGCGTTGTAGTTCGCGATCATGCGCGGGATGTCAATGTCGTATAAGACTTTGCCGAGGTCGAAGAGGAGGTATTTGATCATTTTCCTGAAAATCAGCGTCAAAAATGCGCATTATTCCTTAATTTCGCACCTGCTTTTGCAAAATGGAATGATTCCTAATTCAAAATTCAACATTCCCCCATTCAAAATTTAACATGAACACTTCTTATAGAACTCACACTTGCGGCGAATTGCGCCCTTCCCATATCGGCCAGACAGTCACCCTTTGCGGATGGGTGCAAAAAGACCGTGACCTCGGCTATATCCTTTTCCTCGATTTGCGGGACCGCTATGGCATCACTCAGGTGTCTATCAAGTCTGATGAGCAGGCTGAGTTATATGAAAAAGTGGCCAAATTTGGGCGGGAATTTGTGATCAGTGTGACAGGAAAAGTGGTAGAACGCGAAAGCAAAAATAACAAAATCCCGACGGGACATATTGAGATTCGTCCAGATGAAATCACGGTTTTGAATCCTGCAAAGCTTCCCCCATTTCTCATCGAAGATGAGACTGATGGAGGCGAAGAGCTACGCATGGAATATCGCTACCTCGATATTCGTCGCCCCAAGGTAGCGCGCAGCCTCATGATCCGCGCCAAAATGATGCAGGCTGTCCGTGAATACCTGACAGGGCAGGAGTTCCTGGAAGTCGAGACGCCTTACCTCATTAAGTCGACGCCTGAAGGCGCACGTGACTTCGTTGTACCTTCTCGTTTGCACCACGGCACGTTTTACGCGCTGCCGCAGTCGCCTCAGATCCTGAAGCAATTGCTCATGGTGGCAGGGGTAGACCGCTACTTTCAGATTGTGAAATGCTTCCGAGATGAAGATTTCCGAGGCGACCGCCAGCCTGAATTCACGCAGGTGGATTGTGAGATGTCTTTTGTCAGTCAGGACGATGTCCTGAGCACTTTTGAAGGCATGACGAAGCATGTCTTTCGTCAAGTGGCTGGCGTGGAACTGCCTGACTTTCAGCGCATGACGTATAAACATGCCATCGAGACTTATGGCTCAGACAAGCCCGACTTGCGCTTTGATGCCAAATTTGTGGAGCTGAATGAGCAGATGAAGGGCACTGATTTTGGGGTATTCAACAACGTGATTGATGGGAATGGCTTGATTGTAGGCATTGTGGCAAAAGGTTGTGCCAGTTACTCTAGAAAACAAACTGACAAACTCATCAAGTGGGTGAAAGATCCCCAGATCGGCGGGACCGGGTTGGTATTTGTGAAATACAATGAAGACGGGACTGTGAAGTCTTCTGTCGATAAATTCTATGACGAAGCGCACCTCCGCCGTATCGGCGAGCATGCAGGTGCTGAGCCTGGCGACCTCCTCCTCATCGTTGCAGATAAGCTAAAGGGCAAGGCCCGTAAAGTCCTCGGACAACTCCGTCTGCACATGGCTCGCCAGGAAGGCTGGATAGACGAGTCCAAATGGTCTGTGTTCTGGGTCGTAGATTTCCCCCTCTTTGAGGAAGATGAAGAAACAGGTTCATTGACCTTTGCCCACCACCCCTTCTGCATGCCTCGGCCAGAGGACCTTGAGTACTTGTACAGCGACGACCCCAATGACCGCAAGCGTGTCACCGCCCAGAGTTATGACATGGTCATGAATGGCAATGAGATTGTCTCTGGCTCTATCCGTGTACACGACCGCAAAGTCCAAGACAAAATCTTTGAGATTCTCGGCCTCACGGACGAGGACAAGGAAGCCAAATTTGGCTTTATGTTGCGGGCCTTTGAATACGGTGCGCCTCCACACGGCGGCTGTGCCTTTGGATTTGACCGCTGGGCTATGCTCCTGGCTGGGGAGAAGACCATCCGCGACGTCATTCCATTTCCCAAAACGGCAGGTGGCCGTGACCTCATGATGGATGCTCCTGCGGGTGTGCCATTGGACGCACTGGGAGAGTTGGGAATCCAGCTTTTGGAGGAATAAAATATTTGAAGGAATCCCCCCAAAATGAACATAGGCCCACTTAAACATCTTGCTGCCAGGAAGGCACTCAGCAAATCCTTATTGCCGCTTCCGCTATTGGCAATGGTGGTTTTGGCCTATTTCCTTTTTATCGGCGCAAGGGGATTTGCAGGGTATTCAGGGGCCAGGGGCCAGGGGCCAATATTCCTCTTTCTTGTCTTTTTTCTAGCGGGCCTCTATCCACTAATTATTTCGCATTTTTTACCCAAATCCATTCCTTCCCTGTCTACTTCCCACCGTCTCCTTTTCCACAATTGGAGCGTCTGGATTATTTTTGGTATAGGGATTTTCTGGGCCTATTTTTGGCTTTCGGGGATATTCGAAGCGCATCCTATAAATCCCAATAAATCTGACATCCTCCCGCAAGTACAGCTTTTTGTGCAACGCCTTTTAGGGCAGGCAGACGGTCTTCACCCCTACGCCGAACATCGGCACTTTGGATTTAAGATGAACCCCACTTACCTACCCATGCAGTGGTTGCCTTTTGTGGTGCCAGAAATACTGGGGTTTGATTATCGCTGGGTACCCTATACTGTCTTTTTTATCGGGATATTCTTACTATTGAAATTGGTGGTGAAAGGGCAACATTCTTTACCCATGAAAGTCCTCATTACCCTGAGTCCTTTTTTTATCTTGTATCAACTTTCTTTGCCCCACGAAGGGTATATCACACACATCGTCCTGACGCAGACCATAGAATTATTGAATGTGGGATATTACCTCATATTGGGATATGGGGTAATAACAAGCACTACTTGGCTGACTTCTACAGGGTTAATCTTAACGGTTCTTTCGCGGTTTTCGCTTTTGTTTTGGGTTCCAGCCTATTTGGGGGCTGTGTTTTTCAAAGAAACCAAAAAGAAGGCGTTAGGTATTGGAATCAGTGTTTTATTAGGAGTAATATTTCTTTATGTGATTCCCTTTTTGTCTAAAGACTGGGCTGCTTTCCAACACGGGTTGGATCATTATTCTAGGACAACGGTCTCCGTTTGGGAGGCGAAGACACCTCCCGAAATGCCTCGACTCCTCAAAAACGATCTCGGAATGGTTCCCTATTTTTTCCCAGACAGCGTCACGCAAATAGAACAGCAAATTGCGGTACTCAAACGCACCCAGATTCTGTCCATCATTGGAATTTCGCTATTGGGATTTTTGTTCTATTTTTTAGGTAAATCCAAAGCCTCTTTGGGATATTACTTTGTGTGTTTGCTCATGATGTACCTCGCCTGCTTTTATGCTTTTGTACAACTTCCCTATTCCTATCTATACCTCCTTCCGCTGTTCTGGTCAATTTTTGTATTGGCAATCAGTGATTAACTTTTCCTATCTTCTCCTTAACTTGAGCGATTATTAATCCATCCGTCAATGATTAATCACTAATTCCTCATGGCTACTCGTAAGGCAAAACCGCGTCGCGCTTCCAGCAGCACCAAGCGCAAGCAGAAACAAAAACAGCAGGCTGCTTCCCCAAGCATGATCGGAACGTCCGACAAATCCGCGCTTTTTTACCTGGGCGCTATCCTTGCGGTGACATTGATTTGCTATATCCCTTCCCTCAGCAATGAGTATGTGAACTGGGATGATCCCCAGTATGTATTTGAAAATGAACTGGTGCAAACCCTTGACTGGGAACATTTCAAGCGCATGTGGACGGAAGTGGTTTCATATAACTACCACCCCATCACAGCCTTATCGCTATCCGTCGACTACCAGATCGCTGGCGAGGAGAACTTGACGCATTATCACGTCATGAACCTACTCTATCATCTGATCAATACCGTCCTGGTGTTTTTCTTTGTGGGGCGGTTGTTCAAAGATAAATGGACACCCGTGGTGGCAGCCTTGCTTTTTGGGATACATCCCATGCACGTAGAGTCGGTGGCTTGGATCACTGAGCGGAAAGACTTGCTGTACACCCTGTTTTTTCTGGGTTCCTTGATTTTGTACGACCGATATATTGTAGAGAAAAAAATGGGACTATTTGTGGCCGCCATAGGAGTGGGGCTACTTTCTTTCTTGTCCAAGCCAGCGGCGATTACGCTCCCACTGGTGCTGGTACTCATGGACTATTGGCATGGGCGTGGCTGGGGAGCAAAAGTTTGGTTGGAAAAGCTCCCGTTTTTTGCCCTTTCGATCCTCTTTGGAGTGATCACAGTGCAGATTCAGGCAGAAGCTGCGGTGCGGACCTTAGATGAAATTTCGATTGGACAACGGATCATTTTTGCGTCTTATGGCTATGTGATGTATTTGGTGAAATTGATTGTTCCAATGGATCTCTTTACCTTTTATCCCTATCCAGATATGAACAACATCCCTTCGCTCTACCTCAGTATGCCGATTGTGGCGATAGGACTGACGGCAGCGGGGATATGGTTTGGGTTAAAAAATAAAGGGTTCCTCTTTGGATTTCTCTTCTTTATCCTGACGATTAGCATTGCCCTACAACTTATCTCCTTTGGAGCAGCAATCATGGCCGATCGTTATTCTTACCTGCCCTATGTAGGATTAGGAATTGCCTTGGGGTGGGGGATCAATCGACTCATCACCCAGAAGCCTCAGCTCAAAACGGCTATTTTGGGGGCGGGAGCAGTGGCTACGATTGGTCTTGCAGTCCTCACCTGGAACCAGACAAAAGTCTGGAAGAATGGCGAAACGCTCTGGACGCAGGTCATCGAGCATTCAGATATTCCGGTTCGAATCGCCTATACGAATCGGGGAGAGTTTTATAAAGACAATAAAGAGTATCCCAAAGCTTTGGCGGATTTTAATAAAGCCCTCGAAATTTCTCCGGGTGAGCCTGGGACGCTCGAAATGCGGGGCTTCGTGAATTTTCAATTGCAGAATCACCAAGCGTGCATTGACGATTATACGGATGCCTTAAAATCAAACCCCGACAATGTAGAAGCCCTGTCAAATCGGGCGACAGCATATACCCTCACGAAGAAATACGAGGAAGCCCTCCAGGATTTGAATAAAGTACTGAAATTGCGGCCAGACCATGCCTCAGCCTATCGCACACGTGGCTACCTCAATTTTGAAATTGGGCGGCATCAAGCATCTATTAAGGATTATGAGGCCCTTCTGAAACTTCAACCCAATCAGGCCCCAATCCTCAATTCAATTGCTTTATCCTATAACCAACTTGGTAAAGGAAATAAGGCCCTTGCAACAGTCAACCAAGCCATCCAATTAGATGCCAATCAGGCTGCTTACTACCAAACCCGCGCGCTGATCCATCAGGCCATGGGAAATGCTGATAAAGCGCAACAAGATGCGCAGAAGGCGGCTAATTTGAAGTAAAAAGGGAGTATCTTTAAGAAATCAACAGGGTGGTCATTTCGAGCGTCAAATGGGCTTCGCCCACGCCAAAAGAAAATGACACTGAAAGGCTTTGCTTTGACGCATTGAACCCACCCTTTCGTTTCGACGCCCTCCCTTGGAAATGGAGGGCTAACGAGCCTCAAAATGGCGAAGCCATTTTCTAATGTCCCCTTCTGAGGGGACGCCAAAGCCTTCGGCTTTGGCAGGGGTTCAAACGGGCAAAAAGAATATCAACATAAATGACTGATATTCAATGAATTACAAAAATTTGTCACAGGGACGACTGGAGGCTTTGCTGTAAAATGATAATGCTGGTCACTTGCAAAATTTAGATGATAAAGAAAGACTATATCACCCGCAATATCACCTTACCTCGTGCCCTTTTGGTTTGGATATAGGCATGGGCATCGGGGACATCCGCTATGGCGAATTCCCTATCGATGACTGCATGGAGTTTGCCGGCTCGGATCCACTCGGAAAGCTGGTCCATGTCTTTCCCGCTCGCTTTGACTGCCACTACCTTCGATTTTTGGGCATTTAAGCAGGTGAGGGCATGTTGAGCAAAGTTGGCAAGGGAAGGAATGGTCGTGACATAGCGCCCATTGGGTGTCAGCAAGTGGCGCACCTTGTCCAAGGTTTGATTGCCGTAGGCATCAAAAAAAACGTCAAACGACCCATTAAGCTGATCGATTGACGTTTTGGTGTAATCTATGGCCTGGCTGGCGCCCAATTGTGCGCACAGTTCGAGATTTCGCCAACTACTGGTAGTGGTCACCTCCGCGCCTAGCACTTTTGCGATCTGAATCCCAGCAGTGCCTACCCCTCCAGAAGCACCGTTGATAAAAACGGATTGACCAGCCTGTACTTGCCCTAAGTCTCGTAAGGCCTGCAGAGCTGTCAGCCCCACAAGTGGAATCGCAGCCGCTTCCCGATAGGCCATCTGTGATGGAATATGACCAAGATGCTTCGCTTTCATCCGCACGTATTCTGCATACGAGCCTACTTTAAGACTAGGAAGCATTCCGTAGACGCGATCGCCTTCTTTAAACGGATATGCCGCAGGCAAATTCTTGGTGGCTACTACTTCACCCACTAGGTCAGAACCTAGAAATTGTGGAAACCGCGTACCCGAGATGACTTTGTATTTGCCCATTCGCAAAAAGCAATCTTTCGGATTCACAGAGACGTAGTGAACCTTTACCAGCACTTCGCCTGATTTGATCAGGGGAATAGGTGCCTCCTCGTATTTCATCACAATAGGAGGGCCAAAGCGATGGTATTGAATTGCCTTCATTCGAAAGGCATATTACAGATACTCGTCCATTTTCCAAAAATAATAGCTCCATTTACTTAAAAATCAACTTCCCTCTATTCAATTTCCCTTCCTTACTCAAGAGCTGATAATAATAAGTGCCCGCTGGCAGGTTACCCCTATTAAGCCTGAATCCAGATGCTTCACGCGTGATCGTGGCAGTGAGTTTTTGCCCAGTCATATTGTAAAGGGACAAGGATAAATCTTGAGCAACTGAAGGATTATCAAAATGGAAGAAGACTTCAGATTGAACGGGGTTTGGGTAAATAGTCACGGCCAACTGTTCAGGCAATTTATCAATGTCAGAACCATGTGTCACTTTCATTACATAATTGACAATGGAGTGGACGGTAAGTGAACTATTCCATTTGAATTCCCCGCCCCAATACATTTTCCCATCATGTATAGCGATAGCCTTTACTGGTGCATTAGGATTGGCCAGGGGTAAGATGTCTTGATTCTGCAGGTCCAACATGCCACAATTCCTCCCGAATTCCATGGTGATCACATTTTGAGAAATCGGGGTATTAAATGCGCCTGCTATATAAAGGGAAGTTCCGTCATGTAGGAGGTCGGTAATGAACCATGGGTCGGTAATCGTCGGGTCCTTATAGATATTGAGCAGATGCTCCCAGCCCGTTTGGGCATTTGCCCATTTGGCTAGACCAAAGGTCACATTGCCTTGATTCCCATCGATGTCGCCCCCAGCGTATAGCTCTGTCCCCGTAGAGAGCAATACCCGGACGGTATTATCTATGGGGGTGCCTTGCTGGTTGAATCCCTGCCATTGCTGGCCATCCCAGGCAGCGACATAGTCGCTGTTGACACCCCCTGCCTGGGCAAATGCACCACCAGCAATCAATTGATTGTCGTGAGATACAAGCGCATAAACAGGAGCGTCCATGCCTGTCCCTAGTGGAACCCATGTGCCATTATCAAGCTTAGCCACGCGATTCATGGCAGTGGTTGTGAAGTCTCCCCCAGCAAATAGATTGCCATTGTGGATCGCAAGGACATGTACAGGGCCATCTCCTACATATTCCAATATCCAATCTGTCCCGTCCCATACCAAAAGGTTCGCATCGGGCCCCACCGATTGAGGGAAATGACCACCGATATACCAGGTACCATTAAAGTAAATCCCTGCATGGACTTCTCCATCAGGCAAGCCATTGCCGAGGGCTGAGAGGGTATTGTTTTTGTATAAAGCAACATGTTGAAACGGGATGCTATCAATCTGGGTAAACTGCCCCGCAATCAGCATGCTGCCATTCTGAGGATTCTCCACCATTAGATCCACTTTTGCATCAGCTCCAGTTCCAATACTGCTATAGACCCGAGCAGGAGAATATCCAGGCTGAATCCATGCCAATTCCGACACGGTAAACCCATGACTCGCTGCCCATGCTGGCAGTTCTTTATAGGGAATTTCGTGGACATAGGCTTGATTCATCTTTGTATGAATCGTTTGGGCGACTTCCTCAAATCCGCTTTCAATCAACAAATGCCCAACGGCACACGCTGTCCCAAAATCGTCGATGAAGTAGGGGATCCGGATCGCATGGTGATTGTTGATGGGAAATTTTCCTTCCATCCAGTAGCGTTGCAGTTGGTCGAGCATCTGCAAACGTTTGCTGGCCTGGTCTGCCGACAAGTGGGCTGTCGGGCGGGATCGAAGTTCTTGTTCCACCAATTGCAAATGCTTTTGAATACGGTCCACATCATTGTCAAAAAAAGCAATTTCGACCAAGTGACCTTTTGGTGTCATTTGATGGGACCATTCTTTGTTGACCTCCTGCATATGCGCATATAAGGTCGTGTGTGCTTGTGGTACGACAGCATGGGCCGAAAAATTAGACATGAGGAGGCCCAGTAGAAAAGCGTAAAAAATGGCTTTCATAAGTAAGAGTGGTAAGTAGGTTGTTACAAAAATATAAATGCCTGTTTAAGCATGGCTGCTTACCTATTAAACGGAACTCGCTATGGATTTCGCTGCTTGGGAGAGAAAATTATGTTAAGATTGAGGCAATTTTCGCCCGCAAAACAGGCAAGACATCCTCCACAAACCAAGGGTTTCTGGCCTGCCAGCGGTAATTGAGGGGAGAAGGATGTGGTAAGGGAAATACATTGCCGTATTCATGAAAATGCCTCACTGTTTCAGTCAGGTTCTTCTTCCGTGCCTTGCCCAAATGATAGGCTTGGGCGTATTGGCCGATGGCAAGAATCAGGTCTAGTTCTTTGAACTCAGCCATCAGTCTATCATGCCATAGCTGTGCACACTCCTTGCGCGGAGGCAAATCGCCTGTTTTGCCTTTTCCGGGATAGCAGAAGCCCATCGGCACAATAGCGATCTTTTTTTCATCATAAAACACATCATCCTCCAACTGCATCCATTCGCGCAGCCGTTCGCCGCTCTTGTCATTCCAAGGAATGCCACTGGCATGCACACGGGTTCCAGGGGCTTGCCCAGCGATGAGAATACGGGATGTGGTATCCCCACTCAAGACGGGCCTTGGGCCCAAGGGCAAATGTGCTTCGCAATGGCGACAAGCGCGGATTTCGGAGAGGAGGGTTTCGATAGAAGAAATGATTAAATGATAGGATGAGTGAATGATAGAATGGAGAAGGCCGTTTACTGTAAGATCGCTTGAATACTAGCTACGAAACAAGAAGACTTGTCTTTAGTCTCATAGCAAGGTGAGCCTTCGAACCGAGCGGTCTCACAGTGAGGAGCTTTGCGACGAACGGTCTCTCAAATCTTCTCGACACGTCGTTGGTGCCTGCCGCCTTCAAAAGCAGTGGACAAGAAAGCCTCCACAGCGGCTTCTGCAACCTTAGGGTCGATCATGCGGCCTGGCAGGCAGATTACATTGGCATTGTTGTGCTGGCGGGTGAGGGCGGCAACCTCAGCGTTCCAAACGAGCGCGGCACGCACGGCGGGGTACTTATTGGCGGTCATGCAGACGCCTTGGCCGCTGCCACAGACCAGGATTGCCTGCTGGAGTTCACCGTGGTCCACGGCTTTCGCTAACGGATGCGCAAAATCAGGGTAGTCAACAGAATCCTCAGAATGGGTACCAAAATCCTGAAGTTCGTGGCCTTGTGCTGTAAGGTACTGCCTGATGTGTTCTTTTAGCTCAAATCCTGCGTGGTCTGATCCGATTCCGATTTTCATAGAAGAAAGTTTGATGGTCTGAATGTCATGTCTGATAGTCTGATAGTCGCCTAGCTGCTATATATTAACCTTATCGTTCGGACATAAGACGCTCGGACGTTCAGACAGTTTTGTTTATGCTTCGTCTTTTACTTCTCCCTTGAGCTCTGCTTCGCGCTTGCGATTGACACGGGCACTGATACCGATACTGAGTTGATAGAGAGAAAATAATGGGATAAAGATCAAAATTTGACTCGTAACGTCTGGTGGGGTAAGAATAGCAGCCAGAATAAGCATCACGACAAGGGCATGCTTGCGATATTTTCGCATAAACTCGGGCGTGATCAAGCCAAGTTTAGAAAGCACATATACCACAATAGGCAGCTCAAACATGATCCCACCGGCAAGTGAGATCTGGACCATCAAAGAAATGACTTTCCCTATTCTCCATTGGTTGACGACCTGGTCTGTGAGCTGAAAATTACCCAAAAACTGTACAGAGAAAGGCGAGATGATATAATAGGCAAAAAAGACTCCTATGAAAAATAGGAGGCTCAAGACAAATACGCCACCTCGAAAACGCGCCTTTTCATGTGCATGGAACCCAGGTTTCAAGAACCGCCACATTTCCCACAATACATAGGGAAATGCCACAATAAATCCTCCCACAAACCCCAGTTTGATCGCCATCATAAATTGCTCCAAAGGAGATAAGGCGACCTTCTCTATTTCAGGGAGGTCACAAAGCCCCATATATTGGCAGAGGAGTCGGTGAAGGGGAAAATCCTTATCAAATGGCGCTAGGATAACATTGTCCATGACCCATTGGCGATAGATAAAAATGACTATCCCAATAATGCCTATGGCCACCAGGCTTCGAACCAAGTGCCACCTCAGTTCCTCTACATGTTCCAAAAAGGACATCTCCTTTTCGGGTCCTTTCTTTTTGCCAGGTTTTTCCTCACCATTCGCATTTTGCTGCTTCTGGTTGGCTCGGTACTGTTTGAATTTAGAAATAATGCTCACAGCTTCTGCGCTTCTATTTGTAAAAGACTTTCATAAGATCGATTCACAAAATTAACAAATAATCCGACGGAGTGTTGAGCGCTGGGCAGAATCTTTTATTCCAATAACACCGTCATCAATTTGTAATCATTCTGTCCTGGATTTCCCATCCCTATCAGAACGACTTCTCTGTCGCTGACTTTTGCGGATTGTTTGGGGAAAAAGAGATAAGCAGCAGCTTCATTGGAGGCGAGCCATTTGTCTCGGCGTTTGCCATTGGTAAGGTCTACCGTGCTACAAACCATTTTTCCCCTGGCACCTCGTTCGCTGAGGTAAATGAAGGAGATGCTCCACTTTGTCATAGTGCCTGTATAGGAAAGGAGTGATAGGCCTCGCTCACTCCGTTGTCGTTTTTCGATACGGGTGGTCCATTTGACTGTGCCATGTTGTAGGTCCAAGCCAAAACAGGCCATGTCATACAGGAAGGTGCGTTTTTTTACTTTATAAATTTCCTCAAAGACCCATACGACTTGTTTTCGTTCACGCGTACTGCGGACATGGAGTCTGCCTTCGACAAAGTTGCTTCCTTCGGCACCGTACTTCTCTGCCCACCCTTGTGGGATATCGGACACAGAGTCCGAGTGAATCACAAACAGGCTATCTTGCCACCGATAATGCTTTACGCCTATTTGATTCCAATATTGGGGAGCAGTACCCGTTTTGGCACCATTTAATAGCCCCCCAGGATCTCCTTGCCCCAAAATACTTGCGATGACCAATTCATTATTGTCTAACATCTCTGCTTGCATATTTATGACAAAAGCACTGTCCAATTTCAGGGTATCGGCTCGAAACTGTAAATGTGCAGGGTCATAATGCAGCAAGACAGGTGGATATAAGGTATCCTTTATGGAATAAGTAGGCTTTTTGAGCTGGAGCAAGATAAAGGGCATGCCATCATCATTCACTAACACTTGCTTGAAGTCATAGCGCTTTCCTGTCCAGTGGGATAAATCTAACTGGGTATCCCACATTTTTTTGCCTGCACCATCATAGACACTAAAAAAGTGATTTTTCTCGTCGTGTCCTGACCACATGATACACTTGCGATTAGGGGATACATGAAATGTCTCCTTGAAGTCTTTGGAAGGCTTTTTTTCATATATAGATAGCTGAATAGGGTGCTTGGACAGCGGTTTTCCATTTAACTGAAAAAAGCGTCCAACAGTATGGTCACTTTTGCGCTTAGGCAGGTATTGCTTGCCCGTTACGACTACTGACTTTTCTAGCCTATGGAGACTAGGTTCCTGGACTTCTTCTACACCGGGGGCTGTTATAGCCTGATACCACTGGCCTTCATAATTGACATTTTTGAGGCATTGGAGATAATGGTTATTGGTGGGATGAAGGTCATCTCTCCGCCAATATTGAAGGTAAATAAACTGACCGCTCTCCCCTGGTACTGCTGACGAGGGATAACCAAACTGACGGATGTCATACCCTTTCACGGGGACAATTTGGTCACTGATCAATTTTTGTGCATGCGTCGGTAACGCTCCACTACACACGTATGCAAGGAGAAGAATCACTAATTGTTTCATGCTGGGGAATTACTAATTGATTGATTATTAATAATTGATTGGCTAGGGAATCCTGCTAATGAATAATCAGCCAATTAATAATCAATAATTCCTTACCAAGCAAACATCGGGAAGGCTCTCATAAAGTCATTCACCTCACCGCGAACTTTTGTAATCACGGCTTCGTCGTTAGGGGTTTGCAGGACCTGGTCGATGAAGTTAGCGACTTTGCGGAGGTCATCTTCCTTGAGGCCGCGACTGGTAAGGGCAGGCGTACCTAGGCGCATTCCGCTAGTCACCATGGGACTTTCTGTATCGAAGGGCACCATGTTTTTATTGGTAGTAATATCTGCTTTTACCAGCGCCTCTTCGGCGACTTTGCCTGTCAGTCCTTTGGAGCGCAAATCTATCAACATGCTGTGGTTGTCGGTTCCCCCTGAGATGATCTGGTAGCCCTTGTCTACCAAGGCACCTGCCAAGGCCTGGGCATTGTTGATGACTTGCTGGCAGTAAGTCTTGTATTCAGGCTTAAGGGCTTCACCAAAGGCGACCGCCTTGGCGGCGATGACATGCATCAGCGGCCCCCCTTGGGTACCAGGGAAAACTGCACTGTCGAGGATAGATCCCCAACGGCGGGTCAGTCCTTTACGCGTCTTAATCCCAATGCTATTGGGCACATTATTCCCTACCATGATAAGGCCTCCACGGGGGCCGCGAAGCGTCTTATGCGTCGTACTTGTCACGAAGTGGCAATGAGGCAATGGGTCATTCAATAGACCTGTAGCAATCAGCCCTGCGGGGTGAGAGATGTCTGCCATGAGGACAGCCCCTACCTCATCGGCGATCGCACGAAACGTTGCAAAATCCCAATCTCGGGCATAGCTGCTAGCCCCCGCCACGATTAGTTTTGGCTGGTGTTTGAGGGCTTGGTCACGGACCATGTCCATGTCTATGCGACCCGTCTCTTTATTGACCCCATAGAATACGGGCTTATACAGTTTGCCTGAAAAATTTACAGGTGAACCATGCGTCAAGTGCCCTCCATGTGAGAGGTCAAAGCCCAGAATGGTATCACCAGGTTTAAGTACCGCCAGCATCACGGCCGCGTTTGCCTGCGCGCCTGAGTGTGGCTGGACATTTGCCCAAGACGCTCCAAACAATTCTTTTAAGCGATCCTGCGCCATGACCTCGGCTTCATCTACAAATTGGCAGCCGCCATAATAGCGCTTTCCAGGCAAGCCTTCCGCATATTTATTGGTCAATACACTGCCTTGTGCACGCATGACCGGCTCGCTGACAAAATTCTCCGAGGCGATCAGTTCGATGCCTTCTAATTGGCGCTTTTCTTCTCGCTGTATCACTTCAAAGACGGGATCTTGGAGCATGGTAGAGGTATTTTGTGAGTTCATTTTTGTTGATGTTGAATGAAGGGGCAAATATAGGGTTATTTGACCGTTGAGAAAATTATTACTTTTTTGTTTAGATAGGGAAATAATTCACGTCTCATAAAAGCAAAATAACATGTAAAATACATTAACTTAGTAATTATGAAACCTCATATGCTTTCAACTTCAACTCTTCTGATCCTTTTTGTTTTTATTTTCAAAGCAGGAATTTGCCAAGAAGGAACAGGAACAATTGGGCAACCTAATAATTCTGGAACAGTCCGATTGACAGCTAAAATAAAATCAGTAAATTCCCCTCCACCTGATTCGGATGATATTAAAACACCTTGTAGTTCTATGGATCCAATTCTTTCAGATAGTACTGAGAATTGTGTAAGCTGGGGACTTGAATTTATACTTGATCCACATTATCATATTCATAATGGGAATAAAGTATATGCTAATTCATACAGGAGTTATGAATTAGTTGTCACCATGGAAGATATGTTTGGAAGTGCCTTAGAACTGAGGAGGGGCGATTGTACATTATCAGGAAAATATATAAGTTCTTTTTCTTTACCATCAAATAGCCTTTCATGGTTTGATCATTGTTTTATTTTTTCTTCTCCAAATAGTGGAAGGGATATAAATGCGCAGGTAATATTATATGGTTTACGAGCTTCCTCCAATGGTACAATAATTCGAGACTTTATTCTGGGGGGTCCAAAATATACCATACCTGGTGTAATCTCAAATTATCGAGTATCAAGTAGCTTAATTGTAGAAGCTTCTTTTTATCCAAACCCTGTATTGGAAAAAGGATTTATTCAATTACCAATTCAAGGACTCCTTGATACCGAACTATCTATTTCGGATGTGTACGGCAACAAACTTCAGAGCATCCAATTAATGAAGTCAGAAAGTAACCCTCAATTAATCGAGATTGATTTTTCTTCTTATCCCTCTGGAATTTATTTTTGTCAGTTGAGTTATACTGGGTACTCTAAGACTTTTAAAGTGATTAAAAAGTAATTATGATAATGCATTAATCAACTAAAAAGAGTTCATCTTGGTTGATTAATGCGCTTTAAAAAAATTTTCTAAATGCCCCATAGGCTTATCTGCATTTATAAATTCTCGCTCATTATAGCATTTTTTCTACCGACTCAATGCTATAGCCAAACTAATAATGCCATTAAAGAAGATTCAGCAAAAGGTTCCACTCTTTTTTGGAAAGGAATTTCACTTGTATATGATTCCCCAGATTCTGCCATTTCTTGTTTTTCAAAAGCACAACCCCTATTAAAAAAAACAAAACAAGACTTTTTGTATGCGGCTTCATGGAATGGGCTTTCCTTATGCTATAATTTATTAGAAGATATTCAGGCGACCTTTCCAATTGCCCAGAAAGCACTCGAAGAAGTAAAAAAATCTGTTGGTGATGAGCATTTCTTGTATATCGACGCCCAAATTAACTATGCTAAATCTCTAAGAGATAAGGGGCAAAGCCATGATGCTATTAGTTTGTATCAAACCATAATCAAAAAAGCTAAACATCTCTACCCAGAGGACTTAGTTACACTAGCCACTTTATATAATAATATTGGAGGAATTTATACAGAATTAGGGGATTACGAGGAATGTATCCGGTATTTTTCCCAAGCTGTAGAAAACCAAGATGAACACCTTAAAGAAAGCAAGGCATATGAAGACACAATTTCTTTTATAAATTTCAATATTAACCTGGCAAATACATATTGGAGGAAAAAAGAGCTTTCTCAAGCATTAAGTAAATATAAACAGATTATTTCATTTATCCCTAACCGGAACAGTTATACGATAGCTACAGTAAAGATTGATTGTTATTATGATATGGCCCAAATATTTTTGGACCAGAACATAAATGACAGTGCTTTAATCTCTGCAATAAAAGCAGATAAAATCCAGCGAAAAGATAATCCTTATCGACCACAAATTTACTATGATATAATAGGGGAAGTGCACAAAAGAGATAAAGATTATTCTAGTGCTTATGAAGCATTTGCCCAAGCATTTGCATTGCGTAAAGAAAACTTAAGGTACTTGCCTAATCACCCGTCAATAGCCCGGTCTTATATGGATATTGGCAGATTATTTTTTGCAAAAAAAGATTACGATAAGGCATTGAACTATCTCAATCAAAGTATCCAATGGTTAACTGATACCACTTACCTTATTGATCAAACAACAGGACATCTTCCTCCTTTAGATAAAATAGTTAATCATGATGATGCGATTCTCCCTTTATATTACAAGGCGAAATCACATGAAAGGTTATTTACACAGGAGCGCGACAAAAATGAACTTTTCATTGGGCTTTCCGCTGTGGAGCTTGCTATTCAGATTATTCAAAAAATGCGAAATTTTTTCACAGATGAAGAATCAATGATAAGGCTTACAGATCATTCGAACCAAATATTTGAACTGGCAATAGAACTTTGTATAAAATTATCAGAGAATACAAATGATGATTCATTCATCGAAAAAGCGTTAAAATTTGCAGAACAAAATAAATCCATTGCATTACTAAACTCCACTCGAACTAATTCAATTAAGCTTGATGCAAGCTTGCCAGATAGTGTTCTTTTGAAAGAAAAGGAAATCATAAATGAAATCTCCTTTTACTCACAAAAAGTATATACAGAACTTCAAAAGCCAAATGCTAATCGAGAACAAATAAAAAAATGGAGAAAAAAAATATTCCTAGGAGAAGAACAGCACCGAAAATTCCTTATACAATTAGAACATTCATTTCCAAGGTATTATCAACTGAAATACCAAGATGCTCACATTTCTTTTCAAGAAATAAGAAGAAATCTAGAGAGTGACACAAAGGTAATACTCGAATTTTTTTGGGGAGACAGTGCAGTTTATGCATTTGCTATTAACTCTCGCGGGAGTAGAGTTTTCAAATTGACAAATATTAATATTATTAAGGATGATGTATCAGCTTTAATGACCCTGTTGAAAGAACCAATTCATAATATAAATGCTGCACACAATTTTGGTGATATTTCCCACAGAGTATTTACCAACTTGTTATCTCCTGTTTTTAACGAATTTCCCAAAACAACAAACTTGATAATTATTCCAGATGGCCCCTTATGTACATTGCCCTTTGAAGTCCTGATTAAAACTATAAATAATCAGGAGACCCAAAATATTGCGCGTTATTATCGTTCACAATTATATTTAATCAAAGAGGTCGTCATTTCATACGATTACTCTTTAGCCCTTAGATACTATAAACGACATGTCCCTTCCCCCAAAATTAATGGCGTTATTGGTTTTGGCCCTCAATACTCTGGCGAACTAAGTCTAACGGGCAATCAATCACAAATTGAAAGAGCTGTTAACCTCCTTAATGGAGAAAGTTATTTAGGAAGCTCTGCTACCAAAAAAAACTTTAAGGAGTCTACATCCCAATATCAGATTATTCACCTCGCAGCCCATGGCATTGCGGATAAAGATAGGCCACTATTTGCAAAAATCTTGTTTAGTAAAGAACCAGACTCCTCAATAAATCCCATGTTATATGCATATGAAATATATAATCTGGAGTTAACTGCGGAGCTTGCGGTATTATCAGCCTGCGAAGCTGATGTAGGTAATTTCCAACGAGGAGAAGGTGTTTTTAGCCTAGCTAGAGCTTTCAAATATGCAGGTTGTAATAGTATTATTTCTAGCAAATGGCAGGTTGAAGGAAACGTAGCAGGTAAAATACTGGAATCATTTTATAAACACCTGAAAAACGGCGAAACCAAGTCAAGAGCTTTATTCAAAGCAAAACGAGATTTTATCGCCCAAGCCTCACCTGATCAATTACATCCCCATTTTTGGGCAACCTTCACTCAAATAGGTGACGAAACTCCTATTAATGTTAAGCCAAAAACAGGCGTAATATTGGTAATATTACTATTGACGTCATCTCTATTTATTGGGGGGTATATATTCAGAAAAACAATAATCCCGGAAGCCAAAGGCCTCCGGGATGGAATAGGAAAACAAGGTTGATGGCGACTCTTAATTGGCCTTACCAGCCGTTTCTTTTTTCCCTTTTTTAGGCTTTGCCTCATCCTCTTGGATGATACCTCGTTTTACCAGCACTTTGTGCTCGAGTTCTGCCATGAGTTCAGGGTTGTCTTTGATGACATTTTTTACCGTGTCACGGCCTTGGCCTAGCTTGTCGCCATTATAGCTGAACCAGGAACCCGCTTTTTGTACAACTTCGTCTTCGACTGCAAGGTCTAGGACTTCTCCCGCGCGGGAGATGCCTTCGCCAAACATGATATCAAATTCTGCCTTTTGGAAAGGCGGCGCTACTTTGTTTTTGACCACTTTGACACGGACGCGGTTACCCACATTGTCAGTACCTTCTTTGAGCTGGCCAGCTCTGCGGATGTCCAGGCGGACAGAGGCGTAGAACTTCAGGGCATTACCACCAGTAGTAGTCTCAGGGTTGCCAAACATAACTCCGATCTTTTCCCGTAACTGGTTGATGAAGATACAGGTACAGTTGGTCTTGGAGATGGCAGCCGTCAGCTTACGCATCGCTTGAGACATCAGACGCGCTTGCAAGCCCATCTTTGAGTCGCCCATTTCTCCTTCGATCTCCGCTTTTGGTACCAATGCTGCCACGGAGTCAATCACAACAATATCTATGGCTCCAGAGCGAATCAAGTGCTCGGTAATCTCCAATGCTTGCTCGCCGAAGTCTGGCTGAGATACATAGAGGTTTTCTATGTCAATCCCAAGCTTCTCTGCATAGTAGCGGTCAAAGGCATGCTCCGCATCAATAAAGGCTGCGAGTCCACCAGCTTTCTGTGCCTCGGCTATCACGTGCATAGATAAGGTCGTTTTACCAGAAGATTCTGGGCCGTAGATCTCTACGATCCTACCACGGGGCAGTCCACCTATACCTAATGCTATATCCAATCCCAAAGATCCTGTACTGAGTGCAGGCACCTCTGAAACTGCATTGTCACTGAGTTTCATGACAACGCCCTTACCAAATGACTTCTCCAGTTTGTTGACTGTCATTTCAAGGGACTTGAGTTTTTCTGCTTTTACATCGTTCGCCATCGTTTAAAAATATTTAGGGTTTTCAAATTTGAAACTACTGTTGTTTAAGAGTTGTGATGGTATCCAGTCCTATTTCCTTTACTGAATAATCATTTCTTTTTCAGGTAGTTATGTCTTATGAATCAAAATAAAAATGAAAGTTAAAATGTGAACTAATTATAAGTGTTTATTTAAGTTGGTATGTTTGACAATTTTGGGCAAAGGGTCTCATTTCATGACCTTCATTGAAATGATTCGGACTTCTTTGAGAGGGCGTTCCCCTTGGGTCGGAATCTGCTCTATCTGTCGAATGATTTCCATGCCAGCAACCACTTCTCCAAAAATAGTATATTGAAAGTCTAGGTGTGGTACCCCTCCTTTTCGAGCATATTGACCTATTTTCTCCTTGTCATAGTAGATTTTGTCTTTGTAGTTTTTACTCGATAAAAACATCTCAAAATCTATGGGATTGTATGGGTCTTGTTTCATCTGTTGAAACTGGGCATACAATGCCGCTCGTCTACTGCTATTCATGGCCAATTCTGCTGCTTCTAAATCCTCAAAGGTCACTTGCTGGCCTGTGACTACAAAGAACTGACTTCCTGAAGACCTGCGTTCTGGATTGATGTCGTCAGGCATCCGCGCCGCGCAAAGCTTCCCTGCTGTATGAATATATTTTTCCAAAATCTCAGGGGCCAATGTATAGCCTGGACCATTCTCTGTCTCTTCTGTTCCTGCCACGGTGCTGGGGTCTCCCGCCTGTACCACAAACCGATTGATCACTCGATGAAACAATTGACCGTCATAAAATCCTTTATTGGTCAACTCTATAAAATTCTCTTTGTGAACAGGGGTGTCATTGTACAAAAGGAACTTCACTGGGCCTAGACTTGTCTCCATGATGACCGTTGTTTGTTCGCTTTTTTTTCCTCCTTCACAAGCATTTATCAAAAAAGAAATGCTAAAAATAACAGACCAAAGAAACAGTTTTTGAGGGTTCATGCTAATATGATTGCTAAGATAGGGTATAATTTTTAGAATAACCACTATTTTTATTAGTTTTTTCTAATTTTTTTAGGAAAAGCCAATTTTAAGGTGAAATAGCGGCTTTGCGGGTTACAAGGTACGGCGAGAGGCAGTAATACAAAAGCGCGGCTGGGGAAAATATCCATAGCCGCGCTTCTATATATAAGGGGTGAAAGCTGAGGGGAAGAAAAGTTCAAATGCAAATTCAAGCTCAAGCCGATACTCTTTAGGACTTGAGCTTGAATTTGAACTTGAGTTTTCTCTTTTGTCAATTCTCTAAGGACCAATAAATAGATTGGTGATAAAATCTCCTCCTGAGGCATCATCGGCATCTCCATCAAGTGAAATGCTGAGACAGTCCTGAACTGTATTTCCGCTTGTTCTGCCTAGCAGTATTACCCTAACTATGCACTCAGTACCGCATGGAGCAAGAGAAGGGTGATTGCTGATATAGGTCAGTTGTTTAAGGTCAGTGGACCAAATCAGGTCTTCCGTCGCCTTGATGGGATTAAACGTCCCTTGTGGGTCGATGACAGTGACTCTTAAGTTCCCTGTATGGTTTGAATTAGGATCCATGCTTTCAAAGACACTTTCCTCCTTCACAGCTTTGTTGAAGTCTATGGTCATCCGAAGGGTGGTGTCAACAGCCGTATAAGAGAATGTAGATGCTTCTGCGGAGTCTGGTGAGGGCGATAGTACTTGGAGGAATTTATATTCATGTCCAAAGACCTTTTTGTATAGCCCGCCCGCTATCAGGTCACAATCCCCATCTAGGGCCTCGCCTGATAATGCAGTGATCGGCTCACCAACCGTGTCACTCAAATGCAAAGCGTGTGTACACCCGTCAACACAATTAAAAAGCCAACTCATACTGGTATCTATATAAGTGACTTCCCGTCTGTCTGCACTCCAGACCAAATGACCAGGTGTAATGCTTTGGGCATTCACTGTCCAGTAAAAGTTACTATTAGAATCAGTCGCACCGATAACCACCGAAGTCGTATCGATAGGTTTACTAAACACAATCTTCATCGAAAGGAATTTGTCATCTAACCCAAATATATATGGGTCATTGTCGGGGGAAATCTCAATGACCTTGACAGGGTCTGTATTCGTCCCTTCAAAGATGAGTGGCGGGATGTCGCCATCTCGTTTGCAGGCGGAAATTGCCATTAAGAGGATCAGGAAAAAGACCCCTTGATAATTGGCACAAAAACTATATGCTTTCATAGTTCTGGAATTAATAATCAGTCAATCAAAATGAATCATTCCTACAGCTTATAATTGAGAGATAATTGGGTAAAGAAAAAGCCGAGGTTTTCACCTGTGTAAAGCTTGGGCTGGGTGCGGAGGTTGAGCCGTAAGGCTACCGAAAGGCCACTGTTTACGCCTAAGGCGCTTACTTCCACAAATCCTAGATAGGCGGGAGAAAGACTTCTCGTCCCTATTTGAGCAGAATAACCAATTTGCGCTAATGTAAGGGAGTCCACATTGTTGGCACTATTTCCCAATACCCCAAATGTCTGCTTGGCCTCCGTTTCGTCCACCAAAAAGCCCCCCACATCATGGGCAGTCGCCCTTTCCTCCACTACCGCAGAGAGCGGAAGTCCCACGCCCACGCCGCCTCCGACGCTGAAGACTCTTCCCAACCGATAATGCACTTGTGCATCAAGGTCCAGGTAACGAAGCCGTACAACTGTGAAGGTCTCAATCGTGCCTTCGGGAATTGATTGACTGAGCACCCTGTCAAACATAAATGGCTGGTAGGTAAGCCCCAGGCCTTTGCTGAGACCCGTGTTGATGGGGTTCTGGTTATATGTCAAACCGATATGGGGCTGAGGGCCTGTGGAAAAGAAGGTCTCACTGAGGTTCCCTGGAAAAGTAAGCCCAGCCCGGACGCCAAAGCCTTGGCGCACAAATCGCGTGTAAGCGATATTGGTACGCTCTGTTTTTCCTTGGTTAAACACGATAAATCCACGCGCTTTGACCAAGTCTCGTTTCAATCCTTTTGTATAAATACTAAAAAGGAACTCTCCCTTGGAATCTTTGCGTGTAAGGCGGCCTTTCGTTCCTGCCAGGAATACATCGTGGAAGGTGAATAAAACAGCACTGTCCTTACCATTTCCACGAAGGGTATCTGGCATGACTTGCCACGAAAGGCAGCCGAGACGCTCTTCTCCCAGCACGCAGGTGTCACATGCGTCCACGCCTATTTGTGCACTGTGTACACGCAGACTTGAAAAGTCCAACCCGCGGTCTAGTGGCACAAACACCCGAACCTTAGTAGCCTCATCACGTCCAGCGTTGAAAAACCGAACAGTGTATGTGAGCTTATCGGGCATGCCAGGCACTAATTTAACCTGCTCAGGCTCCACACGAATATAGTTCGGGTCGTGGGCTTTCTGCACCTTCATATGATGGATAGCCACCATTTCATCTGGATCAAATACCACCCCATCTGGTAGCCACATCGCGACGTAACTGAGTTTTTTCCCCGGAACCTTCAACAAGTCTTCATACCCATGAATCGTTACAAATAGCCGCTGCTCCACATTTGCCTGCATTTCTTCTATCCGAAATACCTGATAGTCACTGTTCGACAAATGTTCTTGGAGGGATGGGTCAGGATGATTCTTGATTTCAGTGGGAAGAGAATCCCTTATGGATTCACCGTAATAGGCGCGTGTTTCTTCCTTTTCAAAGCGAAACGGTTTATAGGAAAGGCCACTCTGGTCTCTAAGGTTGTAAAAAAGGACCATATGCCCCCCAGCAATCGCTTGTTCCGGCGCTTTATAGTGCAAGACGACTCGCATGTCTTGATTAGGGACCAGCTCTTGATTGGTGCGGATTTTTACCAAAGGGCCGCCAGGACGTGCTTTCTCTTTGGGGCCGAGTTTGGCAGGCGAAAAGGGTGTAGGCAGCTCAATCAAGAGCGGTTTATTCGAGGCATACTTAGGCGTGAGGTAGACGCGGACAGCACATGGGCCTTTTTGCTGAAAGGCGTGATACGCCTGTGGATCGGTCCCGTAATGCCCATCGCCATATTCCCACAGGAAGCCCCAGGAAGGGATTTCTCGCGCCCCAGGCCGCGGTTTGAGCGTCGGCAGGTCAGTGACCCGAAGGGTATAAGTAGCATCCAGAAAAGGGGTAATGGTAATGTTTTGGGCAAAAACAGCAGAAAGCCCGATACATAGCAGCGAAAAGACCAATAGTAGGTTTTTCATAGCAAAATGAATTACAAGAGGTGAATATCAAGTTCAAGCGCAAATTCAAGTTCAAGCTCAAGCTCAAGTGCAACAAAGTAGAAAGCTCTTATTGAATTTGAACTTGTACTTGAGTTTGAATTTTTTCTTTATTCCTCCAACGCTTTTTTATCATCCCTCCATCGTGCCACCACGCCATTCTCCAGCCCCGTATAAATCGTATCATTCCTCACGATCGTGGACAGAATAGAGCTTCCTGCCTCATAGCGCCTCAGCAAATGGCCCTGAAGGTCCCAGACCATTAAGAAACCATCTGCGCCCGCAGAAAGCAGGCGTTGGCCGTCAGACGTGAACCTCACCAGGTTCACAAAGCCTTCATGGCCTGTTAAGGTGAGAGAAGGTGCTTCGCCGACTTCCCCTAGATATACCTGGTTCCCATCTGTGCCTACCGCATACCGCTCGCCGTCAAGGGAAAAGGCCAAGGCCATGACGCCTTCTTTATTATGTATGTCATAAGTGCCCAGATGGTCACCACTTATTCGCCACAATTTTACCTTCCCCTCATTTCCACCTGAGAGGATACGCTTGCTATCAGACGACCAAGCCAAAGCGCGCACGCGGAGGTCGTGGGAGCCGAGGGTGTCTTTTAATTTAGTGCGAAAAGGACCAGTAGAATAGTCGCGGATTAAAATTTGCTTATCGCGACCGCCAGTTAATAGAATGGAGCCTATAGGATTAAATGCCATCGCTGTCACAGCATCGGAATGCGAATGTGAAGGTTTTGAATATGCGAATTGTTGCTTAGAAAGCAAATTCATGTAATTAATGCGACCATCTTCTCGCCCACAAATAATTTCATTGGGGCGCCCTATATTCCTATGATAAGGAGAGACTGGATATGCCGATATCCCTTCCATTTTAGGGTAGGCTAAAATATTTGTTCCTTTTACTAAGTCATTCTCATAAAGCCGTTTTGGAATCGGTGACTTAAGGCTAACAAGAGAAAGCCCCTCCACCGGAAACCCCATCGTGTCCGTCAAGACGGGCACATCATAGGGAATCGCCCACAGGCGAATCGCCCCATCCTCCCCAGCTGTCATCAGCAAAGAATCATCATGGGTGATGGCAAGGCTATGAATCGCATCGCGATTCCCTGTTTTGAGGGTGCGGAGCAAGGTGCCATCAGCGCGCCAGATCTGCGCTTCTCCTTTGTCCGTCGCAGTCGCGATGCGGCCATCGGAGAAAAACTGCGCAGCAGTGAAATCAGCAGCTAGCTGCAAGGTGTCCATCACCTGATCGTTTTGACAAATCAACACCCTATTTTCACTGATGATCAGCCACTTGTCTCCTTTGGGCGCGTGTGAAATAGAGGTAATGGGCGCATCATATACAAACAAGGTCGACAAACTATCTTCCTCAACATCTCGAAGATAAATCCTCCGACCACTGGCAATCAGCAATTGCTGAGTATCAGGCACAAAGGCCAAACTGGTAATGGCCTGAGAAAATGTATGAGACCAGACAGACGTACGGGTAGATTTGTCCCAAATTTTCACTTCCCCTGCTAAGTCCCCACCGCCAACCAGCTTCGCATCAGACGACCAGCACACAGCCGCCACATTTCGCTGAAATCCTTTAAAAATGCCCAAAGAATCGCCCTCCGCACTCCATAGCACGAGTTGCTTATCCGCGCCTCCGCTCAGCAACTCACTGCTGTTGGGAGAGAAAGTCATGGGCCCAACATTGTATTTGTGACCTGATAAGGATTTGGTGGAGGTTTGCGTAAGGGAGTGACGATACAGGGTAAAATCCTCTGGCCGTCCATATGCCACCGTATGCCCAAAAGGCGACATTGCCGCATGCTGGACAGAATCCGTCAGAAGGATTTCGTAAAAAACATGGTCGCGGTAAAGCTGATACATGGTTTGCTCCACGACAGCGTTTTCGTCGAGTGCCCAGGCTTCCTGGGCCAAGGCGAAGGCCGCCGTAGGATCTTCCGCCTCTAGCAACTGCGCTTGCAAGACCTTGTCAAGGGATGCTTTGATGCGATTGGAAGTCATCCAACCACTGAGGGTCACGCCGCCAGATATGAGGAGGAGGAGAAATACGCCGATGGCTCCTAAGCGCAGCTTGCGTTTCTGCTTGAGAGAATTGCGGCTTTTCTCCGCAAAGGCCCGCACAAGTGGTGGGAGGTCTTTTTTTAGCAATTCCCAATAGCCTTCGATATAGTCCAAATCTTTTTGGGATAAAAGGCCACCGCCCAATTGATGGTCGCTTTCGCGGCGGCGGAGGAACTGCTCCACTTTGCGGATCGCCTTTTTCTCGATCGAGACCTGGTCGTAAATGACGGCCGCCAGGCTGTCGTGGGCCAGTTCGAGGTATTGGACGGGATGTTCGTCGGCTTTTGTATTTCGTTCCAATAAAACCAGTAGGCGGGCGGCCAGCAGGCGTTCGACACACGCGTCAAGTTTTGATTCGGAGATTTGGGGTAAATGCTTGCTCAGGTCTGCGCGTAACAAGCTTCTTTTAGTGCCTTGGTCCGTGACAAAGGCGAAGAACAGCTCCAATCCGCTGCCAGGAACTTCTGTTATCTGATCGAGTTCGGCGATCTGTTCATTGGTAAAATCCGCCAACACATTCTCCAATGCGCCCGTACGCGCCACTAATTCTGGCGTGAAGGTCACGGGTTGGCCTTCTTCCTGCACCGCTTCGGCGCGGTCATAGAGCTGATCCAGGTAGACCTGGAGGTGGGTCAGCGCGAGTCGCTGCCCTGATGCCTTTGGCACCAGCTGATCCAGAATCATTTCCGCCGTCTCAGGCGGAGTTAGCGAAATACCGTGGACACGGGTAGTGCCTTCTATCACCTCGGTCAGGCGCATACGCGTCATCCACTCCACTCTTTGACGGTGGTCAAAGAGGGTAGGCATCACATGCTCATAATCCGACAAGTAGGCAATATATTCCTCGCGCAAGACGAGCAGGCAGCGACAGTCTACCGTCGACGCCAAAATCTCATCGAGCAGCTCAAAAAAGGCCAGTGCCTCACCTTCATTCCGCTGTCCATTTTCCGCTCCGCCCCATTCGCCCAACGTAAATAACTCTTCAAATTGATCAAAAATCAAAAAAACGGGCTTATAGTGATCCAAGTAGAGCGACCGCAGGGCTTCTGTGATCGACAGGTCTTCGCCTATCGGCGTGCGCGCCGCTTCCCGAACCGCCCGCCAAAGCGACGCTTCGAAGTCGCCTTCGCGGCGCAGCACCAGCGGCAGCCAATCCGTATCCGCAAACTTTTTGCTCAACCCACACTGTACCAGGCTCGTCTTGCCCGTCCCCGACGCCCCATACACCAGCACCAATTTGCTCTCAAATACCTTGTCATACAGCAATTCGATTTCCCCATCGCGACCAAAAAAGCTGGCGCGATCGTCCTGGGTATAGGCTGCAAGGAATTTGAAGGGACTAGGCAAGAGGTTGTTCTATGTTTTAAGTTCTATGTTCTACGTCTGTTGAGATTTATGAATATCGAACAAGGCATGCCCTGAGCCACGCCGAAGGGATTGGTGATTTATGAAGGGAAGAGAGGCACAACCCTTCGAAAATCCTTGTTCATCAATTCTTATTCTGCAATCATTCCCTCTTTCATTCTATCATTCCCTCCTTCTCTCATTCACTCATTTTCCTCCGATACACTTCCCACTGGTCCTCCAGCACCTCCAGCCCTTCCATCTCCACATGGATCTGATCCGATGGTTCTTCCATGGTCTTATACAAGCTATGCTTGACATTGACATAATAGGGTACCCCATCTTCGGCGTGGGTGTAAAGAAAAATATTGGGAATCGGCTTTTTGATGAAAGCGTTTTTGTCTACGATAAAAGGAGAAAGGCTCATCGAGGTATTCCGCTCAGGATCGGTCAGCATGACGGACTGGCTATCGCTAAATTCTTCGCGAATCTGGGTGGAGTCTCTTCGGATAGTATAAGTATTCAACTCTCCTATTTCATGCTTGAATCGTGGAGGCGCATGGCGAGGATTGAGGATGTCAATGTCTTTGATAGTATGCATGTGATAACGCGCCAGGTAAGCCATCCCCACTTGCAGATAAGCCAATTTTGTCTCTGCTTCTTCACAGACTTCTATGGCTTCCTCTTCCTCCCATTTTCCCTTGACGGCCAAATCATGCAGGTACATACAGGCCTCAAAGATTTCCCCTTTCGCCCGCAACTCCGCAAAGAATCCCTCCATTTCTGAGACAAAGGGCGTCAGTTGGTGTTGGTCAAAAATATCCGCAAGCCCCAACAACTTGCCAGGCATGTCTTGCTGGAAAAAGGCTTCCTTTTCGGGCAATAGCCAAGGCAAACAATCCTTGGTGGGCAGGTCTGGGTGCTTCAGTTTCTCCTCCCATAATTGGGAGTAGAGGAGGTAACGGTGCAGGTGCATCGCCATCAGGTAAGTGCTCAGCACCTGCTTCAGCCGCGCTACGCCCGGCTCAAACAGCTCCTCCGTCTGGAGGATGCGCAACTGTGCCCCGATCGGCCAAGGGAAGTTCTTGATGATAATTTCAGGATAAAGCCGCTCATCCACCGCCTCCCCGTCTCTATCCACTACATCTTCATGGATGTCTTCTTCATAGCGACTCAGCGCACTCAAAATCGCAGACATGCGCGGATCGAGGGGACTCTCCACCGATGGCATGCGCCAAGTCAGTGCTTCTTCTGCCCCATCATTGACATAGAGGCCCCAAGGGATCGGTTCGGGATCATCACTCGCTTTGGCGACTTTGTTCCACTTGAGGCCCCGATAGCTAACCTCCTGAGGCTTAGCCGTTTCTCCATAGGTTGCTTGGAGCTGTGCAGAAGCCAGTCGAAAGGCCCTGCTGATCGGTCTTCGCTTAGCCAATGCGCCATAAAATGCTGTCGCGAAGTCTACTGCCATGCGGTCGTTCACAGGTTTGTCCGTGGCGATGACCAACTTAACCCCCAGTTCCATCAGGCGGACGACTTGCCCTCTGGTAGAGCATCCATTGAGAAAAACAAGCTGAAGGCCTTTCAATTCTGCCAACATTGCGGCTATACCGCCTGCATGGGCTTGCTGGTCTTCCAACATGAGGTGGGCGGCATCGGCGTGGCCGCCGTAGTGGAAGAGCGCGATGCGCTCGTCATATTGCTGAAGTGCCTCGGCGAGCATTTTGACTGTCGCCTCTGGCTCGGTATAGACTTCGAGACTGCCTGCACTTTGCGCTTCTAACAACTGACTGCGGATGCCACGCCGCTCCTCCTTGAGCTGCGCCAGCGGCGCAGCATCATCATTGGCGAAAGCCAAAAAGAGGACCGGTTTAGATGCAGCCATGGTGAAAATGGGTCATTTCTTGGTTTGGATAAATTAAATAACTAAAAATTTGGCATAATTGACAAGATAGCCTTAAGTTGAAGGGGAAGTTTTTGATTTACATCTGATTGTCTATACATGAAACTTCCGGTGAAAAAGTAACCTTATCCTTCCAGAAGCACATTAGTGTAAAAACCCCTTATTCTCATAACTCAACTTTCTCCCCCCTATGGCAAATCAAGTATACGCCCTTCTGTTTGCAGTTGACAAGTACCGCAACCCTGTCCCCGCGCTCAACGGCTGCGTCCGTGATAGCAAAGACGTGGAGGATTATCTCCGTGCATCGGTTCCCACTGATAAACTTCACCTCATGACGCTTCGCGATGAGGAGGCCACAAAAGCAAATGTCATTGACGCATTCTTGACCCATCTGACGCAGGCTGAGAAGGGGGATTATGTGTTTGTACACTATGCAGGGCATGGTTCACAGGAGAAATCGCCGCAGGCGTTTTGGTATATGGAACCCGATCGGATGAATGAAACGCTTGTGTGTTATGACAGTCGTCAGACGATTGGCGGTGTCTATCACCGTGATTTGGCGGACAAGGAGTTGAGTTCCTTGGTCTATCAAGTGTCCAAAAAAGGGCCCGAAATTGTCCTGATGATGGACTGCTGCCATTCGGGAAGCAACTCTCGTGAGACTCAACATGTCACAAAACGGCAATCGCCAGCCGATGGAGAAACGAGTCGTGCCTTGAACGACTACGTGTTTATGCATCGGGAAGAGTTTGGAGATGAATACAAAAACCTCTTTGCGGTAGAAGGCGATGTCCTCTTGCCTACGGGACCGCATATCAACTTTTCAGCTTGCAGGAGTATTCAGACGGCCAAAGAACTGACAATAGACGGCCATACAGGTGGAATATTTACCTACAGCATGCTTGAAACACTGCGCAACTCGAAAGGGAATATTACCTATAATGACTTATTGAGTCGCGCATCAGTAATTGTCGAAAATAAAGTAGGGGACCAAAATCCTGGAGTCGATGTGGTAAACCCTGGCGCGACGCGTTCCGCGATGACAAGAAGTCAACTCATAACAGTAGATGGGAACAATGCTTTCTTAGGGGGCGAAGCTGTCAATAATGCCAAATCTCATCTAGTCTTCTACAATGAGAAGCGCAAGAGTTGGATGATCGAAGCAGGACTTATGCATGGAATCCCCAATACTCAAGGATCAGGCAGTGCAGAGGTGGCTGTATTTGAAAATGATGTCAATATAGAAGATAACCCAACTGTCATTTTTAAAACGGCTACTATCAAGTCTGCCGGAGCCACAGAAAGCTTGATCTTGTTTGACGAATCTGAAGGACAAGTCCCTCGGACGAATACGTATCAAGGCATGTTATTGAACCTCCCAATCAATAAACTAAGGGTTTATTTCGAGGCGGAGCTAGCCGATAATGATGTGCAGCAACAAGGGATAAAACTTCTACAAGGGGCGCTAAAAACTTCGGATGACCCTAAAAAGCTAATAGAAGAAGTCGCTTCTATCAATGAGGCAGACTATCGAGTTTTGGTATATGAAGAAAAAGGGAAGCAAAAATATGCCATCATGCGACCTGGAGACAACCAACCCCTGGTCAACCAGACCGTGGGGTTCTCCGAGCGCAATGCAGATGAGGTGATCGGGCAGCTCGCGTCTATTGCGAGTTGGGAAAGTACCTTTAGCCTAGACAACCCAAGCACCCAAATCCCTACGGGTACGGTCAAGGTTGACATTTTGGCTAGCCACCGAGATCCGGAGTCAGGTAAATGGAGTGAAGAAGAGCTTCTTAAGGCAGATGCTACTGGAGGGATTCCGACCCCTTATTATACCTATGAAGCTGATCCAAATGATCCTTTGGATTTTGGGGTAAGTCCTCGTTTCAGGATTAAGCTTCGCAATACTTCAAATAAGAACTATTACCTCGCCCTATTCTATATGGGCAGTGACTTTTCCGTTACCAATATCCTATTTGATGCTTCTTCACTTGTAGGAGGCTCAGAAGTCCTTGCGCTCTCAGGAGAACCTACAACTCCCGATATTGCTGCCGAGCTGCTCGGCATGGGGATTATTGAAGATACGGCTTACCTCAAGCTGGTCATGAGTACCACCACTTTTGACCCCAGCAAAATGGAGCAAGAGGGCCTCAAATACCCTGAGGCAACCCGAGGACTTCGGATTCGAAAAAAGCCCATGACAACAGAAGATTGGCGCACAGAAACCATTCGATTGATCTCTACCTATCATGATAGTGGAAATGACGCTAAGATTCTTGCAAATGCAGGTGTCTCTGTCAATGCGCCGAACGGCGTCAATGTAGACATCGCCCTTTCTAGTACGGCCAATGCTTCTCGCAGTACAGAAACGGCTCACCTCATGCCCGCTGTCCTGCGTGGCAGCGGCGCTCAACCCCTGGACTTCGTCTCTGGCCGTGGAAATTCCCCCAATGTCAATGTCCTTGAACTGCGAAATATCGACCGCCCTGACCTCATCTCAGCAGACAATCCCCTGGAAGTCAAGTTCAATTATGAACTAGACAAGGACGAGAAACTCATGACTGTAGTCCAGGAAGATGGCATCTTTTATCCTGTAGTAGCAGAGCCAAACGGAGATGGCTCTATGAGTCTGAAGCTGGATAAGCTACCAGATGCTGAGGAGAAAGCACAAGGAGAGCGTAGTCTGGGACGGACGGTGAAGCTGGTCTTCCATAAGATGTTAGGGGGAAAGTTTGGGATCAAAAAATTTGACTACCCTCGAATTTCATCGATAGATGATACAGGAGAAGACTTATACTTTGAATTTGAGCCGACTGAGGTTGCAGCCCAGGTGGCCAAAGCGAAAAAAGTCTTGGTCGTGGTACACGGCTTTACGAGTTCCTGCTATGAATGCTTCTTTGAGTCAGCCGCCAATGGTGGTCCCAATCCTTTTTACCAATTCTTGCGCAAGCACTACGATTTGGTCTTAGGCTATGACTACGAAACCTTTTCTACCCGAATTGAAACTAACGCCTCCAGCTTGAAAGAGCGCCTTGAAGCGGTAGGCTTGAAGGAAGGCCATGGCAAGGACTTACACTTCCTGGTTCACAGCATGGGCGGCCTTGTCTCTCGTTATTACATAGAGCAATTGGGCGGCAATAAGGTGGTGAATCACCTGATCATGGCAGGTACGCCAAATGGCGGTTCTCCATGGCCCAGCTTCAAGAAGTGGCTGTTTTTCGGTTCCACCCTCATCCTCAACAATATCCCCGTGATCGGATGGGGCCTAAGTGCCCTTTCATTTATGCTAGGGTCTGTCAAGGCATTTGACAACTTGGGCGGCTCGATGGAGCAGATGGCCAAGGATTCTGATTTCTTGAAAGTCCTCCAAAACGCCAATGATCCAGGTATTCCCTATACCGTTCTTGCAGGAGACACCTCCAGTATTCCCAAAGAAAGTGAGGGTACAGTAGGCAAAATATTGGAACGCATGGGTATCAACGACCCTGATTTCAGTATGTTGAAAAAGTGGGTTTTCAAAGAACCCAATGACATGGCCGTAGGCGTAGCGAGTATCAAACATGTCCCAACTGGTCGTAGTCCTTTACCTGCAATCCAAGAAGTACCAAGTAATCACTTTTCCTACTTCAGTGAAGGTTCAGGCCTTGGCGCGGTACAGCAAGTAATCAGTGGCCTAAAGTCCGCTGGTGGCCCAACCACAACAACAGGCGATTCATCTCCTACAGGCGATACACAGACCACCACTGAAGAACCCACAGATGAGGACCCGCAGCCTAGGGATGATTCGGATACTGCTGGAAATCCACAGATTACGGACGCCGTGGTAGCTCCGGACGTTCCAGAACCTTCAGACGCTACCGTAAATCCACAAATCACAGATGCGGTAGAGGAAGCCCCAGTGGTTGAAGCGCCTCAACAGAAATCTATCTATGAACCCACAGACAACGAGTCGCTTGGTTTATTTGGAAAAATACTAAAAGCAATTAAGCTCCTGTTTCAGGGATAAAATAGTTTATTTTAGTCACGTTTAGACCCCGTAGGTTTTGGAAACCTACGGGGTCTCTCATTTCCTGGCCGATTTCAGGTGATACCAGTTACCTTTTTTACGACTGTATCATAGACAATATATCACCTATTTTTCTGCTTGATTATGTATGCTAAAATCCTCCTCCTATTGGGCATCTGTCTACCTATTTTTGTCTATCCCAACAACCTCACCGTCCAGCAAATCTCCCTTGCCTCCATCGACCTCGTCAATGATGAGGCAGATATCCAGTTCGACCTCACCTGGGACCATTCCTGGCGCGATGTAGAGAATTGGGACGCTGCATGGGTGTTTGTGAAATACCGCCTTGTGGGTTCCATGGGGCCATGGCTGCATGCGACCCTCGCTGCCAGTGGACATAGTACGCCATCAGGCGCAAGTCTCGATGTCAGCTCCGACGGCAAGGGTGCCTTTGTCTATCGCAGTGCCAATGGCAGTGGTACGGCCTCATTTGCGGGGGTGGTCCTACGCTGGGACTATGGAACAGACGGTGTGAGTGACGGAGCGGGCATAGAAATCGCTGTACAAGGCATCGAAATGGTCTATGTTCCCAGCGGCAGTTATTGGCTGGGAGATGGGGAAAACCGAGGAGGCTCACAAGTCTTTGGGAACTTCGAAGCGGGGACCACAGGTGCCGCTTTTCAGGTGACAAGCGAAAATGCCATCACTTTAGGTGGAGGAGGCGTGGGAAGTTTGGGAAATAATAATGAAGCCAATATGTATTGCTGTGGAGGCCAACTCAATGGTGCTGCCGATGATTTCAACGATGCCACCACACAAACACTGCCCGCAGCATTTCCCAAAGGATTTGACGCCTTTTATTGCATGAAATATGAACTCACTCAGTCCCAATACATCGACTTCATGAACATGCTGTCTGCGACGCAGGCAGCACGCCACGATAGCACAGGTCATTTTGTAGGTTCTGCCAACCCTTTTTCCTTCTATCGCTATGGCCTCAGCGGTTCCCATCCCAATTTCACTACCAGTCACCCCGATGCCCCCGTTGTCTACATGAGTTGGGTGTTTGCCGCAGCTTACGCTGACTGGGCAGGTTTACGCCCCATGACGGAGATGGAGTTCGAGAAGGCCTGTAGAGGCCCCAATGTACCCGTAATCGGCGAATACCCATGGGGCACCGCAGGCATCGACCTGAGTGACGACCTCACGCTCAGCAACATTGGCGCAGCCAATGAGGCCATCAACACGGGCTACACCGTCCACGCCACCAATGGCAACTGCCACGTCCGCGCAGGGTCGCAGACCCTGCAAATGATGACCCGTGTAGGCATCTTTGCTGCTCACGCTTCCAATACAGGGCGCGTCACTTCTGGCGCCACCTACTGGGGTATCATGGACATGGGAGGGAATGCCTGGGAACGCTGTGTGAGCGTGGGCCACCCGCAAGGCAGAGCCTTCACTGGCAATCACGGCGACGGCGTGCTCAACGGCAATGGCTTCGCTAATCAACCCAGCTGGCCCGGCCAGTTTAGCGGATATGTAGAGACCAATACAGGCGTCGGCTATCGCGGCGCTGGCTTCGAATTCCCTGGTCCCAACCTAGAGCGCAATGCACGCATCTCTAGCCGTCGCCTCGCGACGGAGTTCTGGGACATCGTTTTATTTGACGACGCCATGCGCTTTGTGCGGGATGCGCCTTGAGACCGCTCCCTGCGGTCGCTGTCAGATCGTTCGGGCTTCGACAAGCTCAGCCCTCACTGTCAGACAAGAGACCGCTCGGTTCGAAGACTCACCTCGCTGTCAGACTAAATAAAGGCATTTCTTTCTGTCTCTTGTCTGACAGCGAGTCTTCGAGCGATCTCGTAGCCAAGGCCGTCTTCGGCCTGAGCGGTCTGACAGTGAGTGCCGAAGGCGCGAACGATCTGACAGCGAGGGCGAGTCTTCGAGCCCGAGCGGTCTTTTAACCTTTAACCTACATCACATGAAACCCTTTACCTTCCTTCTCTTAACACTCTCACTCTCAACCTCACACTCTCTTCACGCGCAGCCTGCGGGAAAGTTTGGTGGAGGGGATGGAGACGGTTATGGCCGGGCAACGACCACCCTGACCCTTTCTCCGAATTTGCCGATTGAATTGGGCACATGGGCGGCAAAAACCGTTGAAAACGGCGTATTACTGGAATGGACCACCATTCGCGAGACCAACCACAGCCACTTTGTGGTAGAACGCAGTGTGAATGGCGAGGCCATTCAGGCCATTGGGAACTTGTCCAGCGCAGGTAATAGCGTAGCGCCGCAGGCGTATTTCTTTATCGATAAGGCTCCTTATGTGGGAGAAAATGCGTATCGCCTGCGGAGTGTTGACTTGGACGGAAATGCGACATATTCGCGCTGGGTGAAGGTCTTCAAAGATGGGGGAAGTCCATCTGCGATTTCCCTCTATCCCAACCCCGCCCGGTTATCCACTTCTATTTCCTTTTATTCCCCTACCTCAGAATCTGCTTCGCTCAATGTCTATAATATGCTGGGCCAGCAAGTATTGCGACAGCTATTTAGCATAGAGGCTGGGGACAATGAATTTATGCTAGATGTATCAGAATTGCCTAATGGGCCCTATTGGGTGGTCGTGGAGGTGAATGGAAAGCAATGGGGCGGGAAGTTGATAGTGAGGCGTTGAGGGAACTGTTGGTGGATAAATGAGGGGCAAAGAACTATTGCGACTGGCCTTTAGGCCGTCGCAAAAAGGAGAAAAGTCAAAATTGGCTTTCCAGAGTGGACTCATAAATTGAATGATTATTGATTTGAAGGGTAATTGTTGGTTAATTTCCATTCAAAATTCAACATTAACCTCGAATGGACCCCAAACAGCAATTTCTCTACGAAGAAGTCCCTCAGCTTCTCGAAAACCTGACGGCAGACGCCCAGCCTCTCTGGGGCCAAATGACGGCCCAGCACATGGTGGAGCACGTTTCTGGCATTTTTTATATCGGCTTGGGGAAAATCACGATGCCCCTGGCGACCCCTCCAGAAGAACTCGAAAGCTACCGCGCTTGGCTGATGAGCGAAAAGCCTTTTCGCCCCAGCATCACCGCACCTGGCATCTCTCCGAAGCTGCGCCCTTTGCGCTTTGCCGACCTCGATGAGGCCAAAGGCAAACTCCTCCAAGGCATCGAAGGCCTCAAGCACAAAGCTGCTACCGATCCTGATCGGCTCACCACCCACCCTGTCTTCGGCGAACTCACCCCCGCCCAATGGGAGCATTTCCATGATAAACACACACGTCACCACCTGATGCAGTTTGGTCTGATTCCGATGAGTGATTATGTGCGGGGGAAGTTGGAGGGGTGAAAACCTTTAAAAATCAGCCAATGAGTGTCCATAAAGCCCCTCGTCATCTGTTCGCTATTGCCAGCCCCTGTGATCCTGACATATTGAATCAGATACAAGAAGAATATGGAGAAAATACCACTGCTTTTATGCTTATGGTTCCTACAAAAAGGCTTGAAGTATCATGGGACAAAGCATATAATGAGGTAGGAGGCATACTATGGGGAATTGATCTCAGGGATGGTAAAACCGTACTTTTTGATGCTGCTCGACATGGATATAATGGGCAATTCGATTTATTTGACGGAGGCGACATAGAGGATGTTAGAGACATCGAATTATTGGGTGCTCCTTCTGAACGAGCCTTGATCATTGTCTTTCAGTATGGTGGAGATGAAACGGAATATGCTAAAGAATGCAGTTCTGAAAATCCAGAAGATTTTTTTGATTGGATTGTAGTGTATGAAAGGATTGGTAAAGTACTTAGGAAAGTATATGAATTTGAATGTGCTTAAATTGATTTATACCCTTGATTTTAATTCTAGGAAGCAGAATTGTGCTGATGCGTTTTCCCTCAGAGACTGGCACAGCTGAGAAAGTATTATATGGCTTGGAAAACGAAGCATTATTAGCCATTGATTACCCCAGATTTCAGAAAAAGGGCACCTCGCTAAATAAAAAAAATAATGGCATCAGGATTTATCACATTCGAAAATGGTTACGCTTTCGGCAGGCGGTGGACGATCTATGACCATATCATCAAAGCTATAATTTCATCATTAGAAGACAATGTGGAGGGGAATTTATTGAAAGAGTGGCTGACCTCGATGATCCCTCCAGATGACATCGAGGATAGAGATGATGGAACAGACATGGGTTGGGGGTTTATTCGACCCATGGATGGTGCTTGTATCATTCGGAGTATTGATATTCGAAGCCTCCATCCAACCTATAAAGCACTTTTCCTGCAAGGACTGGAAAAGGCCTGTGCGCATCACATGATTCACGGAGCTAATAAGGTCATCGTAGCCCAATATACCGCGCTAAATAAGATGATAGCAGCATCAACTGAAAAAAATCCTGTGAGAGGGATTTTCGATACGGGTGAAATGGAACAAGATGACGAGCAGATAGGGCCGGGATGGGAGAAATAAAAGGGAAATGAAGACATTTAGCTTCAAGTGTGCAACCTGTGAGGAAGTTCATTCAGGGATTCCCAGCTTGGGGAGCCATGCCCCCATCTACTATTTTTCTGTGCCAGAAGCCGAAAGGGCAGAAAGGATTTTTCTGACAGAAGACACATGTGTACTGGATGGCAGCCATTTTTTTGTGAGGGGGTGCCTTGATTTTGCCGTCATTGGATATGAAGAGACATTTTCTTTTGGCGCCTGGATGTCCCTGAGTGAAGCTAATTTTGAGCGATTCGAAGCGCTTTTCCATATAGATGACCGAGCAGAAAATGAGCCCATGGGGGGATGGCTTTCCAGCCGTCTATATCCGTTTGAAGGAACTGAAAAACTAGTGGCGAGGATTCACTTTCGAAATCATGGCATAAGGCCGTTGATCGTGCTAGAGCCTTCAGATCATCCACTATCTAGGTGTCAACAGGAGGGGATGTCGCCAGAATTATTGGGAAAAATATTAGCCTATTACCTTCATTGAAATCTCCAGTTAACTGATTTCTTGACATAGCCCTTTAATCTAAAAACATGAGTTATGATATAAACTTCTACAAGTCTAAGGATGGAAGGCTTACCGAAGAAGAGATGCAAGAAATCATGCAATATTATGAAGAAAGTGAGTTTTTGCCAGAACCATATAAGATCAGTCTAGCGGAACATCGGGAAATCATTACAGAGGTAAAGAAGCTATTACCCACCTATAGAGCATTCGTTGCAACCGAAAAAGGAGGATATAGCTTTTTGCAAACTGAAAATATAGACTATGAATATGCAATTTCAATAGAAGTATATGAGGATTCAGCATCTATTTCTTTTCCCTTTTGGTATGACGGAGAAGACTTGGAAAGAATTTGGATGATTATTATAGCAATAGCAGACATTCTTCATTCAAGGTTCCAACTTTGGGGGTATGATTCACAAAGCACAGGTATTCTAGATTTGTCGCTTTATGAAAAACAAAAAAAGGATTTCGTAAAGATTTCTTCTGCTATTCACAGAATGATTAAAAAAGGCCTAGATTAACAATGGAAAACTGGATTCAATACGCCCTTATCCCCATAATTCTGGGGGGTCTTTACTACTTACTCGCCAAAGGGTCCAATCAACCCTTAACAGCCATAGAAGAAGGGGCTTATATCCTCAAGATGAATAAAATCTTGGCCATTTTGGGATGGGCGTGCTTGGCTATGGGGATTTTTTGCATACTCATTCCGATCATCTATCCTGATGATACAGCCTATCTGGCCCAGTTCCTTTCCATGGGAATTCTAGGCTTATTGTTTTGTGTGGCAGGCTATGCTATCATCTCTATGATGAAAAACCATTGCGTGGTCTATGATGACACGGGTTTTCAGGTAGTTGGATATTTTGGCAAAAAGAAAAGCGGTACGTGGGCAGCAGTACAGGCAGTATCATATAGCTCTTTTACCAATTTAATGACCTTGAAAATGGAGGATGGAGAGAAAATAAAATGCAGCCAATTTCTGGTGGGAATCATCGCTTTTTTGGAGAAGGTCGAAGCGGAGCAAGGCTTGGATTTAAAGAAGGTAAAAGGGCAAATATTGTGGAAATAAATTTTCGAGCTATTTTCGCCTAAAATCACCTCATCTCTTCACTCAATCATTTATGGCCGTCATCTTCAACGTATTTGCCGTCTTGCAAGCCATCATCGGCGTCGCCGTGGTAGGCATCTTGCATTTACTACTCAACCTGTTTGGCTTCGACTATGACATGATCGGCGGCACAAGAGAAGCCTTTGTCTCTCTGGTCATCATCGCTGCCATCTCGGCTTACACCGACGCAAAGGGCCTCAAAGGCACCCTTTTCTACCTGCCGATGTGGCTCGTCGTCATTGCTGCGGCTATCTTTGTGTTTAGTATCACCTATAATGGTACGCGGTCAGTATTTGTAGACGGCTCCTACCAATATGTCGAAGAAAGCTTGACCCTACACAAGCTCTTCCTCTACGGCGCATCGCTGCTGATTTCCTTAGGATATATCCGCCTCAGCAGAAAAGAATTGGCCAAAACCTGGCAAAAGAAGAAAACTCATTTGGAACTGCTCAAAGCGGGGATGCAGGCAGGGGAGGTCAATCCCCAGCAATTTTGGGAACAGGCCCTGCTGGTCTATTATAAGCCTTCCAACCTATTTTTATACCTCAATTACCTTTGGAAACCCCTTTTCGCCAACGCCATTGATGGAGATGAATTCCTGCAGTATTATCGCGATTTCATCAACCTGATCGACATCGATCAACTGGCGAAAAAGCGCCATAAAGTCTGGACATCCGAATTTCGAACGGCGCTGAACCAAGCCAAAAACTTCAATGAATACAGTCATCCCATGCTCGCCTTAGCGCGATTACGGAATACCATTGATCAGAATCAGAACCCACAGTCTGTGGAGGAATCAGCTTGAGGAAAAGTTCAAACGCAAATCATGTCCTGAGTCTATCGAAGGATCAAACTCAAGCTCAATTTTGCCTTTTTTGAATTTGAACTTGAGTTTGAATTTGAACTTCTCTTCTACAACTTAAAAAACACCCCCACACTATAAGAAGGATTGGCAAAGATGATCTGCCCAGCCAAGGCGGTGCCATAGGTAAAGGAAGCGCCCCAACGATCATTCAAGTGGTAATTGATTTCGGGCGAAAAGGTCAAATGCTGGCTGTTATTGGCAAAAATGCTGGTACTATTGCCTCCTGTCAGCTCCCCATTCTTGAAGGATTGAATGCCATACAACCGCAAGATGCCTGTTACTTTTTCATTCAAAAAGGTTAATCCACCTTCAATGCCATAACGAATTTCATCCGAGAAGCCATTCGTGCGGTTATTGAACCCCACATAGGCATTGGCATAGGCGTTCAGTTTGCCCACTTTAAATCCCTTGCCTGCGTCGATCTGCAAGAGTTGGTTAAACTCTCCATCTCCTGTCTGGAGATTGCCTGCCGTCCCTCCACTGGCATTGCCGAGGGGTAGCCCCAACAGCAGACTGGCACTTACAGCCACTGGCCCATCAGTGACCAACCCATACTTCAGGCTGACGTCCACATCGCCCAAGCCATTGATGGCTTCGCCAGGAACCAAGAGTTCCCCTGTAGTACCAGATATGGTATTGTTGAAGTAAGCCCGACTAAAGACGGGCACGTAGGCAATCGCTGTCAGGCGGCTGGAGAAGCCGTATTCGGCGTAGATGCTGGTATTGAAAATACCATTGGTGGTATTGGGGTCGATCAGACCACGATCTGTGAAATGCTGATCGGCGATGACCCACCACTGAGAGAGTTTGAAAAAGCCGTGGCCTTTTTTCTGAACCCATCCGCCTGCCAGGGCCGATGCGCTTATGCCCATCAAAAATGTGATGGAAAGGATATATTTGAGAAAGGATTTCATGGGATTAATTTTCAAATTTTCCGTCCCCAACTTTCACCCCAAAAGGCTTACAGAAATAGAGGACATAGTCAAAGTCATTGAGATTTACACCTGATATGTCAAAAGAATGTGAACCACTGAAGGTTCTTACTTTTCCGATTTCATAAGCACCATTGGTAGAGTTGGGGTTATTGGTCAAATAAACATATAACCCTGGCAAACTGGATGAAGCCTTATAATCGGATTCGAGTTCCAAGACGAGTCCACTGCCTTCTTCTTTGAGCTTAAATGCTCCCTCGAGGACATAAGAACTTGTTGTCTTCAACGTACCCGTCCGTTCGGTGGCGAGGTTTTGCATGCCTGTCTCTCCCGCGATCACCACGAATGCCGTGTCTCGGACAGTAGGCCGATCGCTGATTTCGACTTCACAGACTAAATATGCATCGCCTTTGGCAATGCCTGTGGCAAGGCCTGTGTCATCTACAGTGAACAAGGAAGTATCCGAGCTAATCCATGTGAGGGCAGGTTCTTCGACCTCGCCGATCTGATTGGTGTAGCGCACTTCAAATTGGAAGGAGTCATCCACTCCGAGCGTATCCACCCAGAGGACGAATCTTACTTGGGCGTCGACTTCATCGAAGATGATGTCGTCCCCAATACACCCTGCGAGGATGAATGGCAGGAGCAGTGCGCCTATGATTTTTGTTTTCATGAAAATGACTGATAAGTTGAGGTTGATAGCTAAAGAACACATTACCCCAAAATAACAAATCAAGGTTCACGAAACTATCACGGCTTTCTCTTATTTTTTAGGAAGACCTAAAAAATAGTAAAAGAAATTTGAAGTTGAATTTGAGCTTGAGTTTGAATTTTTTCTAACTTTTCTTCCCTTCAAAAAAGCATTTACGACACCTCGGCTCATAGGAGTCTTTTTCTCCCAAAAGCACCTGAGAGTCAGAGGCTTCGAGTCGAAAGGAATAATTGGCGAGGCTGCCACAGCACTGGCAGATGGCGTGCACTTTGGTGACAAACTCTGCCCGCGCCAGCAGGTCGGGCATCGGCCCAAAAGGGTCCCCTCGGAAGTCCATATCGAGGCCTGCTGCGATGACACGTGCCCCACGGTTGCATAGCTGACGGGCGACATCGATGATGCCCAAGTCAAAAAACTGCGCCTCGTCAATGCCGATAACTTCAACGCCTTCAGCCAGGTCCAAGATATTATGGGACGTGACGACAGGGGTGGAGGATATGGAGTTTTTGTCATGTGAGACGATCTTTTCCTCGCTGTAGCGGGTGTCTACAGCGGGCTTGAAGATTTGTACGCTTTGGTTGGCGATCTGTGCGCGGCGGAGGCGACGGATGAGTTCTTCCGTTTTGCCCGAAAACATACTGCCGCAAATCACTTCGATCCAGCCTGCCTGTCGGTTTGCAGAGTTCAGCTCGATAAACATGGAACGCAAGTTCACGCTTCTTCGGCATGAATCAAAAAGCGGCGGCAGAAATTTCTTGGTGCATAGCGAAATTTTGCGAGATCATCTTCAGGGTGTAATTTGTTGGAAAGATTTAGATAGACAACATTGAACCCCGAACATAGAACCTAGAACTTCTCCCCTTATGCCTTACCACAACTTCCGCCTCCAAGTATTGCTGCGCCTCTTATTGGTATTTGGCGCTTTGACGGCCCTTGCGTTTTACTTGATGATTCAGCCGAATGAGATTCGCGCGACAGCATTGGGCGTGCTGATTGGCATCTTGGCGGTGGAGCTATTTCGCTACATCGATCGTTCCAATCGGGCGCTCGCCACTTTCCTGGAGAACCTCTCCCACAATGACTTTGTCGCAGCGATCCCCCGTGACAAGCGAGGCGCTTCTTTCCAGCGATTGAGCAGCGCTTTTGATGAGGTGGCGGCGAGCTTTCGAGGGCTTTCGCAGGCGCGAGAAGAACAGTATTTGTACTTGCAATACCTGGTCGCACATCTGCAAGTTGGGATTCTGTCCCTAGATGAAGCGGGCAATGTAGAACTCATGAACCAGGCAATGAAGGACTTGCTGCACCGTCCGCATTTGCACCACTTGTCTGGGCTGGAAGCGCAAAATCGAGAAGTGTACCAAATCCTCAAACATATCCAGCCTACCGAGCAACGGCTCTGTACGGTGGAGCATGAAGGCGAACAGTCTCAACTTACGCTTCGCGCTACCTTTTTTAAACTTGGTGATACTGATTACAAACTGATCACCGCGCAGGACATCAAGGGCGAATTGGCGACGAAGGAGATGAACGCCTGGCAGCAACTGATCCGTGTGCTAGCGCACGAGATCATGAATTCGGTGACACCGATCAGCTCATTGAGCCAAAGTCTCCAAGCCCTGAGCGCAGACAATGCCCTTCCTTCCACAAAAGAAACCCTTGCCAAAGGCCTTGCGGCCATTCACAGTAGGAGCCAAGGGCTGATTCATTTCACTGAAGCCTACCATCAATTGGCCCACTTGCCTCAACCCAAATATGAAACAATAACAGCCACAACGTGGACTCGCCGCTTAAAGACCCTATTAGCCCCTATTTTTAGCGAAAGCACCGCACAACTGACATTTCACATTCAGCCTCCTTCCTTTACTTTTCGTGCAGATCCCTATTTGTTAGAACAAGCCCTCATTAACCTCATAAAAAATGCTAGGGAGGCCACAGCAGCTCAAACCGATGGCCTCGTTTCTTGCACTATTTCCTCTACCCAAAATGGCAAAACCCAAATCGTCATTCAGGACAATGGTACAGGTATTCCCCCGGCCCTCCACGACCGTATCTTTGTGCCGTTTTACACCACCAAGCCCAATGGGTCAGGCATAGGACTGAGTCTGGCACGGCAGATCGTTTTGCAGCATCAGGGAAGCTTGACTTTGCTGAGGTCTTCGGAGGAGGGGACGGCTTTTCAGGTGGTGATTTAGGGGGAAATGATTGCAGAATATCGATTGCGGAACAAGGATTTTTGAAGGAAAAACCTCTTCACTTCTTAAATCTTCAATCCTTGTTCGATATTCTTCAATCCTATTAAGGCTCTTCTCCTAGCGCTTGCCGCGCACGCATCAAATAGGTTTGCGCATTCTGATGCTGCGGGTTGTGCTGCAGCGCTGCTTCATAGAATGAAATGGCTTTTCGGATCAAGCCTTGATTCTGGTGGGAAGCGCCAAGATTCACGTAGGCATCTGCGAATGTGGGCTGCATGACGACGGCCTTTTGAAACCATTCGATGGCTTTGGGGAAGTTATTTTGTTGGAAGAAAATGACGCCAAGGTTATTGGCGGCGGAGGCGTTGTTGGGATCGAGGCGGACGGCTTCTTCGAAGGCTTTTTCGGCTTCGGTATCGTTGCCGATGACCTGGAAGCAAACGCCTAGATTGTACCAAGAATTGGGTTGGTCGGAGATAAGGCTAAGGCTTTTTTGATAATGGGCGACCGCCTGTCGGAGAGCGGATTTATTGCCTGTGGCTTCTCCTTCTGTGCGCAATACCTCTGCAAGGTTGTGGTGTGTGCGGAAGCTATTGGGCGATGTTTCTACCCCAGAAGCGAACAACGTTCGGTCGTTTTCCCAGGCAGGCATCCGCTCGATACTTTTCCAGGCAAAAAGGACGATCACTACCCCCAAGAGAACAGGGACAATCCCCTGTTGCTTGAGTTTTCCTATTCCCCATATGGCTACCGCCCCGATAGCTATCACCCATCCCAAAGATGGCAAAAAGAGAAATCGCTCAGCCATGGTGGCAGCGATCAGGACCAAGAAATTGGAGACGATGGCCAATGGCAGCAAGTACATGACAATGCCAAGTGCCCATTTTTCCTTACGCATACTTCCCCAAATTCCCAATGCTATGATCCCCACATATACCAACAAACTCCCCCAAGCGCCAATATGCCCCCAACTCACGGGTTCTACTTGGGCAAAAGAATAATCATAGGTCAAGGTGAGGGGAAAAAAGAGGAGGCCCAGATATTTGCCCAACACCAGAAACTTGGTCGCAAGTTGATTCATGGTTCCTTCTGCGGCCATAATGGCATTGTTGTACAAGGTCATGGCCTGGTCATCGACGCCACTATCAAGGGCTTGCATCCTAAGCAAAAAATAGGTGCCTGTTGCCAGGATAAGTCCAATACTGATTGTTGCGATATACTTGACTGTTAGCTTTTTGTAGAAGAATAATAGAAATGGAATGACAAGTAGGTAGGAAAGGGCAATCTCTTTGGAAAGGCAAGCGAGCAGGAATAAGCCGCTCCCGAGCATGACCGAAACAAGGTTTTTTTTCTCCACAAAAAGGAGTACCCCCCCCATCAAAAAGAGAAAGGCCAGCAGCTCATCGCGGCTCTTGACATTCGCGACGACTTCTACATGGATGGGATGGGTAGCAAAAAGTACCGTCAGCAATCCGAGAAGTAACACTTTTTGTTGGGGGAAAATATGGGCAAGGAGGAGGAACAACAAGGCGATACACAGGCCATAGAGGAAGACATTGACGCGATGGCTGGTCGTAGGATCGAAGCGTCCTTGATTGCTTTCCATGGCAAAGGTCATCAAGGTGATCGGGCGGTAAGTGCCTACACTTTGCCCATCAAAGCCATAGGTGGTGCCTTTGCCCCACATGTCATCGATCGCTGAGAAGCCTTGCTGGGTCACTCGATTTTTTCGGGCATAGACATCATCGTCGAAGGCGTATTCATAGCTCAGGGTAGGGACATATAGCAAAAAGGCTAGAAGCCCTAGTCCCAAGGCGATTAGCCAACGCGTTTGGCGAGGCATAGCCTCTCCTGCCAATTGCCATAAGGGATTCTTTGGAGGGGCAGGTGGTGCTTTTGCTGTACGTTTCTTTTTGCGATTAGCCATGTGGGAAAATTGATTCACAATTTGTCAATCCATTTTCAATGGATTCCTCTAAATTGAGAAAATCTATTCTTGTTATGTTACTTTTTTTAGAAAAAAGTAACCAAAAAATCGAAGCGAGCCAACCAAGGCCAACCCTCCTATCCATCCGCCCACGCTCGCTTCACCCCAGCCGCACTTGTTTTCAAGAAAAGACTTTGGTTAGCCCTTTTTCTTCGCTGCTTCCTTTTGGATCGCCATGCGAAGGAAGAATGCAAACCCACCGACGACCAAGCCGACAATAAGGATCATGCTAAGAATTGTTTGGGGTGCCATGAGAATGAAATTTTGAAGGATGAATTAAAAACAACGTTTACCAACAATCGAACCCTGAACGCTCGAACTCTAAACCCTGAACCTTACTTACAAAACCGCTTATACAGCCAACGATTCAGGATGATCCCCACTAGAATGACCAGTGCCCATTGCGTCACAATCGATGCATTCGAATACACACTGAAGACATTCCAAACACCGTCTTTGAACCATGGGTTTTTGTCATAGCCTTGGGACATCCACCAGACGATCAGGACAAGGCCCAGGGCGACATTGAGCATGATACAAGCCTGGAAATACCAGTCAGGCGCTTTGAAGTCAGAATCTTTGTCGATGAATGTATGTTTAAATTTCAGGATACCATCTTTGACGACAGCAAAGAGGATGAAGAGTCCCGATATCACCAATCCTATCCCCCAAACCCAGTCTTGGTTGGAAAAGAAATCCAACGACCAGGCGGATGGCAAGCCAAATAAGACGCAAAATAGCGCGGCCCGAATCGTGGCGTGATGGCGGTTGAAGCCAAGATCGCCGATGATGCGGATAAATAACTCGATGAGTGCCAAAAGGGAGCTAAACGCCGCTAGCATAAACGCCCCAAAAAAGGTCGCTGCGAGCAAACTGCCGCCTGGGATATCTGCGAATAGTTTGGGGATTACCGTAAAAGTCAGGGCCTGATTTCCGCTTTGTAGAAAAGAAATCGCATCCGCCTCTGTCGCTGCCAGTGCAAAGACCGCTGGCAAAATCGCCACACCAGCCAACAGGGAGGCGGTATTATTCCCAAATCCACTGATAAAGATATTGAGGGTAACATCTTCTTTCTTTCGCGAGTAGGATGAAATCGTCATCATTAGCCCCCATCCTGCGCCCGTAGACCAGGCCGATTGGGAAAGCGCTTCGATCCAGACTTTGGCATCGCCAAAGAGTTCTGGTTTGATGGCAAACATGTATTCGAGGCCTTTGATCCCGTTGCCCATGTTGAGGGCGATGGCGCTGATAATGACCAGCAGCCCAAAGAGAATCGGGATCAAGATGCGATTGGCTTGTTCAAAGCCTTTTTGCACGCCGCGATAGAGGACCGAGGCTCCCACAAATACGGCGACTACATGTAGGACAACCGTAATCGGATTATGCGTAGAGATGCGTTTCCAGTACGCTTCGAGATGTGCGGGGTCCGCCTGCAATTGGGCGGAGAGGGTCTCTCCACCAGCGAAATTGGCCCAGACATCCTGCAAGGCAAGGCCGAAGTAGCGCATGCCCCATCCCGTGACCACGGAATAGTAGAAGGTGATCCCAAGGGTACACACGGCAATGAAGAAGCCCATCCAGGCGAATCGAGGCCCTACAGCACTGCCGAAGGAGCCAATCACACTTTTTTTATACTTCTTACCGATCGAGAATTCTGCCAGAAGGATAGGGATGGACCATACAAGCAAAAACACCACCCAAAGGAGGAGAAAAGTGCCGCCGTATTGTCCAGCAAGGCGGGGAAATCGCCATAAGTTACCAGCACCAATGGCCATGCCAAGGGCTGCAAAGATGATTCCCCATCGACTGCTAAACGTCTCTTTTTTTGCCATAAGTAGGAAATTAATAATTGATTGATTACTGATTATTAATTTATTGTACTGAAGGCCAGAATGGTAATAATACTTGCCACCCCTAAATCAATAATCAATCAATCAATAATTAATAATTTTTAGATTTGATCAATCAGGATCATATTTCCGTCGGGATCTGCCAGGGCAAGGTGAGCACGTCCTGAACCATTTTCATCCGTTTCTTTGAGGATATTTACCCCCTGAGATTTGAGCGTACGCTGAATCTGGCGCGCATCTGGCGGATTGAAGGTCATGATATTTCGGTCAAATTTATCCTGAAACAAACCGATTTTGGCTTGTCCATTTTTCATGATGAGCCACTTCTGGGCGGGCTGGCCAGCTATTACTTCGAAGCCGAGTTTGCGGTAAAAATTGACGGAGGCTTGTAGGTCTCTGACATTTAAACTCAAAGAAAAGACACCTAGATTCATAAAAAGATTATTGATTAATTTTGAATGTTAAATGATGAATTATGAATGGTAGGAAACGATTGATAATCAATAGACTATGCGAGACATTTTAATTAATAATCAATCAATTTATCAATTAATAATTCTTTGGCTGTTCAAGTTACAAGAATCAGGGAGATTTCCCTTGATGAATTTGACTTCCGAGCCAGAAGATGGTGAGGCCGAGGAAGCTGAAGCCTGCTGCGATCAAAAAAGCCCACTGGCTGCCCCATATTTCCCAAAAAATGCCCATCATGATGGAAGCGGGTAATAGGGCTAGCCCAATTCCTGTGTTGAACACGCCGTAGGCGGTTCCGCGATGTGCTGCGGGGACGAGGTCCGCGATATAGGCTTTGAAGACGCCAGACGACAAGCCGTAATACACGCCGTATGCACCGAACAGGAGCCATACACCTGTGATTCCCTCCACAAAGGCAAAAGCAGTGTAAAGAGCGGAATAATAAATAAAAGAAATGATAATGACGGGCTTACGGCCCCATTTATCCGATAATCCCCCAAAAAGCGGTGCAGACAAGACACAGAGCGCGTTGTAAGCCATCCAGAGAAAAGCGATCTGAGAAGCGGAAGTAATGCCCGATTCATGGGCTTTGAGCAACAAAAATGCATTGGAAGAATTGCCGAGGGTAAAGAGAATATTGGCGATAAAAAAGGTGCGAAAGGCGGGAATATTCAGGGGATTGTAAGCGGTAGAGGCGCGATTTATCGCGTCCCTACCGCTTTTCCGGTGTTCTACCACAAAAGGGATAAAGATCAACGCCGCAACAGCGGGAATCCCCGCTGCTAAAAACACCCAATGCAGGTCGTCTTGCATGACATATAAAACGCCCATGGCGGCCAATGGACCTAAAATCGCTCCTGCACGGTCCATAGCCCGCTGAATGCCGAAGGAGCGCCCTTTTCGGTGTTGCTTGACAGAGCTTGACAGCAATGCGTCCCTCGGAGGTCCGCGAAAGGCTTTGCCCATTCGCTCCACAAACTTCACAGCCAATACATGGCCCCAGCCAGTGGCAAAGAAGAGCAAAGGCTTCACCAATGCAGACAAGGCATATCCGCCAAACACAAAAGGCTTGCGCTTCCCCATGCGATCTGACAAGGCCCCAGAGATGGTTTTAAAAAGGGCTGCCGTCGCCTCCGCAATTCCTTCGATCAGACCGATCAGCGGCGCATTGGCCCCCAATCCCAGCAAGAATTGCGGGATGAGGGGATAGATCATCTGACTAGAGATCTCTGTGAAAAAAGAAATCCATCCAAACATCCATAGATTGCGACGGGGAGAGGTCATAGCAGGGGGAAATTATTGATTGTCAAATGAAATTTGATTGTAGAGACGTCGATTTATCGCGTCTCTACAGCTAAGACGCGATAAATCGACGTCTCTACCGCCCCAAATGAACCTGTTCATTTTCGGACAATTGGCTGTACTATTTCGAACGACTTGGCGTACATAATAACAAAATTAACCATAAGGCACTGATAATGAATAGATTAAATCAATTGGTATACCTCTTGACTATACCTTAGTATGCATATATAAAGACTGCCTCCTTATATGTTCTTCTATGCCTTTCATGGTTTAATCAATTCGAATTTATGCTAAAAAACTATCTTAAAATCGCGCTTCGCAATTTATTGAAGTATAAGCTATATGCCTTCATCAATGTCACGGGACTTGCCGTAGGGATCGCCAGTTGCATATTGATTCTGCTGTTTGTGCAGGACGAATACACCTTTGATGGCTATCATAGCCAGGCGGATCAGCTCTACCGCGCAAGGGTACAGGAAACTTATGAAGGAGAAGTTTTTCAAAATACGGTTACCCCCTTTATCCTAGGCCCTACCCTCGAAGCTGAAATCCCAGAGGTAGACCAGATGAGCCGAAATGTCAGTTTCAATGACCTCGTCAAGCACGGCACTTTTCAGGAAAGTGAAACCATTACTCTACTGGATCCAGCCTTTTTTGAGATGTTTGATGTACCGTGGTCGGAAGGCAGTGCGGCGCACTTTGGGGCGGACTTGCATCAGGTGTTGCTGACACCTACGGCGGCCGAAAAATACTTTGGGCAAGGTTCTCCGATGGGAAAAACCCTGTCTATTAGGCTGGGCGAGGAGTTCCAAGACTTTGTCGTAGAAGGTGTTTTGAAGCCCCATCCCAGCAATTCCAGCTTCAGTTTTGACTTCGTCATCCCTTTTGCCAATGCCAAAAACCTCTTTCGCGAACGAGCCATGACCAGCTGGTTCAATATTTTTGTAGAGACCTATATCACGCTGGAGCCTGGGGTAGACACCACAGGACTCTATGCGACGAAGTTCCCAGCCATGATGAAAAAGGCCTTAGGAGATGAGTATGAAGAGGGGAATTATCTGGTTCGGCTTCAGCCATTTACAGACATTCATTTCAATAGGGACTTGCCTCCCGGCATCCTGCCTGTAAGCGATAGTCGCTATTCCTTCATCTTAGCGGCTATTGCCTTGCTCGTGTTGTTAGTGGCTTGCATCAATTTCACTACGCTTGCGGTGAGCCGTTCGCTGAGTCGCGCACGCGAAGTGAGTGTGCGTAAAGTGGTAGGCGCCAGCCGCCCCCAGCTGATCGGGCAATTCATGAGCGAAGCGATTGTGATCGCCTTACTAGCCCTGGTGCTAGGTGTGTTTTTGGCAGACCTTTGTCTGCCAGTTTTCAACCAACTCGCTCAAAAGCGTCTGACGCTTCAATTTTCTGTGACAAATATCGCCACTTGGCTAGGCCTTGCCCTGATGATCGGCATCATGTCAGGTAGCTATCCAGCCTTTTTTCTCTCCGCCCTTTCGCCCATTAAATCAGAAGATAATGCCCAACAAGGGAAGAATTTTTTGCTAAAAGGGCTTGTAGGGATTCAGTTTGCCCTTTCCATTACCCTGATCACCTGCACTTTTATCCTTGGCGACCAGGTAGATTATATGCGAAATAAAAACCTGGGATTTGACAAAGAACACTGTTTGACTTTGCCTTATACGGCCAGTCCAAGCCCAGGTGTAGGGCTGACAGCGATCTATGAAGAGGGTATAGAAACGACAAAGCGTTTGGCCCAAGAACTATCCCAAGACCCTACCATTAAAGGGATTACGAGTTCTTCCTATGGACTAAATGAGACAGGCTGGATGCAGCTGGGGCATACAGAGGAGGACGGGCAGTTTCGCCGGATTACGGTGAATGCGGTAGATGAGGATTTTTTGAAGGTAATGGGAATGGAAATGGTCAAGGGTCGTTTTTTTGATAAAAACATCTCCTCTGATGAGACCCGCGCCGCCATCGTCAATGAGACGATGGTGAAGACCTATGGGTGGGAAACCCCCATTGGGCAGACCTTGCCGAAGCCTTGGAACGAGATTCAAGTGATTGGTGTCATCAAAGACTTTCATTTTGCTTCGCTTCACAATCCCATCGACCCATTGGTATTGGTCGTCAACCCTATTCCGATGCTCCAACTCGCCAATGACGTCAACTGGAACCGTTATCCGAGTCCCGTCCCCACTGTGCGCATCAAAAGCAGTGAGGTCTCCGAGAGCCTCAAGCGGATAGAAACAGCCTGGGAAAAGGCAGTCCCCAATCATCCATTCTCTTACACTTTTGTGGATCAGGCGGTTGACGCCATGTATCGTCAAGAAGCACGCATGAGCAGAATACTCAACATCGCTGCGGTACTGGCCATTTTTGTGGCGTGCCTTGGCCTATTTGGTATCGTCGCAATCAGCGTTGCCAAACGCACCAAGGAGATCGGCATCCGCAAGGTACTAGGCGCGGAGGCAGGAGACATTGTGCTATTGCTTTCCAAAAGCTTTATCGTCCTGATTTGCCTTTCGATGGCGGTTGCCTTTGGCGTGACGTGGTACTTTGCAGAGGAATGGCTCGGCCTGGACGAATTTGCCTTCCGGATAGGATTGTCTCCTTGGAGCTTTGTGCTGGGGGGAGGGATCACCTTGGGGGTAGCGGTGCTCACACTGGTCTACCAAGCCCTACGCGCCGCGCGGGCCAATCCTGTAGAGTCGCTGCGAAGCGAGTAGGAGACCGCTCACCCTTCGGGATCGCTATCAGACCGTTCGCTGCGCTCACTGTCAGACCGCTCAGTCCGAAGACGGACTTCGCTGTCAGATCGCTCGAAGACTCGCTGTCAGACAAGAGAATGAGAAAAAAAGCTTTTGTCTGATAGCGAGGTGAGTCTTCGAGCCGAGCGGTCTCCGACTCTACTTCTTCAAAAACGTATGGAAGGTATCACCTCTCAAACCGAGACGCAGCGTCTCAAGTGGCAGGGCGTCGCCTGGAGCGATATTACCGAGGTTCACATCACTTCCCATCAGCTTGATAAACCATGCTTGTTGGGATTTTTGGGGGGCTTCCCAGAGGATTTTTTCGGAAGAAATGCCGTGTAGAATTTCTTCGATCAGGTCACTACGGATGGCACCAGAGGAGTGAAACATCCCGACCGTACCACTCTCCCGCGCTTCTGCGATCACTTTGACTGAACCAGCGTCTAACTCCGCCTGCATCATTTCCACCCACATATAAGGAGGAATGACCTTACCTGGGTGCTTGCTACCAACTTCTGAATACACCTTGAAGTTTTTGGACAACAGCGTAATGAGGTCGCATTTTTCCTTACTATCCATATCAACAGAGCCGTCTGATACTTCCAAATATTCCATTTGGTACTCTTCCAAAATGCGACAGTAGTCATCGATCTGACCCCTGATCCAGAACAACTCCAGCAGCGTTCCCCCAAAATAAGTTGGGATCCCTGCATTGCGGTATAAAGCTAGTTTCTCACGCAAAATGGGGGTGACAACAGAGGTTCCCCATCCTAGTTTCACTACATCAATATATTCACTCGAAACGCTGAGGAAATCCTCAATCTCACGCAGGCTATATCCACGATCCATGACCATGGTTATCCCTTTGGTACGTGGCTTGGCATCGCGATCAGGGAGTTGAGTTAGGTTAAAATTTATCATAATAGAAAGATTTAAGTAAATCAGAAGGGGGCAAAGGTACGGGCTGGGGGGTGAAATTCAAAAAAGCGGAATAATTGATGGAGTCGGCTATTTTTTCGAAATTTCCACCATGATCTGTTATCAAATTCGTGTTTCAGGACGTGTACAAGGCGTCTGGTTTCGCAAATCTACGCAGCAAAAAGCACTAGCATTGGGCCTTCGAGGCTGGGTACAAAATGAAGCCGACGGCGCTGTTCTGATAGAAGCGGCTGGCGAGGAAGAAGCTATGTTTCAGTTTGTGCAATGGTGCCGCCAAGGCCCGCCGATGGCGCGTGTAGATCAGCTTTCAGCACATCCCGCCGATCCTAATACCTTGCCTCATGACTTCGAAATCCGTCGATGACTTGCGCTTATTTCTGGGTATTGCTGCCCCAGAGAAGATTAAAAGTCCTATAGCTAATCTTAAGGCTCAGAACGATCGCCTACAAGGCGTTCGATGGGTCCCGCAAGAGAACCTGCATGTCACGGCCTATTTCTTTGGAAATGTGCAGGAGGAAATACTTCCCAACCTGGTCGCGATGATTCGCGAAGGGGTGAAAGACACTGCCCCATTTACCCTTACCTTCCGAGATTTCTACCTCGCCCCCAAGGCTTCCCAGCCCCGCATGATCTGGACTCGCTATCATAAGGCAGAGGCCTTCCGCCACCTGGTTCAGCGCATTACATTCCTTTACGAACAAATTGATCCACACCTACAAACCCGCAAAAGCCCTGTCCCACACATTACTATCGCCCGCCTCAAAAACTGGCGCGAACGGCAGTATGTCGAGTTGGGGATTGAAGTGAATAATCCTGACTTGGCGGTAGATGAATTGGTGTTGTGGCAGTCAGAATTGACACCAAAAGGGGCTGTGTATAGCGAAATTGCACGATTTCGCTTAGGCATTCCCTAAAATTACCCAAATGGGTAATTGAGGGGCCTGAGAAGATTCATGAGCTTGCCTTCTGTAAACCCTTAATCAATTTAACAGAAACGCTTATGAAACTCCTAACAACTTTTACCACACTTTTTTTTAGCTTCTTACTCCTTATTCCTGAAAGCTACGGCCAAATTCCGATTCGAGAGACCGCCTTCTTTCCAGATAGTGTCACATTGGCTGGATCAGCGATGCTGCCCGATGGGCGTGTGATGGTATGGGGTGGACAAAAACTCGCGCAGACGCCTAGTGGAAAGATATGGCTCAGCAACAAATCCTACATCTATGATCCTGTACAAGAGACCTGGTCAGCAGGCGCTGACCTGAATGCAGAGGTAGTGGGACCTACTGTGGTGACTTTACAGAATGGAAACATCGTTTCCATGGGGGGCCAAGTCTATACGACCTTTTTTACCGTTGATAGCTTTCCCCAGCGCACACACCGTGTAGAGATGTATGATGTGAGCAGCCAGATGTGGGTGGATTTGGATACCATTCCCTTTGGCAGTTCTCCCTATACAGGCATCTCTGCCATTGTAACCCCTGCGGGCAACATTTTCCTTACCTCCACCAATGGCGATTATGCCATGTTCAATACCAACACCATGAGTTGGACACCGTTGACGGGAACTTGGGGTCCCTTAGATGCGGGGGGACGTCCAATGGTGAACCTGAATAATGGTAAAATATTCTTGACAGGCGCTGGGGGGCAATTGCTCGACATCGCCGCTACGTCATTGACCTATCTCAATCCCGCTCAAAAACTATATACTGGCGAAGGGGCAGTAGTCAAAATGGCCGATGGTCGCATCTTGACATGGGACAACGGTTCGTCATTTGCCCAAGAAGCCATCATCGTGTCAGTAGATGGAACCACCGCTACGCCTACGGATAGCTTGCTGATCCCTGGCCAACTCACCAAAGGCTTATTGATGCCAGATGATAAGGTGTGGATGTTTGGGCCTGGTGAGGTGTTTACCATGACGGGAAAGACGCTTTTGCAGATTTTTGATCCAGCGACCGATACCTGGTCATCTCCAGGTTCCTATAACATTGCTCCGCAGCTATATGTTGATTACCAATTATTCCTGCTCAATGACTCAAGTATTTTTGTGTTAAATACTACGTTGCCGAACTGCTATCGCATCAATGCAGGAAGTGGCTCCACTGGCATTCAGGACCAATTGGAACCCCTGGAATGGGCAATTTCTTATGATCAGCAACAGAAAACACTTCACCTCCAATCTCTTGCAACGGGGCAGACTGAGGCGGTGAGTCTGAGTATAATGGATATTCAGGGGAAAATGCTCTCTTGGGAAAAAGAGGTAACAGGTACACATCAAGTATCTTTGAATTCCCTTTCTTCGGGCATTTATATCGCCCGTTTGTTGAGAGAAGATGGGGCACATCTGACTAAGAAGATTCAGGTGAAGTAACGCTGAAGAAGTTCAAGCGCAAATTCAAGTTTCTAGCATAACAGCTCTGCTGTCATTTCGACGAGTCTTCGAGGAGAAATCTAACAGTGTGGTCTAGAAGCCTGGAAATAACCACTCGAAAGGGCCTGTTAGATTTCTCCCGTTGGTCGAAATGACAACTGTGTTGTGGGGAAAGGGCCAAAAACTTCTGTTACACTGTATTGAACTTGAACTTGAATTTGCGCTTGAATTTGAACTTGTGTTTTCCTAAAAATCTTTCCGTAACGCCACACGCCTAATTCCCCATATAGGGATGATGACCCACAGCGCAAGCGACAGGTAGGCAAGGCTCATTCCCAAGCCAGATCCTAATAATTTTCTAAAAACAGCTCCCGTAAATCCCATCAAGGCAGAGATGTCCAGTTTCAATAGAATCAAAATACGGGAAAGGTCTATCGGATTAAAAAAAGATGCGGCCAGGGTAAAGTTTTCCAAGGGGTATTCATTAAAAAACACCAATCCCAACAAGAAGAAGCCATCGTAGATCACCGCAAAAAACAGCCATACAAGTATGGTCAAGCCAAATCCTTTGATGCGATTCTCGTGGCGCAAGGCGATGAAAAACGCAATGGCGGAGAAAATAAAGGAAAGAAATATCCCGATGATGACGAGGGTGAAATAGTTCCAAATTTCAGCAGAACCGATGATACCGTAGAGCAAAAAGGGGATACTGATCCCGATGATCAAGCTCAACGAAAGAGACCCCGCTACGCCGAGGTATTGGCCGATGAAGATATGGGACCGCTTGAGCGGCTGAGCGAGGAGGAGTTCTGTGAACTCTCGCGAATTGTAGAAATACATTATGCTGAACATGGAAGCGATCAGCGGTACCAGCACCAGCATGACATTCATCAGGCTGATGACAACTTTGGACAAGTCACTGCTCAGCCAGAGTAAAGAGAAAGTAAAGAGCAAATAGAAGGCACAGTAGATGTATATCCAACGGCTCCTTACCAGGTCAAAAAAGCTATATTTTAGGATTTTGTTCATGATGGTCTCTGTTTGATAAGACATAACAGGTTTTCCTCAACCTGTTATGTCTTATGAGCTGTGTGTCCCCTTTTCAAAACTAGATGGCACTCGAATACCTAACAGATTGAAGAAAATCTGTTAGGTATTTTGGGATCCTTCCCTTCCAAAATATGCGCAATCGCCTGTTCTAGCTGTGCTTCGCCATACTGCGCCTTCAGCGCACTTAGACTGCCCTTGAAGTGAATTTTCCCTTCCAGAATAAACACGACATCATCTGCAACTTCCTCCACAAAATTCATCAAGTGCGTTGTAATCAAAATGGTCTTACCTCTTTCCTTTTCCCTTCTGATGATCTCCTTCAGACGAATCATCGCCACAGGGTCTAGCCCCGCCGTCGGCTCATCCATGATGACCAACGGACTGTCAAACATCATCGCCTGGACGATGTTCACTTTCTGGCGGGTACCTCCTGAGAGGTTGCTGAGGCGTTTATTGAGAAACGGTTTTAGCCCAAATAATTCAACCAATTCCTCTCCACTCGCCGTCCGCTTGCGCAGATCCTTGACCAAGCTAAATAATTCTAGCACGGTAAGATTTTCAGGGAATCGAGCGATCTGAGGCAGATAATCCAACTGATCTCGATACGCCCATTCGTGCCGAATCGACTGGCCGCCAAGCTGAATGTCTCCCTTGTCGGGATAGACCATGCCCAGGATACACTTGATCAAGGTCGTCTTGCCCGAACCATTGGGTCCCAGGATGGCTGTGATGCCAGCACCTTCGAATGACAAGTCTATGCCCTGAAGCACCTTGTTTTTCCCAAAAGCTTTGTGAAGGTTATTTATGCTAATCATGGATCAATCAAAATAGAAATGAAAATTAAAATGAAAATATGAACTGACAATCAGTGCTTTATTAGGGTAGGATGTCAATTTATTTTCTCCCTCACTTCAGGGAAACTATTCAAAATTCATCATTCAATCATTCAAAATTATCTTCTCGAAGACCAGGCGTTTCATCAAAGGTTCATTGTCGAAGACATTGGTGGGTGTGAATATAGGGCTGACTTTTTCGGAGAAATTGATGAGGTCTACGAAGGTACTGCGAAGTAAAATGATCGCCTCAGGCGTCTGATTTACTACATAGCCAAAGAGCTTCATCGGCCGAAACGGGATATCCCCGATTCCATCTCTGTCGAGGTCATATCCCGTGTATTCACTCCAGTAATTGTGGTCAAAGGTGTTGTCATTCACATGGCTACTGACCGAAAGGTCGAAGGTATTGCCAATGAAATTATTGTCATATACCTTATTCGTCAAGCAGCCGCCTGACATTTTGATGGCCCAGCCATTTTGGATGAAATCGTTGTGGTGGTAGTTGATGCGCGTAGCCCCTTCGAGGAAGATGGCGATAGAGTTTTCTTTGAAGATATTGTTCCAAATCTCCGCATCATAAATTTCCTTTAGCAATAACCCATAAGACGATACGCCCCAATTATGCTCAAAGCGATTGTCCCACATATTGACGCGTTTCGAAAACATGACCGCTACGCCCGCCCCATTTCTCCGAAATATATTATCCGAATAGTCATCGTCATTGGAAAACATGAAGTGCAAGCCATAGCGGAGATTGTCCTCGCTGAGATTGTCGCGCACTTTGCTGCTATCCACAAATTCGAAGTAGATCCCATCTCGGTGATTCCGAACCTGATTCCCTGTGACCAAAATTCCTTTGGAATACCAAACGTGGATGGCATTCCCCGATGACATTTCATCCACGGCCTTGCCCACGAGTTCATTCCCCTCAACAACTCCATACTTGGAATGCTCCAGGTATATGCCGAAGAAGGTATTGTAAAGCTTATTGTTTCGAATAACAAAATCCCGAGACTTGCGAACGCGGATGCCTGCGCGGTCTTCCAGGTAATCTGTCCCTACATTTTGTACCTGAAAGCCTTCCACGATGACTCCGTCAGCCATGACGGTGAGGATTTCTGTTTCGTTTTTCCCGTCAAGGATCGGAAACCCTTCCCCTATCAGGTGGAGCGGCTTATCGACGGTGATTTGCCCTTCTTGATACAGGCCTTTTTTGACCAAGATACGGTCGCCTGCTTTTGCTGCTTGTATCGCTGCTGTGACGGTCGTCCATCTACAGGTCGAGCACACTTCCAAGGTCGCTGCCTGCGACTTTGAGTGCATTAGCACCAAGCAGATGATTATGGAGAGGAGGAGTTTATACATGGTAAAAGCTGATAATCAATCGGTTGATACTCTTTGCTAATCAATAATCTATCAATCAGCAATCAATAATTCTTCATCAAGTGTTGTTTAAGCATTTCCCAGCCAAACATCTCACCGCCTTTGTTTTGGTGAATCGCTTGTGCAGCGCCTTCGCTGGCAAAGGCAGAGAGGTTGGCCCCCATGGGGCTGGGGATGGCTGGTGAAATGAGGTAATGGCTTGTTTCAGCCGCTAAGAGCACGCCAGGGTTCTCATAGTCATTGACAAGGATATGGGCGAATTGCTGATCGGTGTGTTTGTTGAGGTAATTGACGCAACATTCTATTGCGTCGAATTTGTAGGCTTTGCCTTTGCTTGTCACGACTTGCGCCGCATGCTGGGCGTCTACTACGGTCATTTTACAGTAATGACACATGTCTTGCCCATAGTTCATTGGCTGGGGGGTGGGTTGACAACCGATGAGCAAGACGAAGGATAAGAGGAGGAGATGTGAGGGGTTCATCGTTTTATTTTTTACCAAATTTTGCCTTCAACCACCACGCTACGCCTGCCATGATGATGCAGATGCCAGCGAAGATGCCTGAAGTATGTGGATAGGATTGGGCAGTAAAATTCAAGATGAGCTTGGTACCAAATAGCGGAGGCTGGAAGGAAGCTCCAGGGATTTTTATAGGCGCTGTAGGGCTGAGGTTATGCCCGTAATCATATTCCCATAAGTAGAAGTCATAAATGCCTAACATGGCCAAAATAACCATCACAATGGCCCATGCTAAAAACAGTTTTCCCTTATTTAACAACGCTGCAATTAACCCTAACCCTACCATAGCCAACACGATATATGGGAAATAGCTCAATTCAGGGATAGAGTCTGGCTCGATATATTTCATCCCTATATAGTGGTTGAGGATGTTGATGTTTTGCAAAGTACCTGGACTATTTCCGCCTAATTTGTGAATCCAAATAAACAGGTCCACGCCATCGGGGTACTGCGGTGCGATCAGTGTGATGCGCCACATGGGAAAAACAAATAGGGTCAATAAGCCCAAGGCGGCAATGGCCATCAATATCCGAGGAAGGTGCTTCTTCATGAAGGTTGGATGAGGAAAGAGTCAAAATTAAAATGAAAATCAAAATGAAAGTATGAGCTGATTATCAGCAGATTGCAAACCTTAATGCGCTACTTATTTTGATTTTTTTTTCTAAAGAGCATGGGAAATAGGGAATCTGATATGGATAAAGGACAGGCTTGCCATCCTCTACCCAATCAGTGAATAACCGAAACTATTTAGTTGCTGATAAGACTTTGTCTTCGCCCTAGTAAACCCCTCCCCACGGCCCCGTTCCCCTTGAAAAAGGGAACGACCCGCAAGATTAGGGTTTTATTTTTATGTCAAATCGCTAGGCCCCTTCTCTGAGGGGGCCGTTTAGCGAAAGGGGGTTCAAATGGCAAAGAGTTTTACTGTACAAACTCGTCTTCACCCAAGCCCCATTTCAGTGGCGTATTGGCACCTTGAGAAGAGACACGTACATATCCTTGCATCTCCTGGTGAAGGGCAGAGCAGAAGTCTGTACAGTAGAAGGGGAATACGCCTTCTTTCTTTGGCGTCCACAGGAGGGTTTCTGTCTGGCCAGGCATGATCAACAATTCAGCATTGTTGGCGCCCATGACGGAGAAGCCGTGAGGCACATCCCAATCTTGTTCCAGGTTGGTGACGTGGAAGTATACTTCATCCCCGACCTTGATGCCTTCGATATTGTCAGGTGCAAAGTGGCTACGAATAGTCGTCATGTAAACATGGACGGTTTTGCCTTCGCGAGTGACTTTGGCTTCTTTTTCTCCAAGCGCCCGATAAGGGTGCTTATTCTCTTCTATCGGATAGATCTTTCTGATATTAGGCATGATGCGATCCGCAGAGATTCCTTGCGCATAGTGAGGTTCACCCATGGTAGGAAAGTCCAAGAGAAGCTTCATCTTATCCCCAGAGATGTCATACAACTGTGCTGAATGGCAGAGCTCTGGTCCCGTAGGCAAGTAGCGGTCTTTGGTGATCTTGTTCAAGGCAACGAGGTATTTTCCTTGGGGCTTTTTAGAGTCTCCACCAGGAATCATCAAGTGACCGATGGAGTAGAAAGTAGCTGCTTTGTCCAATACTTCCCAGGTACCCACTTTCCACTTCACTACATTAGAAGAAATGAAGAAAGAAGTATACGCATTGCCTTTGTCGTCAAATTCTGTGTGCAATGGTCCAAGGCCTGCATCTTTTACCACACCACCTACTACTTCTTCAAACTTCAATACAGGAATGCTGGCAATTTCTTTTTCAAAAGACTTATTCTCAATGGCAGCCATCATTTTGGTAAATGAATGGACCGTGAGGTCAGCAGAAAGCTTACCATTACCGACAATGTATTCACCCGTAGGGTCTACATCTACCCCGTGAGGAGACTTAGGTGTAGGAAGGAAATAAACAAGTCCTGGACACTCAGAAGGAATCAATACCTTCACACTCTTTTTCATAGTAGAGGTCGCCATATGGGTATGCTCGTCATAGACATTGTGCGCCCATTCGGCAGGAATGTCTTTGGCTTTTCCTTGTTTGACATACTCTTCAGCCTTTTTCCAGTTGATGGCAGCGATGAAGTCTTTGTCATTTTGAGAGGCAGATACCTCCAGAAGGGTCGATTTCTCTTCCGTGTTATAAGTGGTGAAGAACATCCATCCATGGGATTTTCCTTTACCAGCGTGCGCAAGGTCATAATCAAAGGCAGGCAATAACACCTGGAAGGCGATGTCCATGGCGCCATCATCTTCTACTTTGATAAAGGTAAGGGTCCCTTTGAAGTTCTCAGCGTAGCTCTTGATCTCCACATCAGACTGTGGGTAAGGTACACCAAAGCGTGTTCCCGCTACGACATATTCCGTGTTCTCAGTGGTAAATGGAGAACTGTGGTTACCTCCAGAATTGGGAATCTCGATGATTTCCGCTGTCTCGAAAGTAGTCAGGTCGATACGTGCCACACGGGGGGTATTATTCCCATTGATGAAAATCCATCGACCGTCGGTCTCTCCATTCGTTTGAGAAAGTTCAGGGTGGTGAGCATCGTCCCATGGAACAAACCCATGAGAGGTATTCAGCATGGGCTTCGTTTCTTCATTGAAGCCATAGCCTTTTTCTCCGTCTACAGAGAATACAGGGATCGTTTTGAACAGCCTGCCAGAAGGCAGTCCGTGGACGGTAATCTGGCCGCTAAATCCGCCAGACATAAAAGCATAGAACTCATCGTATTGGCCTGGTGGGACATAGACTTGAGAAGCAACATCATTGCCCAGGGCACCTGTATTGGTGGTAGTACCTTGCTGGTTACAGCTCATGGTAAGGCCAGTCAATAAGAAGCCTGCAAAAAGGAGGGTAATTAGAGAAGTGTGTGCATTCGTTTTCATCTTCTATAGTGGTTATGTGATGAATAAAAGATTATTTTTCTTTTATTTACAAACCAACGATAGATTCAAAGCGACCCCAATGACTTTAATCACCCCGCCTTAGGATAAAAAGCATTTTGCCATTACATACTATAAAATAGTTTTGACTCACTTTAAAGGATGTAGCCAAGTAGCTAAGTCATTTAAGCGGATTTTGAGCTAAGTGGATCAATAAAATATTTTTTATCTTATTTTTGCTCCTGAAATAAATCTTTCTCAATCTCCAAAATAGGTACTTATGTTTTCTAAGTCATGTAAATACGCCATACGAGCCACTTTATATCTTGCTGTTCATTCTGATGAGTCAAATAAGATCAATGCCACACAAATGGCTGTGGAACTTGATATTCCTAGCCATCTATTAGCCAAGGTGCTTCAGCAATTATCAAAAAGCCAATTGATTACTTCTAGCAAAGGACCTGGCGGCGGATTTTACCTGACACCTCAGAATCGAAATATCACTATTGAGAAAATAGTACATAGCATTGACGGCCCGCAAGTCTTTGACTTTTGCATCCTTGGGTTAGCGGCCTGTTCTACTGAAAACCCCTGCCCATTACACATTCAAGTATTTGGCTATCGCGCTGGATTAAAGTATCAGTTAGAGAACCTCACTGTGAATGAAATGGCGGAGCGAATAAAAATGAAGAATATCAGGGTTTAACCATCCTCAAGATCATCAAATCAAATCATCATGAAAAAATTAGCAATCTTCTCCATCCTTGCCCTTTTTGTCTTTGCGTGCGGTGAAAGTCAATCTCGGGAAGATCGACTGGCCAAAGCTTTTCCAGAAAAGGCAGAAGCACAGAAAAAAGACGACGGGAAAGGAATAGGAGAAATAACCAGCGTGACCCTCAACAATCCACTAGATGCCAAAATGGTTGAAAATGGCAAAGCTATATACGAATTGAAATGCGCTGCATGTCACAAGCTTACTGACCAGCGAGTAGTAGGACCAGGCTGGGCTGGCCTTACCGACAAGCGGAAGCCCGAATGGATCATGAATATGATTACCAATGTGGAGATCATGTTGGAGGAAGACAAAGTCGCCAATGACTTGTTAAAAGAGTGTTTGGTCCGCATGCCTAACCAAAACATCTCCATCACAGATGCCAGAGATATTCTCGAATTCATCTACCAGAATGACTTGGATTTTGCGGCATCTCAAGGAGAGTAAGTTTTCGAAATACTTTGAACAGTCTTTTAATCTAGTAGCATACGTATCATGCCTAAGACATGGGTCAAAACAGCATTAGCCAACCTCTGCATTGCTACTTGCTTAGGAGCCTTGTTGCGATTCGCATTTGTAGAAGAGATTAGTTGGCTGAAGTTTCGACATTTCTTAGATGCCCATTCCCATCTTGCCCTGTTGGGATGGGCATTTATGGCGTTGGCAGGCACACTTATGCACACGTTTCTGCCTGCGACACGGCAGCAAGCGCCCCCCTATAAGATTGCCTTTTGGCTTACTCAAGGAAGTGTAATAGGCATGTGTATCGCCTACCTTATGACAGGCGCCTCAGCCTGGAGCATGAGTTTTTTGCTCTTACAGACAATTGTAGCCTATTATTTCGTCTGGCATTTTTTCAGAGACATTGAAGCGCATCATTCTGCCTCTATTTCTCGGCTATTTATCCAAACAGCTCTCCTTTTCCTTGTCTTGTCCACGTTGGCCCTGTGGGTGGTTGTCTATTTTGCCATTGGGCGCTATTCGCACACAGCCTTCTACTATATGGCAGTACAGTTTTTCCTCCATTTTCAACTCAATGGATGGTTATTATTTGGCGTCATAGGGTTACTACTAGAGTTAATGAAGCAGAAAGGCGTGGTAATCGATCATCGATTGGCACAGCGTTTTTTTGGTTTTTTGGGGGCGTCTTGCTTATTGACCTATGCTTTGGCCGTGACATGGTCCAACCCCCTCAAGATCCTCTTTGCGGTAAATAGTCTTGGCGTTATTTTACAATTGATCGCCCTCGTATTTTTCTTACAATTAATCAAAAAACACTCCGCTGAAATACGGCCACATTTCTCACAGTTTCCCCTCTTTCTCTTCAAGGTTGCCTTTGTCTGCTTGTTATTCAAAATCATCATTCAAGCAGTTGTGGTTATTCCTTATGTTGCAATGGTGGCTTACACCATTCGAAATTATGTCATGGGGTTTATCCATATTATCCTGCTGGGGATTGTGACCCATTTTCTATTAGGATTTGGAATAAATCAGGGCATCCTGCGCCGTCCTAGCCGCGAGACATTCGTGGCGATCGGGTTATTTTTCCTGGGATTTGCCCTGAGTGAAAGTATCTTGTTCTTACAGGGGACCTTGTTTTGGGGAGCGATGGGATTTATGCCCATGTATTATGAATTGCTTTTTGGGGCTTCCGTGATGATGCCACTGGGAGTAGCTCTCTTGCTAAAAACGCAAATCGTCAACGCCCGACGGTCAGTCAGGCATTGACGATTATGTTTTAAAAGCCATTTAGCGCTTAAACGCCTGCTTTTTCCAGTTCGGTATTGATCTCCTCAAAGAAATAATCATCCACAAGGATACGTCCACAGTTCTCACAGTGAATGAGTCGCTCGCGACGGTGAAGATCAATATGAACCTGAGGAGGGATAATCGAAAAACATCCTCCACATGCACTTCTATCCGTCGTCACGACAGCCAGGCCATTGCGCATATTGTGTCGTACCTTTTGGTAGCCAATGAGGTAGCGGTCTTCTACTTTGGAGGCTGCATTTTCGGAAATGCTTTTCAGCACTTTTTCCTCCGATTTTGTATCTTCAATAATGATTTCGAGTTCTTTACGCTTCTCTTCAAGCTCATTTTTTTTATCCTCTACATGATGAGAAGTTTGCTCAAGCAACACATTTTTTTGCTCGATCTGCTCCTTGAACTGGCGAATTTTCTTCTCTGAAGTGAGGATTTCAAGGTTGGCGTATTCGATCTCCTTCCGGAGTGCTTCATACTCTCGGTTGTTTTTGACATTCATTTGCTGATCTTCATATCGAGCGATCTGCGTTCTGAAGTCTTCAATCTTGGTATTGCGGTCGCGAATCTCATCATTGAGTCGCTGGATTTCTTCTTCTATGCGGCTCTTGCGTGTTTCCAACCCTTCAAGATCGTCTTCCAAGTCACTTACCTCTTCTGGTAAGCTTCCCCTTAGCCTGTGAATCTTATCCAACTTGGAGTCAATCACTTGTAGGCGTGTGAGTGAGCGAAGCCTTTCTTCTACGACGTTTGACATAGTTTAAAAATATTTAATCGGATTAGTGTACGTTTTGGAAAAATGGATGGCAAATTTAGGAATTTTTTCAGATAAATAATCCCGAATCAATTCCGAAGTGAATTGCTCAGATTCATAGTGTCCTATGTCTAGGAGCAACATCTGTTGTTCATTATCAAAAAATTTATGATAGGTGATATCACCTGTCACCAAAGCATCTGCCCCTTGTTGGAGGGCCGCTTGTGTAAGAAAGCTACCTGCTCCTCCACAAATCGCTACGGTCTCTACTTCTGTCAGGGGACAATCCGCATAGCGAATTCCTCCGCAGTGAAATTGATCTTTTACAAATTGAAGAAACTCGGCTTTGGGCATAGGGTTGGGCAAACGTCCTATCATCCCTGATCCATGTGTTTTTTCTGGATCTTTTGGAAGCAAAAACTCCACCCCCAATAATCCCAACCGCTGCGCAATCTTGTGGTTTACCCCAGTACGGATATTATCCAAATTGGTATGGCAAGCGTAGAGGGCAATATCATGCTTGACGGCATTCATGATTGTCCTGCTAACATAGTCTTCTCCATTCAGTCGCTTTCTCCCCCCAAACCAGATGGGGTGATGAGCAATCACCATATTGCACCCTCGTTCAAGCGCCTCTTCAATGACGGGTTCCGTCATATCCAGATTGACCAGTGCTCCAGTGACTTCCATATCTGGATATCCTACGAGCAATCCTACATTATCATAAGATTCAGCCAATGGCTTTGGGGCCCATGCTTCTAGTACCATTGCGATATCGCGCACTTTCATAAAGTATCAGTACCTATTACAGGGTCCTTTTGACTTCTACCTCTTTATACACCTCGAAATGGTCGCCCACCTTGACGTCATTGTAATTTTCGATCATGATACCACATTCGAATCCAGTAGCTACCTCTTTGGCATCATCCTTAAATCGCTTCAAGGAAGAAATAGTACTGGTGTAAATCACAACGCCATCACGGATCACGCGGACGGGACTATTGCGATAGATTTTTCCATTAATAACCATACAACCTGCGACGGATCCTACACGGGTGATCTTAAAGACATCACGTACTTCAGCGGTACCCAGTATTTCTTCTTTAATATCTGGTGACAGAAGTCCTTCAAGCGCATCTTTGACATCTCCAATAGCATCGTAGATGACACTGTAGGTTCGGATGTCTATCTCTTCACGCTCCGCCAAAGTGCGAGCTTGTGCCGAAGGCCTGGTATTAAAGGCGATGATGATCGCATCAGATGCAGACGCCAAGTTGACGTCGGATTCTGTAATACCCCCGACGGATTTTAGGATAATGTTTACCTGTACTTCTTCTGTAGAGAGCTTGAGTAAGGAACCAGCCAAGGCTTCTACAGAACCATCCACATCACCCTTGATGATGATATTCAGTTCATTGAAACTACCTAATGCACGTCTACGACCGATTTCGTCAAGCGTAATGCGGTTTTTCTGGCGGAAAGATTGCTCTCTGAAAAGCTCTTGGCGTTTTTGAGAGACCCCTTTAGCCTTACTTTCCTCTTTAAATACTTGGAAGCGGTCCCCTGCATTGGGTTGGCCATTTAATCCCAATACCTGTATGGGCATAGCAGGTCCAGCTTCTTTGATGCGTTCTCCATTTTGATTGATCAAGGCACGCACCTTACCAAAGTGAATCCCTGCTACCATAGGATCTCCTACTTTCAATGTTCCATTCTCTACCAGCATGGTGGCTACGTTTCCACGGCCTTTGTCGAGCTTGGCTTCGATCACTGTACCATTGGCAATGCGATCTGGGTTGGCTTTCAGCTCCAGCAATTCAGCTTGCAAGATTACTTTCTCCAATAACTCGTCGACATTGGTACCCATCTTCGCAGAAATCTCCTGACTCTGAAAATCGCCTCCCCAATCCTCTACGAGGATATTCATTTCTGCTAACTGGCCCTTGATCCGCTCAGGATCAGCACTTTCTTTATCCACCTTATTAATGGCAAAAACCATTGGGACATTAGCTGCTTGCGAGTGATTAATGGCTTCCTTGGTTTGAGGCATGACTGCGTCATCCGCCGCAACAACGATAATCGCAACGTCAGTCACCTGCGCCCCCCTTGCACGCATCGCCGTAAAGGCTTCGTGACCTGGTGTATCAAGGAACGTAACTTTTCCGCCACTCTTAAGTGCTACTTCGTAGGCACCGATATGCTGTGTGATGCCACCGGCTTCCCCTGCTGCCACATTGGCTTTGCGGAGGTGGTCCAGCAAGGTGGTCTTTCCATGGTCAACGTGACCCATCACAGTGATAATAGGATTCCTTGTTCTCAAGTCTTCTGGCGCATCCTCCTCGATCGCATCTTCAAACTCTTGCTCTTTGACATCGATAAATTTGGCATCATACCCATATTCTTCGGCCAAAAGGCTAAGGACATCCGCATTGAGACGCTGGTTGATCGTCACCATCATTCCCAGGTCAAAACAACTCTTGATGATGTTGTTTACTGGTTCTTCGATGAGATTGGCAAATTCATTCGCAGTGATGAATTCGGTCATCTCGAGCACGTGGCTTTCGCTAGCCACCTTTTCTTCGTCCCTCCTTCTACGAGCTGCACCAGCGTCTCGCTTCGCGCGACGAAGGCGCTGGCGACCACGTGATGGCCCTTTCTGCATTTGGGCGAATGTATTTCGGATCGATTCCTGAATCTCTTTTTTGGTCGGCTTTTCTTTGGCCGTTTTTCCCTTCTTGTCACCAGATCCTTTTTTGTTCTGAGAATTCACATCCTCATTCGTGACCTTTTTACGCTTGCGCTTGCGCTTGCGGCGACGTTTAGAAGTATCCCCATCTGAATTGCCATCTTTATTGGCGGGAGTGGGTTTCGATTCGTCTTTCTTCTTGTCTTTTCCTTTTTTCTTGGAAGAATCTGCCAGGTCAATTTTCCCCAAGACTTTCAACCCACGAAGCTGTTTGGGGTCAGCCGTGATGACTTCTTCCGTTTCAGCTTCGGGTTCTGCTGGCTGCTCGGCTTCCTTTTCAGGAGCTACTTTTTCCGCAGTCACTTCAGGAAGATCCTTTGGCTCCTTCTTGACAGGTTCCTTCTTTTCCTCAGGCGCTGCTGTTTCTGATGCAGGCACCTCAGGCGTTTCTTTCTGAACTACAGGAGGGCTTTCTGGTTCCTTTTCCTTTGCAACAGGCTCAGGTTTTTCAGGAACAACAGGGACCTCTTTAGCAGGAGGGGGAGGAGTCGGATCTTTAGGAGTAGATGGTTCCGTATCTTTAGCAGCTGGTGGCGCTGGCTTTGAGGTCGTTTTATGAGTCTTTTTAGGTCTGGAAGTCTTTTTATTGATTGTATCCAAATCTATTTTCCCAACTATCTTCAAAGCTGCAGGTTTTTCTTCTTCAACCTCTTTTGCTTCAGGTACTACAGGCTCAACTGGCGATTCAACTTCTTCTTTAGGAGCGGGCGTCGGCGGATCCACAGGCACTTCTGTTGTAGAAGGCGTAGTAACTTCTTCTGCTTCTTGAACAGGAGTAGTAGGTTCTGCAGTCGGTACGGGATTTGGGGTGCTATTGGCAGACGCCCTCAGCTGCGCAGCAGACATAAAGTCTGCGGGGGTTTCTTCCTCTTTTGGTGGTTTGGGAGGTTCTGGTTTGGTCGTAGTATGATGAAAGCGATCTTCATTACGCTTTTCTATAATCTGCTCGGCTTTCTCCTTCATTTGCTTGTCAGAAGCGAATTCCTTCAACAGCAAATCATACAACTCCCCAGGGATTTTAGCGTTGGGCGAATTTTCCACTTGGTGGCCATTCTTAACGAGATGGTCAACCAACATGGTAGTTCCAACATTTAACTCCTTAGCAACCTTAAACAATCGTTTAACTTTCGACATTCCTGGTGATTAAAGACTAATTTTTTTATTCGAAGTTGGTGAAAATAACTTGAAAATTTGTTGGCGATAACGCCAGTCTAATTGGGTCACCAAAAAAGGAGTAGCGGCAAACTTATAGGTACGTTTTTACATATGCTTACTCATTTTATGGGTTTCCCTAACGATGGCCATTGTATTAATCATCTTCAAATTCTGCTTTGAGAACAGCTAATACATCATCTACGGTCTCTTGGTCTAGGTCTGTGCGTCGCACAAGTTCTTCTGCGCTTAGCTCTAACACATTTTTAGCCGTGTCGCAGCCAATCTGCTTCAACTCTTTGATGACCCACGCTTCGATTTCATCAGAGAATTCTTCTAGTTCTACATCCTCTTCATCCATTTCTAATTCTCTGAATACATCGATTTGGTAATTGGTCAGGCGACTCGCCAATTTAATATTGAGGCCATTTTTCCCAATCGCGAGGGAAATCTGGTCTGGCGTAAGAAATACCTGGGCTTCCCGCTTCTCCTCATCCAATTTGATGGAGGATATTTTGGCAGGGCTTAGTGCCCGTTGAATATATAGCACATCATTGATCGTGAAACTAATGACGTCAATATTTTCATTTCGTAGTTCTCGAACGATTCCATGAATACGAGACCCTTTCATCCCTACACATGCACCTACGGGATCGATTCGGTCATCATAGCTCTCTACAGCTACTTTGGCGCGCTCTCCAGGTTCTCGGACGATACCTCTGACGGTGATTAGGCCGTCAAAAATTTCAGGGACCTCTTGTTCAAAGAGCTTTTCAAGGAAAAGTGGCGATGCGCGAGAGATAATTACCCGGGGGTTATTATTTCGCATATCTACCTCCAAGACTACGGCACGCAAGGTATCACCTTTGCGAAAGCGGTCCTTGGGAATCTGCTCAGTCCGAGGTAGAACAAGTTCATTATCCTCGTGAATGACCAATATTTCATTTCTCCACACCTGATATACTTCCCCAACAATGATCTCTCCTACAATCTCCTGGTACTGTTCGATAATAGAAGCCTTTTCCAGGTCGCGAATCTTCTGGGTAAGTGTCTGCTTGGCAGTCTGGACAATCTTGCGTCCAAAATCGATGAAGTTGATTTCTTCTGCAAGTTCATCTCCTACTTCGTAATCTTCGTCTATTTCTAGGGCTTCACTGAGCGGAATCTGACGGGACTCATCTTCCAGTTCGTGGTCTTCCACGACTTCACGTTCCCGAAATCCCTGAATATCTCCATTGTCGACATTGACAATGATTTCAAAGTTCTCGTCAGAACCATAGTTCTTTCGGATCATCGTCCGGAAAACTTCCTCTAATACGCCCATCAAGGTAGCACGGTCGATATTTTTGAAGCGCGAAAATTCGGAGAACGCTTCAACCAAGTCAACCTTTGTATCTACAACTTTTTTTCTGGCCATGGATTCGTTTAGCTGCTTATATTATTACTTTCGACGTTTTAATGTCTTCAAATGAAATGGTTACCTGTTCATCAGCAAGGCGTGGCTTCTGCCCTTTTTTAAGGTTTTTACTACTTTTATAAGGGTTGATGGTAATGGTTTTTTCTTCTACCACCATCAGCCTACCTTCGGTTTCTTCACCTGCTTGGTTGATGACCCGGAGATCGCGGCCAATATTTTTAAGATATTGTCTGTGAAATAGGAGGGGGGCACCAACACCGGGAGAGGATAGTTCAATACCGTAGTCAAACTCAAAAAAGCCTACTTCATCCATCCAAGGACCAAGGGCACGTGTGAGTACAGCACATTCATCCATCGTGATGCCTTTGTCAGTGTCAAGTTTGACACTAAGGACATTGCGACTGCCTTGCTTTAACTGTACATCAAGGACAAAAACATTCGGATTGGTAGCCTCTATTTGACCCACAATCCGTTGGTAGATCTCATCTGTCAACATGTCAAAAAAAATAAGGGAGACACTCTCCCTTATGATGAATCATCACAATTTCTTGCAAAAATAATACTTTTCTGGGCAATATCAAACTATCAAATTGAACAGATGTTTGAGGAGAGATTTCTGAAACTAATTCTATTTGCCTACGTTTGCATACCTGCCTTTATCCTTTCCCAAAGTCGATCTCCCCTTCACACGGACCCACTAATTTACAGTAACCGTGGATACATCTATTCAATCAACACCTATTTCATATTCTAGGCATTTTCGCGAAACCATCAAACTTTCTGTCCCTGTCATTGTGGGACAGCTGGGCTTTGTCCTCATGGGAGTGATCGACAATATGATGATCGGCGATTTGGGGTATGAATACCTCTCTGCTTCTTCCCTTGCCAATGGAATCTTCTTTGTCGTCACTATCATCGGCATGGGGATTTCTATGATTCTGTCACCGCTGACCGCCGAGGCCGAAGGGGCAGGCAAGTACGCCCGTGCAGGCAACTACCTGATCCAGGGACTCCTGGTATCTGTTGCCCTGGCAGTGGTCATCATGATCGCCAACTACTTCAGTACAGGCCTGCTCTATGTCATGGATCAGCCAGAACGAGATGTAGAACTCGCCCATTCTTATTTACAAATTTTGGGGCTAAGCATTATTCCCTTTCTGCTATTTCTCGCTTCTAAGAGTTTTGTAGATGGCCTCTCATTCACTAAGCCTGCCATGTACATTACCTTATTGGGCCTGGGGTGTAATGTTTTTGCTAACTGGCTCTTGATCTATGGGAATTGGGGGGTGCCTCGATTGGAACTTGATGGGGCTGGCTATGGAACATTGATCAGTCGGGTGTTCATGATGGGTGCCATGTTAGGGTATATTATGTATGCGAAACGTTTCAAAAAATACTGGGTAAAATGGCAGGGAATCCAATGGCATATCGTCAAGAAGATATTGCGCCTCGGAATCCCATCAGGCTTGCAATGGTTTTTTGAAGTGGGCGCATTTGTAGGCGCGGCGATCATGATCGGATGGTTTCAGCCAGAAGATCTGGCAGCCCAGTATCGTGCTGCCCACCAGATTGCTATCAGCATGGCCTCAGTCAGTTTCATGGTGGTGGTAGGCATCTCCGCAGGAGCTACCATACGTGTCGGAGACGCCTTAGGGAAAAAAGACGAAGTGAGTGTGAGGCGGTCGGGTTTTGCGGGCATCATTTTGGCCATCGGGTTTATGGTCTTTTCAGCTATGATCTTTGTTATTGGTCGAGAATGGCTCCCTAGCCTTTTTCTAGATTTAGGCCAGGAAAGTGCCTCAGGAATAGAAAATCAAAAAGTACTGGCCACCGCTAGTAGCCTAATGCTAATCGCTGCCTTATTTCAGGTATTTGACGGTGCACAAGCCGTTGGGGCAGGGATATTACGAGGAATTCAGGATGTAAAAATTCCGACCTTGATTACCTTTGTAGCCTACTGGGTCATTGCCCTTCCCCTATGTTATTTTTTAGGGTTCACCATGGAGCTTGAAATCATGGGATTCTGGTACTCATTTGTCGTGAGTTTGATGATCTCTGCCAGCTTATTGGTCTGGCGCTTCAGCCGCTTTACCTTATCTTCTCCACAAGCAGAAGAGTTATTAATTGAGAATCTTGGTAGTCATTAACGAGTCATAAAATGTCCACACCACTGCAAATCGTCGAATGCCCACGTGATGCCATGCAAGGCATCCATACACATATCCCCACTTCCCTGAAAATTGAGTACCTCAATTTACTCTTGAAAGTGGGGTTTCATACCCTCGATTTTGGGAGCTTCGTCTCGCCCAAGGCCATTCCGCAATTGGCTGATACAGCAGAAGTGCTCGCAGGGCTAGACCTTTCCGAAACGCCGTCCAAGCTATTGGCCATTGTCGCGAACCACAGAGGCGCAGTAGATGCCTGTGCCCATCCCGAGATCACCTACCTTGGATATCCTTTTTCCATCTCTGAAACCTTTCAACAGCGCAATACACGCAAATCAATAGCAGAATCCGCTGTGTTGGTCGATCAGATTCAGTCCCTTTGTTTACAACATAATAAGCAACTCGTCATCTATCTTTCCATGGCTTTTGGCAATCCTTATGGAGATCCATGGAATTTGGAGATTGTGGAGAAATGGGTAGAGGAAATGGCAAAAAAAGACATTGGGATTGTAGCCTTGGCTGATACCGTAGGTACAGCAGATGAGGAAAGTATCCGAAGTCTATTTAGCACTGTGATCCCCAGATTTCCCGATGTGACAATAGGCGCTCACTTTCACGCTTCGCCAGCTACCCGACTAGAGAAACTGGCTGCGGCATACGAAAGCGGATGCCGTCGTTTCGATACGGCCCTGATGGGCTATGGAGGTTGTCCTTTTGCCAAGGACGAGTTGGTGGGAAATATCGCCACAGAAAGCCTCCTCGCTTTTTGCAACGAACGGAATATCCCTTTCGGCTTAAATGAAAAGGCCATTCCCGAAGCCATGGCAGTAGCGCCTAAGGTGTTTTTAGGGTAAAGCTTTAGGGTTCTTTTAGCTGCCTGGATATACAGGTTGTATCAACTTTTCCTGTGGTACATACTTGCTACCGCTAGCCCAGCGCACACCGCGCTGAAAAGTCTCCCATGCCCCTGGTACCTCAAAGTCGGCCAGCTTGTGGCCGAGGGAGGTGTAGAAGAGGCGCCCTTTTCCAAAGTTTTTTAACCAAATCACAGGCATCACCGCCCCATTCAGATAATCGGCATTTTCCACATGAAAAGTCGTGGTCGCAAGTACCGTCACATTAGGGTCTACATGCATGTAATATTGCTCTGACTGCATATCAAAATCAGCGATTCCCGCTGTAATGGGATGCTTTTTGTCCAAAATATTCACGGTATAATCCACTTCGCCCCCTGGATGCGCGACCCATTGCCCCCCTACCATGTACTGGTAGTCGGGCTTATTGCGGAAGGAGTCACCTGTTCCTCCATGACAGCCAGCAAGTCCAACCCCACTTTTCACAGCAAGACTTAACCCTGCGACTTGCTCATCCGTTATTTGTCCATCCGTAACCCACTGGATGATGAGGTCCTGCGCCCGCATCAACGAATCATTTTCATAGATCGCCAGGCTATCCGAAATCGTAAGGATGGCCCCTTCTTCTGTGAGCCATGCTGCGGCATGGTCACAAAATGCCTTAGGCGTATGGCCTTGATAGCCACCATAGGTCATGAGGATATGTTTCCCTTTCAGCGAAGGAAGGGGAGGAGCAGCTTCTGGAGTTTGAGAGTTGGCGGAAGATGGGGTACAACCCGAATAAGTCAACAGGAAGCAAGCGAAAAGGAGCCAAAAAAGATTGCGCATGAGAGACAGGTAGTTAGCAGTATTTCTTTACACAAGATTAACAAACATTTTTCATAAAAAGCGTTTTGGCTCCCATTTGAATGAAATAGACCTTTGAACAAATGAGGCTGCTCCGCAAATTCCTTTTAAGGAATTTGCCCTATTGCGACGGGTTGAAACTTACTGGCTGAGCTTGCCGAAGCCCAGTCGCAATAGTATAAAATGACAGACAAAGAACTATTGCGACTGGACTTTAGTCCGTCGCAATGAGGAAAAAAGTCAAATTTGACTTTCTGGAGCAAACTCATCCCTTGAACCTTCAAACTTCTTCCCCCTCCTACTAGCTTCTATCTCTTGCGATCATTATTTTGCGGGATGAAGCAAATTTACACCACGCTACTCATTTGCCTTTTCCCTAGCTTAATGGCCTTCGGCCAGGTGACTGTGACAGGCACTGTCACCGCTAACGAAACAGCGGAACCGCTGGTGGGCGTTGTTCTTCAGGAAAAGGGCCGACAAAACGGTGCCATGACGGACGAGAATGGCAATTTCTCCATCACCGTGGCGGATGAAAATGCCATTTTGATCGCCAAGTATATTGGGTTTGCAGAGCAAGAAGTCCCGGTGGCAGGCAAGACGAAACTGCGCATTGCGATGAAAGAGGTGAACAAAAACCTCGACGAGGTCGTCATCACAGCCCTTGGCGTGAAGCGCCAGAAGAAGGAGCTGGGCTATTCGTCGGACAAGGTCGACGGCCAGGACCTGGCCGTTTCCAACGCGCCCAATGTCATCAGCGCCTTGAGTGGCAAGTCCTCAGGGGTGCAAATCACCACGCCCAATGGCGTGGATGGGGGGACTGCCCGCATCGTGATTCGCGGCAATAACAACATCAACGCCAATAATCAGCCCCTCATCGTCGTAGACGGTGTTCCTTTAGAAAATGCGCCAGGCCTCGAAGACATCGGCCGAGGCGTGGATTGGGGCTCTGCCATCAATAACCTCAACCCTGAAGATATTCAGGACATCAATATCCTCAAAGGCCCTACGGCCGCCGCGCTTTATGGCGCCAGAGGCGCCAATGGCGTTGTGCTCATCACCACCAAGCGTGGGAAGCGGCAAAAAGGGATCGGCATCAAGTATGCTGTCAACCACAAGGTGATCCAACCTTATCGCTACCGCGACGTGCAAAATATCTATGGAAGTGGAGGCCCAGTGGCGCTGACGCCTCCTCAATTGGAAATGAACGCTGACGGCGAATTCGCTTATCCCAACAGTATTCATACGGTTGATGGGCCGTTTGGCAAGTCGACAACGGAGTTGTTTGGATTTTACTCCACAGGCGTGTCCTGGGGGCCTGAGATGCGGGGCGAAATGGTCCGCTGGTGGGATGGGGAACTGCGGCCTTATACGCCCCAGCCTGACAATTTGAAGCAGTATTTTTCCAATGGCCATACCACAACACATAATGTGTCTTTTTCAGGTGGCGGTGAAATGGGGACCATGCGGGTGTCACTTTCTAGTGCAAACCACCAAGCCGTGGTTCCCAATAGTACCTTTGATCAGTACACGGCAAGTATCGGCGCGAACCTGAACATTTCCTCTAAAGTTACTGCTGACATTAGCCTAAACTATATCAATTATAATCGCCTCAATAGCCCCACGCTAGGCGATGACAATAATAAGTCCTTTGGAAAAGGGATTTTGTATAGCTGGCCGAGGTCGTATAAGGGGCTGGAAAAAGATCTGAATATTTTGCCTGACGGCACGCGCAATAACTACGATGGACAATATCCCTTCACTTTTTCTCCCCCTCACCTTTGGTGGAATACTTATCATCAAAATACAACGCTCGACCGCAATAAGCTTATCGGCGCCTTGACACTGAATTATCAGATTTTGCCTTGGCTGAATCTAATGGGGCGGACGGGCCTGGACTTTAACCTGGATCAATTTGAAACGCGCAATGATCCCATCGATCAACTCGGCATCAATGGTGGTTTTTATAGCAATGAGTTGACGCGAAATCAGGTGTATAACAATGAATTTTTGATCACAGCGAGTAAGGAAGAGATTTTGGGCAAAAAAATAGATGTCCGCTTCTCTGTGGGGGGGACCCAATGGCAACGGCGCCTTTATGGCCTTCAAGGAAGAAGTGGAAGGTGGGTAAATCCCTGGTTGTTCAATTTTAATAATTATGAAGATCCCCTTTCGGTCCCTGTGCCTACAGAAGTGCGTTTTGACAAAAACATCAATTCCCTTTATGGCTTTTTGAATGTCGCCTATAACGACTATCTCTTCCTCGAAGTCACAGGGCGCAATGACTGGTCGTCTTCTTTGCCCATTAACAATAACTCCTATTTCTATCCCTCTACTTCCTTGAGCTTCATCGCATCAGAAGCACTGAAAGTCCCCAAATGGCTCAACTTCTGGAAATTGAGAGGGGCATTTGCCCAAACGGCGTCGGACACTGACCCTTTCCAGGTAGACTTTGTCTACGCTACGGGTTCGTTTGGCGGGGTGCAAACGGCAGCATTACCGACGACGATTCCGCCCATCGGACTCCAACCGCAACAAGCCAACTCCTACGAAGTGGGGACCACGATTGGCCTCTTCAACGACATCGTCAACATAGACCTGACCTACTATTACATCAGTTCCTTTAACCAAATCCTCAATTCTCCTCTCCCTTCCTCATCTGGCGCCAATCAGATCAAGATCAATACCGGCGAATTGGAAAATTATGGGATTGAAGCGACGGTGGACGTTACGCTATGGAAATCTGAGCATGGGTTTGCCCGTACAGGCATCAATTTCAGCAGCAACAGGAACTACGTCGTAAGCCTTGGTGACGGGGCAGAGACGCTAGAATTGGCGAATATCTGGGGGTTAAATGGCCCTGCCATCGCGGTACGCGCTGGCGAGCAGTACGGGACCATCGTCGGCTACGACTATGTCTACCATGACAATGGTCAACCCATTGTCAACGACGAAGGCACCCATTATCTCATCTCGGACAACCGTGTCCCGATCGGCAATGCGACACCAAGCTTTATCGGTGGTTGGCGCACGCAATTCAGTTATAAAGGCTTTGGGGTGCAGACCTTGGTGGACACCAAATGGGGCGGTGACATCTACGCTGGTTCCTACGTCATCGGCCTGCAAACAGGCCAAAGCCCCGAGACGCTTGTGGAACGCCAAGGCGGTGGCCTGCCTTATACAGACCCTAATGGGACTACTTCCAATATCGGCGTCATCCTCGACGGCGTGAAGGCAGATGGCTCTCCTAACACGGATGTCGTGCACTATTACTTCAAATATGTGCCCAATGCAGGCGGCTGGGGCCGATTCCTTTCCAAGCCTGGCATCCTCGAAAATTCGTGGGTTAAGCTGCGAGAAGTTTCCCTTTCTTATCAATTCCAGCCCAGCCTGTTGCAGAAAACACGCATCTTCCAGGAGCTTTCAGTTTCTCTTGTAGGACGTGATTTATTTTACCTCTACACCAGTCTTCCCGATCGCATCAATCCCGAAGGCAGCAATGGCGCGGGCAATGCACAAGGTCTGGAATGGGCGTCTTTTCCAGGCATGCGATCTTATGGGTTTAGGGTGCAGGCGAGCTTTTAAGGAGTGGAATAAAAATGAAAATCAAAATGAAAATTAAAATAAGCATATTGATCATCCTCAGTGTGATGATGGGCTGTGACAAAGGATTCGAAGACATTAACAAAAACCCTTTTTCGCCTACCACAACTGACATAGGACCACTTTTCAATACCGTGGTGAGTTCTCTGCGGATGGGGTGGAGCGAGCAGTTTTACATGCACAATGAGAAGCTCTATCAAGTGACGCAGCAAGCTGCGCTCACAGCGGAGACCTTCCAGAATATCAGCATCGGTACAGAAGAAATGTGGGCGCAGTACTATACGGCCCTAGCGCATATCCGCGAGTTGGAAAGGCGATTTGACGCCTATGAAGGTGATCAGGAAGCCCTAAACAACGTCAAGGCCCAACTCAAAATCCTCACGGCGTATAAGACCTTTCGCGTGACGGACCTCTTTGGTGATATTCCTTTTTTCCAAGCAGGGAAAGCCTACGAAAGTGTAGACTTTGCGCGACCTGCTTTTGATAGCCAGGAGGAGATTTACAAATTTTTACTGGGCGAGCTGAAGTGGGCAGTGGAAAATATGAATTTGGACCCCAATCCCCAGACAGCCGCTGGAAATGATTATGTCTCTTTGGGGAATTTCGACACCATGTTTGGCGGATTTTTGCGGCAATGGATCAAGTTCGCGAATTCACTCAGGCTGCGCCACGCGCTGCGCATGGCGGACAAAGACCCTGCCTTTGCCCATCCCATCATCCAAGAGATCATGGGCGGGAACCTGGATCTCATCAATGAAGGAGACGATGTCCTCATGGTTCCACGCGACCAGAATTGGCTGAACCAGAGCCTCAACTGGTCCTTCCGTGAGCACAAAAAGCTGCGTCTGGGAACCACGATGTGGAACACCATGTCGGAAACCGACAGCATTAGCGGAAGTGGCATCTTTGATCCACGTGCACTGATCTTTTTTGAGACCAATAATGCAGAAGAGTGGGTTCCATTTCCCCAAATCCCAGATGCCAATACCCCTCAGTCTGGCGGGATTCCCTACCAGACTAGTCGCGATTTTGGTCATGACTTCAAAGGAGAGTCGAATATTTATTCCCCTTTTAATTACTACTTGGTGCGTGATGAGCAGGATGTCCCTCAGATTATCATGACAGCAGCAGAAGTCCACTTTATCAAAGCTGAGATATATTTACGGGGTATTGGTATGGCGGCGAATGTGCCTTTAGCAGAAACGGAATATACGTCTGGCGTGTCTGCCTCTATCAAGTTCTGGCAGGATATCATGGTAAACTCGGAGATTTGGGTCAATAAAGCGCCTATTCTCAGCAGCAGCGAGATTTTTCAACGCATCAACCATAACCGGATGAGCATTTTCAACCCCGCCAATGACAAATTGGAGTTGATCTATACGCAACGCTGGGTAGATGCCTTCCGACAGCCTTGGGAAGCCTTCTCCCTCCTGCGTCGTACCAATGCCACGCCTAGAGAAGGTGCTGCCAACCAATTTTATCGCTTTGTCTATCCCGCCTCAGAAGCCGAGAAGAACCCAGACAATTGGAATGCCCAAGTCCAGAAAATGGGCGGAGACAGAGACAACGTGAAGTGCTGGTGGATGCCTTAAGAACGTTTTGGGTTTTGCGTTTGGGGTTCTAGGTTTTTGCGTTGAGGCTTCCATATGTGAAAGAAGGTGCGGCTGGGGTGAAGCGAGCGTGCGTGGACGGATGGAAGGGATGGCCTTGGTTGGCTCGCTTCGATTTTTTGGTTACTTTTTTCTAAAAAAAGTAACACCACAAAGAATATTATTATAACGATCATTTATTCTACTCAATCCATATTTTCATGAAATTTAAACACCTACTTATTTACTTATTACTATGTATTAGCATAGCTCCCTTATTCGCCCAATCCAATCAGTATCTGCATTTTGATAGAAATGCTACTGCGCCTGACGTGAAAGACTACGTCCGCCTGGATGGAGGGTCCCAGTACATTACGGGCACCAGCACCATTTCCATGGCAGGCTGGTTTTATACGGATGCCCTGGTTTATGGCCAAGGCCTTATTGGCTTTAGAGGCAACGGTGAGGGCTTTTACCTGATTCAGTTGAATAATGGAGAATTAGAATGTCGTCTGCAGACTTCAACAGGCCTTCACCAATATATAGGCCCTGCTGGAACGATGAAAGCGGGTCGCTGGCAACATGTCGCCTGGGTCTATAATGGCCTACAGGTCACGCTCTTCATCGACGGAGTCGCGACGGGCAATGCTTCTGCTTCTGGTCGCCTTACCAATGGGAATATTCCTTTCACCATTGGTCGTAGTATTTTGACCAATCTGGATTTCTACTTTGGTGGACGAGCCGATGAAGTCTCTGTATGGACAAAGGCCTTGACAGCTACAGACATTCAGAATATGATGATGAATGAATTGACGGGCAATGAGCCTGACTTGCAGTTGTATTATAAATTTAACCAAGGACAACCAGGCGGAAACAATACCTCTATTTCAAAATTGAAATGTGAATTGGGCGGCGGTTCCAAAGATGCTGACTTGATCGGATTTGCCCTTACGGGGAACACTTCCAACTTTGGCGGAACGCTGAACGTGGGCTTCCAAGCCATTGCTTTCCCCGAAATCCCCAATAAACTGACGACAGACGCACCTTTCAAATTGGACGCCACCGCTTCTTCCATGCTTCCGGTAAACTATACCATTGTGTCGGGCCCTGCTACCGTCAGCAATGATACCGTGACCCTGACAGGTGCTGCAGGCCTTGTGACAGTCACGGCCAGTCAGCCAGGTGACGGCACTTGGAACCCCGCAGCTGACGTTACTAATACCTTTTGGGTCGTAGACCCACAGATGACTGTCCCCACGATCGACCTCCGCAATCCGCTCGCAGGGGATGTTGTGGTACCCAACCTTTCCGAGATTCAGCTAGCTGCGATCGTAGATACTGAGTTCCCTGAATTATTATCGGTGACCAAAGTAGAATTTGAGATCAATGGAGATGTCATCCGCGCACATGATTGGGGCAATCTCCACTATACGGGCTGGTGGGCACCGCCAAGCCATGGGAGCTATACACTAGCTGTCAAGGCTTATAACAACTTTGGCGCAGTAGCTACTGAGACCGCTACTATCAATATTATCCCCAACAACACCAATCAACAGGTCACGGCATTCTCAAATGTATGGCTCAGTAGCTCAAACTTTGTTCAAGAGATGGATGCGGAGCTCCCGTCATTCTTGGGGGCTTATGATCAAGTGACCGCCAATTTAAATATCTCTTGCCCACCAGGGGGCTGTGGCGAGTGGGACCGCGTAGCGAAGATTTGGTTACAAACACATGAAGGGAACTGGGTGGAAATCATTCGCTATATCACCCCTTATGGAACCGCCTGTAGCCACTCCATTGATGTCACAGACTTCATCTCTGCCTTGCAAGGGAAAATTCGCTTTAGGGCGAGTTGTGAGACATTTGACAATGGCTATGAATACACCTTGACATTTGACTATCAGGCTGGGATTCCTCCTTATCGTTATTCTAGCATCACTCCTGTCTGGCACCAGACCTATGACTTTGGCAACTTTGCCAATCTCAAACCCGTCACGCCTGAGACCGTCAATTTTGCCACGAGGACTACCGCTGCCAAACTGAAGCTGATCGCTTCTGGCCACGGCTGGGGGAATAATAACACCAGCAATGCAGCAGAGTTTTTTGAAACGACCCACCATATCTGGGTCGATGGTTCTCAGACTTTCGCTCACTATAACTGGCTCACCTGCAACCCCAACCCGGATAACTGTCAGCCTCAAGCTGGAACATGGTTCCATAATCGGGCGGGCTTCTGCCCTGGGGCGATCTCGCCTTGGAACGACTTTAACTTGACGCCATTTATCTCCAATGGCAGTGCGTCGCTAAACTATATTTTTGACCAAAATTATGTTGACCTCTGTAATGCCAATCACCCCAGTTGTGTGACAGGCGTCACCTGTCAGAACTGCAATGATGGATTTAACCCTCACTTGATCGTCGCCTCCAGCGTCATCCAATTTGGCAATGCCGTCTTGACGAGCCTCGATCCGCTTCCAGAACTGGAGAAGGAGTTCACCGTCTTCCCCAATCCATCCAATGGATTAGTTGAGGTAAAAGTCCAAAGGACCCTGCCCCAGGCATCATTAACGATCGTCAATACGATTGGAAAAGTGGTCGAGCAGTACGACAATATTCGTTTTGCAGGCAATACGCATCAGTTGGATTTGAGTCATTTGCCGTCTGGCATGTATGTGGTGATCTTGAGCACGCAAGAAGGATTCGCTTCGCAGAAGCTGAATCTAGTGCGCTAGGAGGGAATTATTGATTGATGAATTGATAGATTATTGATTCTCTTTGCTGATATACAGCTAATCGCCCAGAGGTGATTAGCTGTTTTTTTTGCGTATATTTGAGAAAACGATATGTAAAGGGATAATTATGATAACCTCACTGGACCAATTAGATTTTAACAAAAAGTACACTTATTCAGATTATGTGCTTTGGAAGTTTCAAGAACGCGTAGAATTGTTGAAAGGGTATCTGTTTCCGATGGCGGCCCCCAACTCAGTTCACCAAGAGATTTCTGCAAATCTGAGTGGTCTTTTATGGACTTTTTTGAGAAAAAAAACCTGCCGTCATTTTGCTGCGCCTTTTGATGTTCGTCTTCCTCTTCCCCAAAATAAAGTTACGGACGATAAAATAGATACCGTTGTACAACCAGATTTGTGTGTGATCTGTGATGAATCAAAAATCAAAAAGCAAGGCTGTGTGGGTGCTCCTGACCTTGTAGTTGAAATTCTTTCGTCTAGCAATTCGAAGAAGGAAATGAAGGATAAATTTGAATTGTACCAAGATGCAGGTGTATTGGAGTATTGGATAGTTGACCCAGTACATCGATCTGTTTTATCCTATACGCTGCAAGACGGTAAGTTTATCAGTATAATTCCTCCATATACAGACGAAGATATACTCTCCTCAAGTGTTTTTGAGTCTTTGCAAATTGACTTGTCAGAGGTCTTTCCCGAAGAAAAAGAAGAATAGCACTTTCGAGTTACATTCTATGGATGTTTTTCGTTTAGCTAGAAAAATAATCCCCTTCACATGATCCGCACCATTACCTTCCTCCTCCTACTGACCCCTTTTACCCTCCTGGCCCAATTTTCCCCAAAACCCATCACCTCCCCCGCCTCCAATCAAGGCGCCTTCTTGGACCTGCAGGCCCAGTACTACGAATGGGCCGCTAGCCATGACCTCGATTCCACCAAAGGGTGGAAGTGGTATGCGCGCTGGGCGCATGACATGGAGTCACGCCTCAATGGTGACGGGACCATCCCTCACGCCAATCTCCTCTACGAAGGCGCCGTGCAAGTAAGCCGCATGAAGCAGCAATCACCTGCGAGTCGCCAAGCCAATTGGTCGCCGACGGGGCCTGATGATTTGCCTTTCTCGCCTGATCCAAATGATATTTTTGGGATGGGCCGTGTGAATACGATTGCGTTTCACCCCACGGATAGCAATACTTTCTGGGCAGGCGTCGCCCAAGGAGGTTTGTGGAAAACCACAAACCATGGGCAAAGTTGGTTGCCCCTTACAGATGACCTACCTATCCTACGGATCAGCGATATCGCCGTAGACCCCCAACATCCAGATACGATGTTCATTTCTGTAGGGGATTACGCTTATTTGGGCATTTCCCTAGACCTCGATGACCGCAATCGCCATACGCACTATGGGATAGGCGTGTATAAAACCACCGATGGTGGGGCCACATGGACACCTACAGGCCTCAACTTCCAGCAAATGCAGCGAGATGGCTCGCTGACAAGGCGCGTCTTTATCGATGATACGGATGCCAATGAATTGGTAGCGGCAGGTATTCACGGCCTTTGGAAGTCTTATAATGGGGGGGATACCTGGACCCAAAAGCTGGATAGCCTGATCTGGGACATCGAACGGGACCCTACTCAGCCCAATACGCTCTACGCGTCGAGTGGCTATGTGCATACCTTGCAAAGTGGCGCGGCTGCTATTCTGAAGTCAGTTGACTTTGGAGAGACATGGACGGTGTTGAATACGGGGATTCCTGCACGAGAAGTGCAACGGGTAGAAATAGCCATTTCTTCCAATGACCCTAACTATGTCTATGCTTTGGGATGTGATTTAGAGGATGGTTTTCATAGCCTATGGCGTTCTACAGATGGGGGAAACTCATGGATGACACGGTCTTCCTATGCCCAAGATTCTGTCAATATCTTGCATTGGGGTACAGGGCGAAAAGCGATTGGCGGCCAAGGCACCTATGACCTGGTCTTACTAGTCGACCCCAATGACAAACAACGTGTGACCGTAGGCGGTGTAAACCTTTGGGGGTCTGCGGATGGGGGGCAGACCTGGGGCGCAGTATCCTATTGGCAGGGAAGGTATGGCCCTAGTGTACATGCGGATCAGCATTTTTTGACCGTAAATCCGCTAGATCAATTTTTCTACCTGTGCAATGATGGGGGTGTTTCACGAACTAAAGCCATACAAATCGGGTCTTGGGATAGTGTCTTCACGAACCCCAATTATAATTGGCCGACGCAGTGGGAAGATATCAGCAGTGGCCTACAGATTCGCTCGTTTTATCGCGTGGGGATTAGTGAAGGAAATCCAGACTTGCTGGTGGCAGGTGCACAAGACAATGGCACTGCCTTTAAGGATCAAAGTGGAAATTGGACCAATGCTACAGGAGGAGATGGGATGAATTGTTTGCTCCACCCTACTGATCCAGACATCATGTATACTTCCTCACAATATGGAAACCTATACAGATCTACAGACGGTGGCCAGTTTTTTGATTGGCTGTCTCGTGATATTCGCATTACCAATAATGATCAAGGGGAATGGACTACGCCATTTCAACTGATGCCAGGTGATCCCTCTCGGATGATCGCAGGATTTGGGCAAGTGTGGCTCAGCGATAACGCAGGTGATAATTGGCGGGTCGCCTCCAATTTTTCGCCCATGCAAGGGGCCCTTGTTTCCTCCCCGGCATCTGCGCTGAGAGTCGCCCCTAGCGATACCCAGACCTTCTACGTCGCGAAACGCATTTACCACAGCTTTAATCAACCCAGCGAACTCTGGCGAACCCACGACGGCGGAAAAAACTGGACGAACATCACAGCGGGATTGCCCGATTCTCTATATATCACGTCTTTGACGGTGGACGATGATGACCAGTTTAGGATATGGGTGTGTATCAAAGGGTTCACGAACGGCGTCAAGGTGTTCCAAAGCATCAATGGCGGCGATACCTGGCAAAACATTTCCCTCAACCTCCCCAATATCTCCACCAACTGTATCGTCCACGAACCTGGTTCTCCCGTCAACACGGTGTATGTGGGCATGGATGTAGGCATCTTTTACTACAGCGATACCAGCAGTGCTTGGACCCTCTATGCAGATGGGCTCCCCAATGTCGTGGTCAGTGACCTCGACATCAACCTGACGACAGGCAAGCTTCACGCTGCGACCTTTGGTCGTGGGGCTTGGGTGAGTGACCTGGCAGGCGTAGCCGCCTCGGTGGAGAAAAAAATCTTGGATGACGCTTCCATTACCCTTTACCCTAACCCCAATCATGGAACCTTTAAATTAGGCATAAAGAACCTCACCGTTCCTTCTGTAAATGTCGAAATCGTCGATATTATGGGAAGGCCTGTGTACCAGTCACTTCTCCGATCCATATCGGGATCATTGGAAGAAGCCATTGACCTAGAACTAGGGTATGGGCTTTATTTTCTCAAAGTCTCGCATGAGAAAGCGACGCGGGTGGTGCGGTTTGTGGTCAAGTAATACGAATTAATGATAATATTTCTTTGGAATTATTTTGATGTGGGGTCAAAAATAATTAACTAGTGTTTGTGGTGAAAATTCTAATTTAAACTTATCCACTTGTTTGTATGGCAAGGAAGATCCAAAAGCAAAAAAAATCAATTACAAGAATCCCTAAAGCAACGGCTCAACCTTTTTTCGTGAGTAAAAAGGCTAATGATAGTTGTGACCCCGCTTCAGGGTATTCTGATAGAAATTGTTCTGCCTATTGGAAAAATAGTTGGTGGCTCCCGTTCGCCTATGCGAATAATGCGACCTGTGCATGCCAGACAACAGGAAATTCTCCCACCGCAAAATGCGTCCGAAAATCTTTGCAGGACAAATTGTCTGCCACACCAACCAAATTAAAATTTACTGCCGCTGCGATGAAAAGGACTGCAGAGCCAACCTATTCCCTTTTTGTCCAATCTGTACTTACTCCACGAATCTATAAGGATCACGTGGATGCTTATAATGAGTGTTGTTGCCCTTCAGGCCCTGCTCCATATTGGACATGGGTGGGGGTAACAACCGTCCCAATCCAACCATGTAGTTTAGTAGGTACAGCTATCCGTCAATATGGTTCTTGCCATGGAACACCAGGTCGATGGTAAATAGAGGTGATGAAACAATGTGTTGGAAAGTGCTCTGAAATTCAAAAGGGTGGACGTTCAAAGCACACGGCCATCCGGCGATTGTAGACTTCCAATCCCATGGGAAGGATATAGCCACCTACCTCATCTTGAAATTGAGGCAGTGTCTTATACATCTCTGCGAAGTGGGGAGAGTTTTTATTTACCAAAAAATGAAGCGGGTAGAAGTAGCCCGTAGCAGTGTAGAGGTAACCAAATCCAGCCTGTCGGAATTGCTCAAATGCTTCCAGCTTATAGGAGTCGTAATGTCCCCAATGAAGGTTGTGACGAAACGGGTCATGCATGCTGATCGCATGAGGCAGGCGGCCGCCCACGGTGGTGTCTCCCGCCAGGACGATGATGTCTGGATGCTGGGAAAGGATGTAGTCGGCGTATAGCTTAGCCTTTTCTTCCCCATCTTCTATCTGGAACAGCTTGGCGATATACGGCTCGGAGAGGCCGTTGAGGTCGACAAAGCGGCAACGCGCTTCATAAGGCAGGGCGCCAGCATCCCCAAATACCATCGTGAGGTCACGATGGGAGGGGAGTTTGTCATGGATAAAGCGACCCAACTTGAGGTAGTAGAAGTCTTCTGTGGAGGTATGCGCTTTTTGGTAAAGGTTGAGGGAAGGATTTTTGGGAAGAGGATTTTGGTAAATACTAACTCCCAAAACTAATGCTGGCAGTATATATTTTTTCATCATTGCGACGGGTTTAAACCCGTCGCAATGATGAAAAAATATACCCATACACATCCCCAAATACATCAATCCAATCGCTGGCATAAAATGGCGAAAACCATATTCTACCAATGGCATGACATAATAGTAAAAGGCAATATTATACCCCCCCATAAGGGCTATCGCTAGCGGAATCGGCGATTGAAACCACAAACTCCGCTTATTTTTCCACCAACTCCATGCTTCTGTTCCAGCTGCTAGTCCGCCCAAAAAGAGAAAATGCCACAGGTATTCAAGGATAAATCCGCGCACATACATATAGCCTGTTACTTGATCAGAGGTGATTTTGCGGTAATAGGCTGTGGGAAATGGATCTCCAAAATAGACGGCTTTGGCGAGGTGGTAAAGGAGAATCCCCAGGGCAAATAAGCTCCCAGCAATCAAGAGGTGTTTGCGACGTGGATGGTATATCAGGAGTAAAAGGCCCAATAAAGCCATCCCTGGCAATAATTCTGGCCGAATCAAGTACAGCACCCCCGCTGCAACCATGAAGCTCCCGATACCTTTGCCAGTGACTTTATTCTTTTCCTTTAATACAAAAACAAATCGCTCCACGCCCCAAAAGACTGCTGCTACGCCAAGCATCGTCTCCAAAGCTCGCCCGGTCACCAGCGCTGTTTTATCCTCCCAGGCTAATAGAAACACGCCAAATACAGCCATAAAAGCAGGGACCTTCCAATGCGAGGAACCTATGCTTCGTAATTTGATTTTCTCTCCTTTCTCTGCTCCCTTTTCCCAACTCCACTCCCATCCCCGAAAAATGCTTCCCGCCAACCAAATCGTCAATCCGATGGCTAGACAATTGAGCAAGACTGCGGCAAACATCATATTGATGCCTAGCGCTTCAAAGGGGAGCAGGAGCAAAAGGAATAACAGACTGGTAAACCCTTCGGAGGGAATGCCTCGACTGTCGTAGCAGAAAGGATGCCCTTCTAGGAAGGTGCGAGCGTAGTTGAAGTAGATGTAGGTATCGTCATTGCATTGGACGTCAAGTCGCAGCAGGAAATGGAGGAAGCCCAACATCAACAACAGCCCAGCCCCTAGCCAAGGGCGATTGACCTGATTTAATCGATTGAATATGGGGGAAAGAGAAAGGGGCATTTTTGCCTAATAAATTATTTTTTTCAAAAAAAGGCGACTTTTTCAAATATACCACGACTAATGAGGTAAAAGCCAATCATGACATGTGCCTCTGGCCATGAAAACGCCAACAAGCCCAGAAGCACCCTCAAGTCAAAATACACAGCCAGCCAAAACGTCCTATAAACAGCCAGACCTTTTATGTAAGCGTCAGCCAAGCTCGAGAAAGCCTCTCGGGCTTTTCTTTTTTCTAGTATATTTGTGCCCCTATGGCAGATATCAAGCCTTTCAGAGCATGGCGGTATAACGCGGACAAGATCGAAAACATTCCTGACATGTTTTCTCCCCTTTTTGACGTTGTCAGTCAATCCCAGTTAGACCAGCTGTATCAGAATCCCAATAACTCAATTCACCTTTCCGTCCCACAGTCACAAAACCAGGCTATTCAGAAGCTGGATGAATGGAAAGCAAAAGGAATCATTTCTCAAGATCCCCTTCCTGCTATCTATGTCTATTACCAGACGTTTACGCTCTATGGAGAGCATCAAACCTATACGCGGAAGGGTTTTATCAGCATGATTCGCCTTGAGAAGGAAGACATTATTTTACACGAAAATACCATCGCGCATTCCGTGGCAGACCGTGTGGATTTATTGGCCCAAACCAAACTTAACGTCGCGCCGACTCATGCCCTTTACCGAGATCCTGAACATGAGCTAGAAGCCCTAATGGACACCTATATGGCGAATCCGCTGTACGAATATATAGACTATCAAGGCGTCATCAACAAATTGGCGATCGTTCAGCGGCCTGAAGATATTCAACAGTTTATAGACAAAATCGCTCCGCAACCAGTTTACCTTGCAGATGGGCATCATCGCCTGGAGAGTTCTTTTGTTTATAGAGATCAATTAGCGGCGCAAGGGGAACTTCATCCCGATTCTATTGTCAATCATCACTTGATGTATCTCACCAGCTTAGACGCTAATGACTTACGGATTTTGCCTACGCATCGGGTATGGATGTCTGATCAAAAACCCAATATCCAAGCATGTCGTGATTCGCTATTGGAATACTTTGATTTAAAAGATGTGTCACGCAGTCGCAGGCCATTATTTGACTTATTAAAGCAGGAAGAAGAAGCTTTTGGGTTGGTGGCTCAAGGTCGAAGGTGGATCATGAAGTTAAAAGCGGACATAGATCCTGTTCAAATGATCGATTTGCCGCTTCCTGACGTACTCAAGCAATTGGATTACACGATGCTACACTATTTTGTCTTTGACAAGATTCTGGGCATCCCATACGTGGAGCAGGGGAAGTCCCAAGCGATTCGATATGAGAAAGACTATTACCGTGCCGTCTCTTATGTAAATAAAGGGGAAGCGGGCCTTTCTTTTATTGCAAAAGAAGTGAAAATGGAGCAAATGCTGGAAATATGCCAGACAGGATTTAAAATGCCGCAAAAATCAACGTACTTTTACCCCAAAGTAGTCTGCGGACTTGTATTTGGAACAATAGATGAACATGAAACTAAAAGCCCCTTTGATACTGGCTTCGGGATCTCCGAGGCGACAGAACCTGCTGAAAGAAGCAGGGCTTGAATTTGAGATCGTTGTACGGGACGTAGACGAGTTCTACCCCGATGACCTGCAATCGCGGGCTGTGGCCGTTTTGATCGCTGAAAACAAGGCCAAGGCTTATGATGATTTAGCCCCCAAAAATATCGTCATCACTGCCGATACCATCGTTTCTTTGGACGACCATATCCTCGGTAAACCCGAAGATGAAGCGGATGCCTTTTTGATGCTCAAATCCCTTTCAGGGCGTGAACACTCTGTGATCACGGCTGTGACCATTTTCTACAAGGGGAAATTCCGCTCCTTTGCTGAAGAGACCAAGGTCTTCTTCAAGGTGCTAGATGATGCCCTGATTCATCGGTACATCAAAGAATGCAACCCGATGGATAAAGCAGGCGCTTACGGCATTCAGGATTGGTTTGGCAAGGAAGGTATCGACCGCATCGAGGGGGATTATTACAATGTCATGGGACTGCCCATCGACAGGGTATTGGAAGAGTTGAAAGCGTACCAAAAATGAGTTCCTCCCAAAAAGTACAGGTCCAGTTAGCCTTGAAACAACCCTTTCACCCAGACGCGACCAGACTCGCAGGCGACTTGGGATTGACGGTACCTGAAGGTTTGACGGTCCATGACTTCCTGATCGAATTTCAGGCTGTGTCCAAAGACTCGCCAGACAGCCTCCCCAATGTCTTGGGGAAATATCGGGTCAAGCCTCCGCAAAAAAAGTGGTCAGAGACCTCTACTTCCATCTCCTTCGACTTTGCCATAAAAAGCATCCCTTATCATCAGGAAGCCTTTATGGATCAGACAGGATCTTGGGGAAAAAAGGTAAAAGAATTTCACCAAACGGTCGAAATGATTCACCACACCTATCAGTTATATGTGCTGATCCATGTGGAGGATTGCTTTCAGGCAGAGGTGTTTGAAGTGACGTGATGAGGATGGAGAAATAAATGGAAGACCTCGGAGGATTTAGCCAGTAGCGCTTATTAATCCTCCGAGGTCTCTCTTATTTCTTTCCCTAATTCATCCGCGCCAATCGCATCATCGAAAATAGCCAGATTGTGTGATGCACGTATTTGCCCATTTCTGAAAGCATAGACATGGTTTCGTGGTCACGAAAAGAGGTCGCGACGTCGAAGACTTCGCGCAGTGTCTGCAAAAGCGCTTTGCTGTTATTGATGATCAGCAAGATCGCATCTTCAAAGGTATCTACTGAGTCCACAGGCTGTAAGCGGGCCTTGACCAGCGCCTCGCGCTCCATATTGGTTGGGCGATAGCCCAGTTCCAAAATTCGTTCTGCAACGACATGCTGCCCCTGGTCTACATCCTGGTATAACTGCGAAATGGCACTATTCAGATCAAGGTGCACACGCAAGTGGTTATCCCAATGCAGGCTACGCAGGTTCTGGTAATGGACTTGTATATCCGAAAGGAGTATATCAAGCTGCTCTGAAACAGCTTCGGCGCCCTGAGGGCTGAGTTCTCCGTGAAAGGCTTCTGGTTTCATGGTGAAAGGCAATTATTGATTGACTGATTATTGATTATTTATTTTCCTCCTTACCTTCTCTTCTTAGCTCAATAATCTATTGTCTAATGGACCAAAACCATGCCCAGAGGGAATTATTAATTAATCAATCAATAATTCCTTCCTCCCCCGCCATTATGGCGCGCTTAGCTGCCATTGTGACGCGATAAAATCTGACGTTCGATGGTCTGCGACATTCCACGAACACCAGCTAAGAGAGGCTTGTGTTTCTTTGAAATGCTTAATTTTTTCATTCAGTTTTCGCTCAAAAAATGGGACGGAGGTTATTTTCGGATTTGTCGCATTTGAAAATACAGTTCTATATTCCATCATCGTAGGAATAGCACTATCGGAGAGGGAAAGGACATAGTTCAAATCGATGTATTCAGGTCTTGCTTGCGCATAATGACTCAGATTGTACCGAGCGATAATTGGGTTCCAGTCCACGACGGCAAGGCCGATCAAAATCAGATATACTGCCCAACTATTGGTGCGAAGCAGATAGAAAAGAGATTTGCGGTTCCGGATTTTGAGGAATAAGGCGTAGAGGCCATACAAGGTCATCACGAGAAAAACCATCACGCCGATGCGTTTGAATGTCAATCCGCAATTGCTGATGTAGTGATAATTGCGCAAGGCGACAGAAATCGCCAAGATTACATTTTGGCCAATCCAGAGATAACTGAGACGTTTTAGCCAGGTGTTTTTAGGATAAAAATTGAGGTTTGCCCGAAAAAAGTAGAGCATAATCCCCATCGAAAGCAGAATGCTAAAGATTAACATATAAGTCCCGGTATGCACAAATTGACTCAAATTAAATTCGCCCTGATATTCGAATCCCACCCATATCCAGTCAATGTCGATGAGGTTGTTGACTAGTAGCAAGACATTGATCATGCCCATTGAAAGTAAGGCAATGATATACTCTCGTTTGAGTCCTAAACGAGGCGCTTGGGGGTTAGGTCTTTGACGGGTGCGCTGCAAATTATCGGGGTGACCCCGTTCAAGTTTCAGCCAACCGTTGGAGGTTTGGGAAAACACAACCCATCCCGCGATCAGAAATCCAAGGATAATAAAGGCAATTCTTTCCCCCGAAATATTCTCCAAAAACGCATTAACATGAGAAAAAGCCCATCCCAAACCATGCGTAGAAAAATCCTCAAACCTGGGATTCGCAATCAAAAAAATGATAAAAAATACCAATAATAGCCCCAGCGGAATCAGCGAAATACGCATAACATTCCAGGACTTCCTTAACCAAGGATGAAACATGGCCCACAAAGGCAACTGGATCGACAAGCGCCTGAGGAGATTAGCTACGTTTTCAAATACAGCTCCCAAGGCAAGGAATACCGTGCGGAGCTGGGGTTGGTGGACAAAGCCTACAAAAAGGATTAGAGAAATAAAGTGCATAAACTTCGCTAAGCCCGAATTGTGGATAAGGACAAGGTCTGCAGTGAAAAACGCCAATAAGGCCGTTCCCCACACATTGCGCGACCGAATAGCCTTTGGCTTGAGAAGCATAACCGAAAGGATCATGATTCCACTGAATATCAGCGCATTAATCCCCAATTTCTCCTGCCAAAACAGCACATTAAATGCCGCTGACAAAATCAAAAATGCTGCGAGGTATCGTTTTTGGGTAAGCATAAATAAAGTAATTGCAGAGTACTTTGTATTTCAAAGTACGATAGCAAAAAAAAATGGTTGAGGATTTTTTTGCAAATGACTTAAGGCTTGTCGAGAGGTCGTCGCCTGAGCTTGTCGAGAGGTCGGCGACCTCGAGCCTAGAAGACTTCTTCGGCTTCGAAGATCAAAACAGCTTCAGCTGTTTCCCCCCAGGTGGCATAAAGGCCTCCAAATTATAAGGCGGGAGTTCTCTGCCTTCAAAATGGCGTTTCTTGGCCAGATGAAACAACGAGCGTATTGCATCAGCCATAGCTCCTTGGCCACGCATGCGTGTGCCATAGCGGCTGTCACTGAGTTCTCCTCCGTGTACCTCTCGGATCTGGCGGAGCACTTTGTCTGCCCGATCGGGGAAGTTTTTCCGTATCCAATCTTCAAAAATATCGCCAATGGCCCCATTGAGGCGGACCATGGTGTAGCCACAGGTCAGGGCGCCCCGTTCGGCAGAAGCCGCGAGGATCGCAGGAAGTTCGTGATCATTAAGACCAGGGATGACGGGAGCTGCCATCACGCCAACTGGAATCCCATTTTCAGCGAGGGTCTCAACGACTTTGAGACGCTGTTTGGAAGTGGCGGTACGCGGTTCCATGGCTCGCCGAAGGTTCTTGTCCAGACTGGTGATGCTTACAAATACATGTACCAATTGGTCTTTGGCCAGTTCCTTGAGCAAATCCAAGTCGCGAAGGATCAGGCTATTTTTGGTAATGAGGCCTACGGGGTGTTTGTATTTGGCAAATACTTCTAAACACGCGCGGGTCAGGCCAAGTTTCCGCTCTATGGGCTGATAGCAATCGGTATTGCCAGAAAACATGATGGGCGAAGGTTTATAGTTTTTGCTTTTAAGCTTTTTCTCCAATACCTCCGCTACATTTTTTTTGATAATAATCTTCCTTTCAAAATCTAGCCCTGCGCTGAAACCATAGTATTGGTGGGTATTCCTGGCATAGCAATAAACGCATCCGTGTTCGCAACCCTGATACGGATTGACGGAGTAATACATAGGAATATCAGGACTTTTGACCACATTGATGACGTTTTTGGGCTGGTCGTAGTAATAGTGCGTTTGGATAACGTCATCATTGGGGATGTCAATCCCGTCCCAATCTGAGTGGTCAAGTTTGAGCTGACGGTAAGGATTGTCAGGGTTAAATTGGGCGCCGCGCCCTTTTTGATAAGAAGGGTTTTCCATGTAGATAGGAGAATAATTTTGAATGATTGAATGAGGAATTTTGAATAAAGAAATGCAAATAACACCACCTATTTTTCACCTCTTCTAACTTTCAGGAGGACATGAATTTAACTTAAATAATTCGCTTCCTCTGGCTTTTTTCCTATTTTTCGTCAATTTATCAAGCCAAATATCGTTTGGGGAAGAAGTAGTTTTATGGAAAATACGTCTTTTGCTTCCCTTAAGTAAAGAAGGAATCAACAGTTACCATGGATAATAAGGTGTGAGCCATGTTTATTTAGCATTCAAAACTCCTTCATTCAACATTTAAAATTCACGAATATGCTTTTCGATAATCCAAGAATACTCGCAGAAGAACGCAGAAACCAACTTATCAGCGCCCTTGTGACGCTCGGTGTCGTTTTGATATTGGCTGTGATCAGCTTTGTCTGGACGGGTATCCGGATGAACCTCCCCCCACCTGGAGAAGAAGACTACGAGGTGATCGGATCATTTGATTTTGGCGATTACAAAATGGGAAGCAAAGATGTGAATACCCTCGAAGAGGCCGTAGAAGATCCCAATCCAGACCCCGTAGAAGAAGTCGCTGCCCCTGTCAAGCAGCCAGATGTGACGGAAACGCGGGAAGATCCTACACCAGTGATTACCCAAGATAAGCCTACCCCTGTCACAACGCCTGATGTAAAACCTACTCCTTCGGAAAAGCCCAAGAAGCAGGAAACAGTAGTAGATACTAAGCCCAAAGTAGACCCTAAACAAAATGATACAGGAACGGCACAGAATGACAACAAAGTAGATGATGCCAAACCCAATACCAATACGAATCCTTCTGGCTCCAATCAAGGAGATGGGGGTGATGTAGGAAATGCTGGTATCCCAGATGAGAAAGTTTTTGATGATCGCTATGCGTTTCAGTGGGGCGCTAGCTCTGGTGGTGGAGGCGGAGCGCGCCGTATTCTGTATGCACCCTACCCAGAATACACTGCACAAGAAGAAGGGGCTTTGACCTTTACCATCACCATCCGTCCCAATGGGACTGTCGCGTCAGTCGTAGCTGCGCCTACCTTAAAGCGTAATTTGAAGGCAGCCGCATTGCGTGCAATACGTAGTTGGAAATTTGGGAAAATCCCTTCTAACCAACCACAAGAAAATCAAGTGGTGCAAATGACGATTACCTTCAAACTGAAAGGATAGATAAGGAAATTAAAAATGGAAGAGCATTGATTCACTCTGAGATTCGCCTAGTGGATGTTATGCATAAAGTGCCTCTTCCCATTTTATCATCTAATCATTTTCTCATTTAATCATTTCATTCCCTCATTTCCCCAATTGCCTCGCCCATATCTTTCGCTCCCATATCAGCTTTCCTTTGAAGTTGTACAACTCAATGCGCATATAGCGATTGGTGGGTTCACCTTCAAAGTGAAGCATGCCGAAGTTTCGGCGTTTGTAGCTGGTGCGTTTGACGCGGTGCGTGTTTTTGAGGCGAAAGGGGGTGGGGAAAGAAGTGAGCGGGGAAAAGGTCAATTCATATAGCGGATAATGGTCAGGCAAATCGTAGCGGGAGATTTCAGTGTAATGCTTATCACCAGAAAGGAAGACAATTCCAGGAATTTTTTCCGCTTCTAGTCGCTTCATGAAACGGGCAAATTCTTCAGGGAAGCCAAAACAATACCCTTCTCCCAAATTGCAATTGGAAAATAATTGGGTACCTACAGCTACCAGTTTGAAGTTGGCGTCGCTGGCCTTCAAGGCTTGAATGAGCCATTCTATTTGCTTATCCCCAAGAAATGACTCGCCTTGCCCTACCGGCGAACGAAAATATCGGCAATCAGTCATGAATAGCTCCACATCACCAATCCTATAAGCAAAATAAGTCCCCCCTGAATCCGCCGCCGCAGGATTCCCCCAAAACCGCTCAAAAGCGGCTTTTGTATAATCCTTCCCCCCCCAAGTCCCATCGCTATCATTCGGCCCAAAATCATGATCATCCCAAATCGCGAGGTGATGGCCTACGCGCAAAAAGCGGTTGAGTGCTGGTGTTTGCCGACTATGGGTATAACGGTAATGTACGCCTTCCACTGATTCCCAATCATTTCCCCTCAAGTATATATTATCTCCTAGCCACAACATATAGTCTGGCTGCTTAGCAGCTATTTGATCAAAAATATCATACCGTCCACCAAATTTGAATAAGCCCTTTTCATCTTGTAGACTATCGTCCTCAATATAAGCGCAACTTCCCGTTGCGAGGCTGAAAGTCGGGTATGGGGCTTCGGTTCGGGTGAAAAAGAAGAGACTATCTGGCAACTCCACTTTTTTCTCATTTAGCCAAAGCCTGTAATGGTACCGCGTATCAGGTGTTAACTGTTGAAGAACAAACTCTATCGTAAGGGCTTCTTCAAGCTTAGAACGGACAATATCCGTTTTTCCGCCCCCCGAAGTGTCTCCCTCGGGCCAGTAAACCAACTGAGCTTCAGCTTCTTCTTTTGTTTGTATCCAGACCACCACTTCTGTAGCCGTATTGTATCCCGCCATCGGCCCTGCTGCAAGCAAGTCGTCCTGTGCTATTGCGGAGGTAGAAAAAATGAAATAGCAGATAAAAAATAGTATGGGGTAAAAATGGGTAGGTGCCATATTCAAATGTACACATCACATGTGAAAAAAAGATCAGGCCAATCTCCCTTTCGGAAAATTGACCTGATATATACAACATTAAAGGAGAAATTAGACGGTTTAGTTTCTTTTGGTTGGTACGTTTCGCTTACCTGATGGGGCTCGCTGCTGAGTAGGCTTGGCAGGTGCTTTTGATTGACGAGCCTTTTCTTGGGCAGCTCTTGCTTGGCGAGCGCGTTCTTCGCGCTCTTGGGTAGCTCTCGCTTGACGAGCACGCTCTTCGCGTTCCTGAGCAGCTCTCGCTTGGCGAGCACGCTCTTCGCGTTCCTGAGCAGCTCTCGCTTGACGAGCACGCTCTTCGCGTTCCTGAGCAGCTCTCGCTTGGCGAGCACGCTCTTCGCGTTCCTGAGCAGCTCTCGCTTGACGAGCACGCTCTTCGCGTTCTTGGGCAGCTCTCGCTTGACGGGCGCGCTCTTCGCGTTCCTGAGCAATACGTGCCTGACGAGCACGTTCTTCGCGCTCTTGAGCTATACGTGCCTGACGAGCACGCTCTTCGCGTTCTTGAGCGATACGTGCCTGACGAGCACGCTCTTCGCGTTCTTGAGCGATACGTGCCTGACGGGCACGCTCTTCGCGCTCTTGGGCGACTCTCGCTTGGCGGGCACGCTCTTCGCGTTCTTGAGCGATACGTGTCTGACGAGCACGTTCTTCGCGCTCTTGAGCGATACGCTCCTGACGAGCGCGTTCTTCGCGCTCTTGAGCAATACGCTCCTGACGAGCGCGTTCTTCGCGCTCTTGGGCGATGCGCTCCTGTCGCACTTTCTCTTCCTGTTCTTCGGCTATACGAATCTGGCGGGCTTTTTCCTCTTGTTCTTGAGCGATGCGCTCCTGTCGAGCTTTTTCTTCACGTTCTTCAGCCATCCGTATCTGACGGGCCCTTTCTTCTTGTTCTTGAGCGATGCGTACTTGACGGGCTTTCTCTTCCTGCTCTTCGGCCATACGGATTTGGCGAGTCTTTTCTTCTTGTTCTTGAGCGATACGTACTTGACGCGCCTTCTCTTCTTGCTCTTCAGCAATTCGTATCTGACGGGCTTTCTCTTCTTGCTCCTGAGCAATACGTACTTGACGTGCCTTCTCTTCCTGTTCTTCAGCCATCCGTATCTGACGGGCTTTCTCTTCTTTTTCCCTATCGCCTAAGGTTGGAACATGCTTAGGGTCAGGAATCTGTCCCTGTTTATCTTCTACTGGAGGTTTAGGAATTGTTCCGTTATCAATGGCCTGATTTACTTTCCCTGATACTACTTTCCCGATGATTTCATTAAAGTGCTTTTGCCTAATTGGAGGACGTCCGATGGACGAGTTATTGCCTGTTATTTGACTGTTGCCAGTATTTCTGGTGCGGATTGCATGAACTTCGCGCTTGATCGATTTTCGCTGCTCGCTCAGTTCCTTGACTCGATCTTCCAATTCCTTCGGCGTAAGGTTACGTAGGTTTCTTGGCAGTTGACTCCTGTCTACATCGCTCAATCTCACATAACCACAGTCAATAGCGTCAACCAGGTCCCAACGGGGATTGACATAGGTGGGTGCACATTTTACATAAGTTCTGATATAAGGATTTCCATAGCCATAAGCATAATTATCGAGGCGGTTGTAGCGGTCCCAACAGTCTACCCCATAAGCTCCATAAGGGATGTACGTTTGGTTATATAGCCTATCCAGTTCCGCGAGGCGGCTATCATAAGGAGATGGTTGGTAGCGTGGCAAAGGCCCATTTCCCAAACTAAAATATTGCCCCAGACCCAATCTTGCCGCTTTTTGCCACTTCAGGCGGATACCTTTTTGATAATCACCTGCAAAGATGGTACTCACAGTGATACCTTGAGCTACTGCTTGTGAAATAGCTGTCCTATATTTGATTCTCCCTTGGGCAAAAGACTCATTCCCAACAATAAACAAGAACTTTAAGTCCCTGGGATTGGCACTCCAACCCATGCGCCTAGTGGCATGTTGGATAGCAGCTCCTGCATATTCTTTGCGGCCACCTGTGCGCATGCTATAGAGTTGATCTGCGACCCAGTCCAGGTCCGCTGTGAAAGGAGTGATGACCCGTACATAATCATTTCGCTTACCCGCTCGACGGCGACCATACTCCATGAGCGCTAGCTCAACCTGTGGAGGCGCATAGCCCTCATAGGCCATGAGAATCTCATTGACCATATACCAAAGCTCTGATTGTGCCTGCGCTAGCATAGATTTCATGCTCCCACTTGCATCCAAGACCAATGCTACCTGCACTTTATATGGATCTTCGGGAAGGGTCACTGGACCTGCGTAGGTATTTGCGGAACCAGGAAATTGAGCTTTTAGGTCACTCTGTATAAAGAGAGAGACAAATAGTAGAAGGGCGATATACGGTAGGTAGTGGTTTTTCATAAACGTATTATTGAAATAAATGAGAGATCCCGGATAAGTGAGTTATTTTATCAAAAATACGTAGTCTGGCACCAATTGTCCGTAAGGAACGAATAGGCGTAAAAGGGCATTTTTCAGCCGTGTGAATTATTGGGAAAGGTGTGGAAAGCTCAACGTGTCCTTTTCCGGCGATTTCGGATATAATCCTCAAAGATATATTCTCCTAGGCCTTGCAAACTAGTGTAAAACGCGCGGCCATTATTGACTCGGGTAAATTCCTGTACAAACTCTACTAACCAACTATCTTTTGCAATCATAAAAGTCGTGATGGGAATTTTGAGTCTGCGGCATTGAGCAGCCAGATTCAGCGTCTTATTCAGAATCTTTCGATCTAGTCCAAAGCTATTTTTGTAATAAGCCCCAGCCTCATGGATGCACGTCGGTTTTCCATCTGTGATCATAAAGATCTGCTTATTTGCGGTCTTGCGACGGCGTAAGAGGTCCATCGCGAGTTCTACCCCTGCTACTGTATTCGTATGGTAAGGGCCTACTTGCAAGTAGGGGAGGTCTTTCACCTGAATCTGCCATGCATCATTTCCAAAGACAATGATGTCCAGAAAGTCCTTGGGATACTTGCGCATGATCAGTTCTGAAAGGGCCATAGCGACCTTTTTTGCAGGGGTGATACGATCTTCTCCATACAAAATCATGGAGTGAGAAATGTCAATCATCAAAACTGTCGCACAACTGGTCTTATGCTCCTTCTCCCTTACATTAAGGTCACTTTCCGTGAGCATGAAATCGTCAATGCCGTGATTGATCTGCGCATTGCGAAAAGATTCTGTGACAGCAATATTTTCTACTGAATCGCCAAAATGAAACTGACGTAGCTCAGTCAGTGGCTCATCTCCCTGTCCTGCATAGGCCGTGCTATGATTACCTCTACCAGACCGTTTCAGCTTCCCAAAAATCTCTTCCAATGAACGCTGGCGAATGCTTTGTTCTGTCTTGGCAGTCAGCTGAAAGGTGCCGCCATTTCCATCCGTATCATCTTCGATATAGCCTTTTTTCTTGAGGTCTTCAATAAAGTCTCCCATCCCGTACTCATCGTCCGTCAAGCTATATTCACGATCGAGTGGATTCATCCAACTCAATGCCTCTGCCACATCTCCCGAAGTATAGGTAAGCAAATCCAGAAATATCTTCAACAACCGTTCAAAAGGATCATTGCTCTCTTCTCCTGGCACATATTTGGTAAATCGATAACCCTTCATGGATAAGACGTTTTAAGTTTTAGGTTCTACGTTTATGGTTTGTTCGCGCCTGAAATAGGTTGACAGGTCAACTTGGGGGCAATTACTATGGTCACAACAGTTTACCTGTTATCCTGAGTTCGCGAAGGATCTTACTATTTGACTATAAGAAGATAGTAAGATTTTTCACTTCGTTCAAAATGACAGCTTTGCTGTGGAAGTGTTTGAACGCACTAAAAAGAACCTGCTACAGCACCTTTTGTTAAAGCTACAGCATTTTTTTGCATTTCTTTAACCAATTTTTTCTTTTAGCCGTTGTTAAAATTATTAACTTAGTAACTAGAACTTTCAATTAGTTCTGAATTTCACTTATTATCAATTATTATAATGAAGTTAGACGAAGCTAAAGAGCGGTTCATCCAGTCATGGGGTGCGCTAGGCTCTAACTGGGGAATCAATCGGACGATGGCGCAAATACATGCGCTGCTATTGGTCGCTCCAGAACCGCTGAGTTCGGAAGAAGTGATGGCCATGTTGAGCATTTCAAGAGGCAACGCCAATATGAATTTGCGGGCGCTGATCGACTGGGGACTAGTGAGGAAAGAACACAAATCAGGTGAGCGAAGAGAGTACTTTGTCGCCGAAAAAGACATCTGGCGTGTAGCTATGCAGGTAATTGTGGAACGGAGGAAGCGTGAGATCGCGCCTGTTTTACAAATGCTTGCAGAAGTTCGCGACGTAGAAGGCAAGGATGAAAATCCAGAAGTTCAGTCATTTATTGCTTCCGTCGAAAATCTGGATACGATTGTCGGCCAGGCAGATGCCTTTCTCGATCTCCTCGTCAAAGCCGACCAGAACTGGTTTGCCAACACCCTCTTAAAGCTCTTTAAGAAAGAAAAAGTCAATTCATAACCCTTCATGCCCTGCTGTAGAATTCTTCGGCAGGGCATCCTTTTATAGATAAACTTTCATTTTTTACTGAAAATAATGAACTATCTGAAAAATAAGTCGTACATTTGAGTGTGTTTGATCATCAACTAACTTAACTGCATCATGACAGCACTTAACAACTTCCGCCAAGGCCTTCCTACTGAAAAGACAACCTCCTTGAACCGATTGATCGGATTTGTCTTTGGAGTGGCCAATATTCCCACTTTTATCATTGGTACCATCATTGGCGCCTATGGTTGCATGTTAATCGTTACGATTCCCTTCATTCTTGCTGGTTACATCCCTGGGACGATGTTATTTGTTCGTTACTGGCGGATCTATCGCGATCGTGCTACAGCGGAGGATGCTCGGAAGACCTGGTTAGGAACCATTGTTTTTAACATGATCTTGATCTTTGTCACCATTATCATTGGAATGGCCAATAACAGCCCTTGGCAGCTTTATATAGGGATTTTGTTTCAAATAGCAGCAATGGTGATGGCCAATTTTGCTTATAATGATTTGATGACAAATGGGCCTGAAAGTATTAGAGAGGAAACAGAAGCAGCTCCTCAAACGGAAATGAACCCTCAAGCCTAATGATTCGCTTTGCATTTCACCTCTCAATAGCCATTGCTATTACCGCCTACTTTGGTTTTGCGATGAGTCCATTGGTGCCTGGCTTATCTCCGCTTGATGGTGCTTTCCAAATGCTCCTCATCGCTGGAAGTGGCTGGGCACTTCAGTTACTTCTTGCTCGGGTAAAACTCGATCATTGGCGTGAATATGCTTATGCCTTGGGCCCAATCATGACCTGGGGTGTACTCCTCCTACTCCCAGCATCGCTTGGATTTGTATACTTTAAATGGTCAGCGGCGTGGATTCCCCTCTTTTCAGTTGCTTGCAGCTTTTCAGTGATGCTCATGATGCATGTAAGGGCTTTGAAAAAGCTCAATTTGTCTAGAAAATGGACCTCCTTTTGGATCACTAACTTGCTCTCAACAGCTACCGCCTGGTTCTCCATTTTTCACCTAATCCCCTAACCCCTGAAGTATGTCATTACTCAAAAATATTCCCATCACTTATAAGGGCGAGCTTCACGATATTGTGCTGGTAAACTTTAGCGTTGACCCAGATGAAGTGAAGGACAATCTTCCTGAAGGCATAGAGGTACGAGAATTTGATGGCCGAGCAATGATCAGTATGGTCAATGTTAAATTGCGCAATATGCGTCCGACATTTAGTGGGAAGTTGTTCCAGTTTAATTATCAGCATATCGGGTTTCGGTTGCTAGTAAATGAAACAGACCACGCATTTGGCATTGACCGTAACATTTTTTTCCTTCAAAGCTTTACTAATAGGCCATTGATGGCCCTAGGAGGAAGTATGTTGACGGATTACCGACTTGCCATGGCAGAAATATTTAACCACAAATTGAACCTTGATTTTCGGCGCCGTAGCCAAATCCTTAGCTATACCTTAGATCTTGATCGCCCTGTACCTGAGCCACATAGTCAACTCAAGCAGACTATTGGGGCTATTGATAGTGCACTATCTGTACATAATGGAGAAGTCCGATGTACGCAGATTGTCCGGGAGAAATGGCCCTTAGAGGAAGTCCATTGTACAGACTTCAAAACAAGTTTCTTTAAGACTGCACACCTAGAAGGGGTATTCCGTGTCCCTGAAGTCATTCATTATACCTGGCTACCTCCCAGAAACAAACAAACCTATCAAGCAATAGCTCCGATGGTTTCGAACCCCAAAAAGGAAATCCTTTGGCAATGAACATCGTCATATTGGGTGCAAATGGCCAATTAGGTCATGCCTTCTTCCAAATGCTTCGACAAACATTGCCGATGGCCCATGTGGTAGGCACTACCCGTGGGAGCAGTCTTTCAAATGGAGGCGCAAAAATTGAGGAAGGGCTGTTGATATTTAATCCATTCCATGATGATTGGAAAAATTTGGGAAAGGTGGATGTTCTTATCAATTGTATCGGGCAAATTCGAGAGACCCGTGATACTTCCTTTGAGCATATTCACTTAGGCCTTGCCCAAAAAATTCTGACCAACTCACCTACAATAGGAAATCCCTATATCCTTCAGGTTTCGGCCTTAGGGGCAGGCAAGCATGCAGATATTCGCTTTTTAGCTACCAAAGCGGAGGCAGACAGAGTACTCCTCACATCTGGCAGGGCCTGTATCATCAGGCCTTCTATAGTTTGCACACCCAATACCATGTTGGTCCAAAAATTAAGGCTATTGCACGCTATTGGGAGCGCATCGTTGGGCTATCTCCCAACCCCCAAGGGGTTTTTGGAAACGTGTATTCAGCCCATCATGATAAGTGATTTGTGTGCTTTGATACTTGCTTGCTGCCAGCGTTTTCCTGATCAAAAAATTCTTGAAGTGGCAGGTCCAGATGCCATTTCCTTTAAGGAATTGCTCAAAATAGCTGCCAATGGTCAGAAAATGAATTTTGTAGAGGTGCCGCGCCCTGTAGTGACGCCGTCTGTCAAATACTTTGTCGCACCGTTGCTGCCGGGGATTTTATCTTACGATCAATACCAATTGCTTTTCAGAGACAATGTGTCTGATGCTCGGCATTTTTCCGAAATCACAGGCGTGGAGCCTGAAAGTACTTTTCCTTTCTGGAAAAGGGAGTTGCATTAAAGAGAAGTTCAAACACAAATTCAACCTCAAGATCAAAAAGTAACTTGCGCTTGAACTTGAATTTGAGCTTGAGTTTTATCTGCTCAATCCTCCCAATAATTAAGGTCTTTATCCTTTTTTCGCCTCGTCTTCTCTGCGATATATTGCAGGAGTCGCATCGCTGCTATCGGATCTAGGCCAGCAGTCTGGAGGATTTGGCGATTTTGGTAATAATCATAATACATCTGGCGGCCTACCATCAAGCGCTCTTCCCCATCCACAGGAAGCGTCTGGATAATCGCATCGATTACCTGTGGGCTTAGATTGGCTCTGGCAATGGCATCAGGGGTGCCTTGTGCATCCATATTGAGGATAGCCGTTTTGAGTTCTTCTGGGGTATCATATGGGAAAATTGTCACTTCAGGAAGCGTCAACGTATCTTCCAATAGATAGTGAATCGCGTAGAGGTAGGTCGCATTGTCTCGGGGATAATTTTTGAGATAGTCTGCAACGACAAAAGAATTTCTAAAATACCCTACATGTGAAAAGTAGATCGTATCAAATTCACTTACGGGAATGCTATAGAAGCCTTCGTCATTGCTGAGGGTTCCCCTACGCGAGTTATTGACTTGGACAGTCACATAGGGAATGGGCTGCTGACCTGCTTCACTTATGATCAGGCCTGAGAGCTGATAGACTTGCTGCCCTTGCATCACAAAAGGAAGCAGGAGGAACGAAACAAAAAAGAAATAACGTAGGTGTCTCATAGTGCAAAGATAGCGGATTTTTCTATTCCAACTGGAGGACGAGTAGAAAGTTAATTCTGTTGCGTTTTTTCTGGGGGAAAATAAAAAAGGCCCCAATTGGGGCCTTTTTTATTTTTAAATGGCGATTCTCCTATTCAAGTAGTTTGAATTTGAACGGAATATTCACCCAGAAAGGAATCGGTTTTCCACCTTGAACAGCAGGCGTGAACTTCAGTTTATTCACATTTTTTTCAACTGCATCTGCCAAGATTGGGTGTACTTTCTTGATGATTTTATGCTTTTTATAGCGACCATTTTTGTCCACAAGCACACGCACAACCACACTTCCCTGAATCCCTGCATCTTTTGCAATGTCAGGATACCCAACCAGCTTCTTGATATCATCCAAGTTGAGCGGCTTAGGCTCCTCAGCATCAAAAATGAATGCATTTATATCTGGCTCTTCTTCTACGATGACCTCAGGAACATCCCCATCTCCTTCATCCGGAATGTCAATGAAACCTTCGTCAGCACCATCCTGGTTTTCCAACCCAATATTGGGTGCTTCGAGGAGCGAGTCCATTTCGATGATTTCTTCTTCCTCTACGATCTCCTCTTTGGGTTTCGGTTCAGGAATTTTAAATGCAATGGTTTTCAGTTTTGGTGGAGGTACCTTCACTGGCGGAGGAGGAGGAGGTACATCTTCCTCTAGGGGTGGTGGTTCTGGAAGATCGGCAAGATTGATCTCATGAGAGATCTCTCTTCGTTCTTCTGACTCGGCACCACCAAGTGCTAAGGTAGGCAAGATTGACCCCAGAAGAAATATCAGAGAGATCACGCCAAAGCCAATAAATAAGTGCTTCAGATAGCTCTTTCTGAGCTTATAGGCACCATATCGGCGTTCGCGATCCTCAAATACCATTTCATCTAGATCGGCTTTAATAATTTGAGCCATAACGATTTTAACATTAAGCGTACGACAAATTTGAAGTACACAGGTCTTAATTTTTATTATTCTATTACTTCTTCGACTTCTAATTCGCCGATGATCAGCAAGGAATCCTGCTCCGTAAACTTATCAATAGCGAATTTGGGCGACTCTGTAATTTGCATTTCATCTAGTAAGTCCACCAGCGATCCATAGTTGCTATTGTATCGAGGTTTAATGATGAAGATAGGATCCCAGCAACCTGGCTGTTGCTGGCCAAATTCCCGCTTCTGATCACGACACAGGTCTGGATAACGCTTGAGGTGATCAAGGATCACTTTACGGATTCCATTTGTTGGATCAAAAGTGGTTTCGTTAATCTCAGGGTTGGTGATTTTCCAATACCATGTGATCTTGTTTTCCTCATTGAGGACAATAGTTACCACTTTTTCTTCATCCACATCTACCTTTTTGTCCTCTTCAGGGACATCTTCTGCTTTTGGTGGCATGGTCAGGTACATAAATGAATAGTCCTGAATCACTGCGGTCAGTACAAAGAAAGTAAGGAGGAGGAAGGCTACATCCACCATTGCGGTCATATCGACCTTTGTGGATTTCTTTTTAGTCTTACTACCGCCCTTCTTACCGCGACCACCGCCTCCACCAGTATCTATATCTGCCATGTTTTTTTAGGTTAAATGGCCACAATCAGCCACTGTAAAATCAAGCAATTACTCTTTTCAAAAGGCGTCTTACGGTTAAGAGAGTATCGTCAGCGAATTATTCCACAAAATATACAAAAAAAAGGTGAAATAATTTCTTGACGCTACGCCAGACGCTACAATCCAGCCCCGTCTGCAGGGGGCTCTTCCATATTGGTGACAAGGCTCATCCGGTTGATATTGTAGTCTTGTAAGGTGGAAATCACCTGACGGACCACTTGATAGGGAGCTCCAGCATCCCCGCGGATCGCGAAATTCATCCCAGGGTCGGTCCTGCGACCTTCTCCTACCCAGAATTTCAACTCATTTTCTCCTCCCAATGAATCATCCTGAAATGGAATTCCCGTTTGCTTAAACCCTTCTCTGTCCTCATCTGGCATGTTGAGCCAGTTCATAAGATCTTGGAAAGGAACACCGAAGTTCTCGCTAGAAGAAAACATGTTCTGTCCTTCTTCTGTGAGGACTCCGCCAAGCTGACGTGCTTCTATTACACGTCCCAATACACCGATTCGGGTATCAATGTCAGAATAGCCTACATATACATTTCCGGAATCAGATACATATACTGTCATCATGCCTTCAGGAGGAACTTCCTTAATAGAGGAAGAGGAAGGCATATCCACCTCTACATTAGCTTCTTCTCGGAAGTTGGTAGTGGTAAGGATAAAGAAGGCGAGTAGCAAAAATGCTACATCCACCATTGCCGTCATATCTATAGAGGGTACCCCTCTTTTTGGTTTTTTAGCCATTGCTTACAGATTTTCGAGGTTTGACGAATAGGTTACCTACAAGAGCGAAAAGTGGAATAGATTCCACAAAACTTCGCTTAGTTACGAACGTCAAACGTCTGAACGATGCTATAACCGGCTTCGTCCATGCTGTAAGTCATACCATCGATCTGCGTAGTATAGAGGTTATAGAAAATAACCGCCAGTGCAGAAGTCGTAATACCGAGTGCTGTATTTACGAGTGCTTCCGAGATACCTACAGAAAGTTCTGCAGCGTTAGGTGCACCACCAGTACCGAGGGCAGCAAAGGCGCGAATCATACCAAGTACCGTTCCAATCAGTCCTACTAGTGTACCAAGAGATGCCAAAGTAGAGAGGATAGAAAGGTTGCGATCGAGCATAGGCAGCTCCAACATAGTCGCTTCTTCGATTTCTGCTTGGATAGCTCCTTTCTTAGCTTCTTTAGCCAAGTTAGGCTCAGCTACCATTTCTTTGTACTTGCGAAGGCCTGCCTTGATTACTGTTCCAACAGAACCTTGGTGCTTGTCACACTCTACCACGGCACCGTCGACGTCCCCTCGGGAAAGCAAGCGCCGCACCTTTTTCACAAACACATCAATGTTTCCTTTTCCTTTGGCAGCAAAGATTGTAATCGCACGCTCTACGACAAAGACCCACAATACAAGCATCAAGGTCATCGCGATAGGAATTACAAATCCTCCTTTGTGCACGATACCCATCATAAACTCGGTACCTTCTGGCTTAGGGTGCCCTTCTGTCCAGTGTGCAGGTTCTTCTCCTACTTTACCTCCTTCTTCCCAAGCTGTATAGGCAGCATATGCCTCATCTCCTCCTTCAAAGTTGTCTGGAGATCCAAAAATTTTGTGATAAACAAATTGACAAAGGATAAAAGAAAGAATAATAACAATAACGGGGAACCAAGATTTAAAAGGGCTTGCTGCTTTTATCTGCGGTTCAGCTGAGCCTTTTTGAGTAGTCTGTTTCGAGTCGGCCATGTTAGTTAAGTTAAATATTTGTTAATAATTGCGATATGTAGAGAATGACGCACGCCAAATCTATGGATTTGATTCGTAAACGCAAAAGATAAGCCCCAAAAAGTGGCCTTTGCGCTCGCCCAGTACACATGTTTCATCTCATGTAATCGTTGTTCCAAAATTGTATCAGAATTCTGAGACCCCCTACATCAAAATGTAGCGTAGATTACATCATCTTTAAGAAGGAAACTTCTTTATCTGTAAGTTCGCGCCAGCGGCCACGAGAAAGTTTTCGTTTGGTGAGGTGTGCAATCATGACACGGTCAAGGGTCTCCACCGAATAGCCTAATGCCTCAAACATGCGTCTCACAATGCGATTTCTCCCTATGTGAATTTCTATTCCTACCTCATTGGGATTCCCGTCTCGCACAAAGTCGACTTTGTCTGCCTTGGCTAGCCCATCTTCCAGCTCTATTCCTTGGCGCAATTTACCCAAATCCTCTTCGGTAACATCTTTATGCAATCGCACATGATACAACTTCCGAATGTTGTGAGAAGGATGAGTAAGCTTTTTGGCGAGTTTTCCATCATTCGTTAGCAACAATAAACCTGTGGTATTTCGGTCGAGGCGACCTACCGGGAATACCCGTGCCCTGGTCGCGAGCTCTATGGAATCAATAACTGTCTTCCGACCCTCTGGGTCAGAAGTAGTAGAGATGACGTTCTTAGGCTTATTGTACAGGATATAGACAAAGTTCTCGGCGCGCAAAGACTTGCCATTATATATTACGGTGTCTCGAATAGGGAGGACTTTCATCCCCAATTCTGTGACAACCTTGCCGTTTACCTTGATTTTTCCTGCAGCGATCAAGGCATCAGCTTCCCGTCGAGAACATACGCCAGATTGTGCGATAAATCGATTGAGGCGTACTTCTTCTCGTTCATTGGGAAGAGAAGATGGGCCACTTTCTGGCTCTTTTTTGCCTTTGCCACCCTTTTTAGCAGGTGCTTCAAAGGTAGGCTTAGGTTTGCGTGGCCGTTTGGGCTTTTTCGCGTCTGTCCAAAAAGGACTTTTTTTATTTGGTTTCTTCTTCATGGTAAAGGGGGAATTATTAATTGATCGATTATTAATTAATAATTCCTATTGGTCATTTGCTGACTCCTTCGGGAGTTCCGATGTTTCTTCAACGCTACCTGCTTCAGCGGTAGGAGTAGGCTCTGTTTGGTGACGCATAAATTCGTCCATATGATCTTCCATCATCTCTTCAAATTCTTTGAGTTTAGGCAAATCATCAGGCCCATTGATCCCAAAGTATTCCATAAAAAAAGCGCTTGTACTATAGAGTAAGGGCTTGCCTACTGTATCTGCGCGACCCGATATTTCTACTAATTTTTTCTCCAATAACTTCTGAATCGCATAATCACAATTGACCCCTCGAATAAATTCCATCTCAGCCTTCGTCACGGGCTGGCGATACGCCACAATGGCTAGGGTCTCCATGGCAGTACGAGTCAACCGCTTTTGATTGCGTAATAGCCCCGCTTGCTTCACGTAGGGATAGTAGTCGTTTTTGGTATAAAATTGATAGCCTTTGGCGACCTTCCGCACTTCAAATGGATAGCGTTCATCAGCGTATTTGGTCAACAACTTATCTAATGCTTCTTGCAATTCTTCAGCAGATACGATCGGGGCTTTATCACTTTCGGCTTCTTCTGCGGGTTCAGAATCAGTTGTCGATTGCTCACTTTTGACCACTTCTGGGTTCAATGCATTCAAAATTGAAGCAGCAGGGATCGGCTGATCCGCTGCAAAAATGATAGATTCTGCAATTTGTTGAAGAGAAATATCAGCCATCAGGGGAAGAAGTTCAGGGTTTAGAGATCAGGGTTCAAATCGTTCAAGACGTTCAAAGTAGTTCCCTCGAACTTTAAACCCTGAACATTAGAACTGTTCTGCTTACACACTCACGCTAAATTCGCGCAAAGCATCATTCAGAGAAGTCTTTTTATTCGTAGAGGCCTTCCGCTTCCCGATGATCAAAGCGCAAGGGACTTGGTAGGTGCCTGCAGGAAATGCTTTGGGAATGGTACCTGGAATCACCACTGACTGAGGAGGCACATAGCCTCTGTGTGTTATGGGTTCTGGCCCTGACACATCGATGATGCGAGAAGAAGCAGTTAAGACAACATTTGCCCCCAATACTGCTTCTCTGCCTACACGTACGCCTTCGACGACGATACACCGGCTCCCGATAAAGGCATCATCCTCGATGATGACGGGTGCGGCCTGAACAGGTTCAAGCACCCCTCCTATCCCAACACCACCACTCAAGTGTACATTTTTCCCTATTTGGGCACAAGATCCCACAGTAGCCCACGTGTCCACCATTGTACCGCTATCTACATAGGCACCCAGGTTCACATAAGAAGGCATCATAATGGTGCCTGGAGCCAAATAGGCGCCATGGCGGGCCGTAGCTGGCGGTACGACACGTACACCTTTCGTTTTGTAATCGCGTTTGAGCGGAATTTTGTCATGGTATTCATAAGGGCCTAGTTCAAAGACCTCCATGCGCTGAATGGGAAAATACAGGATCACAGCTTTCTTGACCCAGTCATTGACTTGCCAGCCATCTGCGACGGGTTCGGCACAACGGAACTCTCCGCTATCGAGCTGGTCGATAATGCCGCGTATTACAGCTTGCACAGAAGGCTGTTCTAAAAGAGAACGGTCCTCCCAAGCTGCTTCTATCGTTTGTTGGGGATTCATCAGGGAATACGGTTTACGTTTTTGCGATTGAAGGCGCAAAAGTACGCATTTTCCCTATTCTTCATACCATCCCGACTCCTGAAACTCATAGTGTCCATCGGTCCTCAGGGAGAAAAACAGCAGGCCATGGCCATTGGTGAGCAATAAGTGGGGCGCTTGTAAGGTATCATTGTAGCGGGCTAATTGATACAATGCATCCTGAGACAGCTTTACATCTGGGCGTTTGCATTCACACAGCAGGAATGGCAAGCCATTCTGGTCGAAGACCATCAGGTCAAAACGCTTTTTCAAGTCATAATAGTTGATTTCACGCTCTACAGCGATACGGCCTACAGCAACCCCCTTGCCCTCCACAAGGTGGTGAAGGAGCAATTGGCGAATCAGTTCTTCTGGCGTCAGGGCGACCCATTTTTTGCGGGCGATGTCCCACACTTGCTGTAGTTCTTCGTGGGTCCGTGTTTTGAGGGAATAATCAAATAGCATTTACATAAATTGGTAGGCTGCAAAATTGGTGAATTTTGCCAAAAAAAACCGAAATTAGCAGGATGAAAAAAGCAATTCCTTACCTTACCCTATTGGGAGCCTTTGTGGCAGGCTTATTCCTTTTGTCCATGCGTGAGGCGCCTAGTCCTCACATGATGACAGGCAACCCTGGCATCAAATCCATCAGTGCGATGCATTTTTCTCCTGAAGGAGTCCTCTTTATTGGTGATTCTCGTTCCGCAAAAGTCATCGCTATCGAGATGTTCGCAGAACCTCCATATGAAGGAGATGGTTCTCCTGCCATTAAGGATATTGATGCCAAAATTGCCGCTTTGTTAGGAACCAAACCAGCATCAATTATGATTCATGACATGGTGGTCCATCCCATCTCCAAGGATACGTATATTGCCGTTTCTCGTGAGGGAGAAAAATGGGGGTCTGAGTTCTACACACCCAATGACCTGGTAGATGCCAAAGTCCTCCTCAAGGTGACACCTGAAGGAGAAATCTCTGAATATTCTCTCAAAAACGTAAGCTACACCATCGCTGAATTGCCCAATCCCATTTCTTCAGATAAGAAACATGCATGGAAAAAAGGAGTCAACCCCCGTGTAGATGCTATTACTGCAATGGCTTTTCATGAAAATAGACTCTATGTTTCGGGGCTTTCCAATGAAGAATTTGCTTCTACCATGTATGTGCTTGACTATCCACTAGGCGAGGTGTCTGTATCTACCAGCCTGGAAATTTTTCATGGTGCGCATGGCAAGTATGAGACCAAGTCTCCTGTACGGGCTTTTGTGCCTTATCACTTGGCAGGACAGCCACACTTGATCGCGGCTTACCTGTGTACGCCCCTAGTTACCTTCCCTACTAGTGACATCGAAAGTGGTTCCCACATCATGGGCAAGACTGTCGCGGAATTGGGATCGGGCAATTATCCCACAGATATGGTCATCATCCATAAAAATGACAAAGATGTCCTCATCATCTCCAACAGCAACCGGACGATGATGCATATCGAGATAGAAGATATTCCGAAACAAGTCGAAGGATTAGCAGAAAAGTCTAGCACCATGACAGGCGTGCCTTATATCCCCCTTACAGGTGGAGTAGTGTACCAAATGGCGGTTTTTGACGAACGATATGTCCTTACTCTCCGTCGAGGTCCCAACGGTCGCCTTAAATTGGACCCTATTTCTATTCGTTGGCTGTAGGCCAATGAGAGAATGAGTGGATGATAACATGATAGAATGGCAAGAATTGGGCTTTGTTATGGGCTGATATGGGGTGTCATTGTGCTCTTGGCTGGGTGTAATGGGCAAAAGGGGATTACTGCATCTGCTCCCACAATCACCTTTGATTCCCAATCGGGGAAGCTCACGCTTCAGGGCTTGTCTGCTTGCCTCCAAGATCGGCTGACAGCCGGTCCGTTGACGGAAGCCGCTTGGAAGCGGGTCTGGAAGGTGTATGTAGGCGATAGCCTGCCTGAAGTTGAGCTCCAAGCCTATCCCATCCTTGGAGAATACGAGCGAGTGGGCAATGCCTTTACTTTCACCCCGCAGTTTGCGTGGATGGCCGCACAACCCTATTTTACCCTTGTACAAATAGACACCCTGACTGCCCTTCTCGGCTGTCCTGTATCAGGTCCTCAAAACCTTACATACACTTTTGAACTCCCTTCACAAAAAAAAGCCCCTACGACTTTAACCCACATTTACCCCACATCAGATACCCTTCCTGCCAATCTGCTGAAATTTTATCTCCATTTTTCAGCCGCGATGAATCGCTCTCAAGGCTATCAGTCTGTTCGGTTGGTGGATAGTGAAGGACAGGAGGTATCCCAGGCATTTGTGGAAATGAAACCCGCTCTCTGGGATTCAGCAGGGCAGCGGATGACCCTACTCCTTCATCCTGGCCGCATCAAGCAAGGGCTTGCTTTCCGAGAAGGAGCGGGCCCTATCCTCACCCCAGGCAATCGCTATTGCCTGGAGATCGCCTCGACGTGGCATGACGCCCTGGGGCGAGCACTCGCCCAGTCCTACCAAAAATGCTTTTGGGTGTGGGCGGATGACCGCGAGCGTATTCAGCCAACTGCTTGGCATATTACCCCACCTTCAGCAGGCACGCAGGAAGCATTGCATGTGCAATTTGACGAATCTCTGGATCACGCCTTGCTCCAACGCATGCTCATGGTGATATACAAAGAAGAGGTGATCAATGGGACAATTGAAGTCACTGAGGATGGAAAAAGCTGGAACTTTTCTCCAGAAAGCCCCTGGATTCAAGGAGATTACCTCCTTTACATCGATCCCCTGCTAGAGGACCTGGCAGGCAATACGACAGCGCGCCTGTTTGATCAGGCGATGGGGGACGAGAACGAGGCTGGCAAGTTGGAAATTGGGTTTAGGGTAGAAAATTAAAAACTGCTAACTCCTAGCAGAGATGTAAACTCCTTTTATGATGAAAACAGTAATTTTCCTAGATATTGACGGCGTTTTGCAAACTGGAAGCCAATTCCGATTCCAACATGACAGAAAGAGTCTCATGAAACGCTTAGCCAATGAAAAGAATGATTCTCACTTTCTACAATTGGATGAGTATGATGTTGGAGCAGTTTACTATGATTGGTGGCTTCCTGCTATTAATTATCTTCATTTACTCTGCAATGAGATGGGCGCGAAAATCGTGTTATCATCTAGTTGGCGAAAAAGTAAGTCTTTAAAAGATATGAAAACCCTAATGAGTATTCATGATTTGGATACTTTTTTAGTTGACTTTACTCCCGTTTTGCCACTTCCCAATTCTAGGGCCAATGAAATCCAGCAGTATTTGAATAATCATCCAAGTATTGAAAAATTTGTCATCATCGACGACGATTTTATTTCAGATTACCAAAAAAAATTCCCAAAAAAATTTGTACAGACGGCCATTCGCCTAGAAAGGAAACATTTTGAACAAGCCTTTCAAATCTTAACCCAAGCGCAATATCCTTTCTTTAGGCAATATTCAGCTAAAGTCATATTTCTTCAGTTAGAAATACTTCTCCAAATGGAGAATAGTGTGCTTGAGAAATTTTATCATTTCCTTATACAATTATGTGAAAGATTCCAAGCCTCTATTGTAATACCAGCATCTTGGTCTAGCGGGTATCGTTGGGAGGAACTGGGTGACACCTTACCTGTGTTGACACAACAGTTGAATTTACTTCCCTACATAGTTAATGTTACACCTCCTAATCCCCATGGACTCATCGATGAGTTATACCAATACTTAAAAAGCGCAAAGAACATTGCACAGTTCGTTATCATAGGCAATGGATTAGCAGACGAATTAGCGGATAATTTTACAGATCACCGAGTTGATTTTGCCTACGGTTCTGATAGAGATATTTGGGGGCAATTAGAAATCATGAAATCTATTCTTTTAGGGGAAACTCTTAATTATGAAATAAAGGGGGCTGGTTATTATTAAATAATTGGGGCATCAATATGCCTTTTAACCTTGTGATTTAGCCTTATCCCTTTATCAAAGCCCCAATCACAAAAATCACCAAACATTTTGGGAATTTTCCGCTTATATTTGCTTGAAATTAACCCAAAATCTAACTTTTTTTATGGATAACAAGGAAAGTATACACGCATCAGCAAATGGTAATGGAGCAGGTAAATGTCCATTCATGGGCGGACAGCTAAAGCGCAGTGCAGGAGGAGGCACGTCAAACCGTGACTGGTGGCCCAATCAGTTAAACCTAAACATCCTACGTCAACACTCTTCCCTATCCAATCCCATGGATGAGGATTTTAACTATGCCGAGGAATTCAAATCGCTTGACTTGGCGGCTGTGAAGCAAGACCTCTATGCTTTGATGACGGATTCTCAGGACTGGTGGCCTGCTGACTATGGGCATTATGGTCCACTTTTCATTCGCATGGCGTGGCACAGTGCGGGCACTTACCGCATCGCAGATGGTCGTGGAGGCGGAGCCTCAGGCACCCAGCGTTTTGCGCCGCTCAATAGCTGGCCAGACAATGGCAACCTCGACAAGGCGCGTTTGTTGCTGTGGCCTATCAAGCAGAAATATGGGAAGAAACTGTCTTGGGCTGATTTGATGATCTTGGCGGGCAACGCTGCCCTTGAGTCTATGGGCTTTGAGACCTTTGGATTTGGGGGTGGACGTGAGGACGTTTGGGAGCCAGAAGAAGATATCTATTGGGGTGGAGAAACAGAGTGGTTGGGAGATAAACGCTATTCAGGCGACCGCGACCTCGAAAATCCCCTCGGAGCTGTTCAGATGGGCTTGATTTATGTAAATCCAGAAGGCCCTAACGGCAACCCCGATCCGCTAAAATCGGCGGTCGATATTCGCGAAACCTTTGGTCGGATGGCGATGAATGATGAAGAGACCGTGGCACTGGTTGCAGGGGGGCATACCTTTGGAAAAGCGCATGGTGCTGCGGATCCTGACAAATATGTAGGGAGAGAACCTGCTGGAGCAGCCATTGAAGAGCAAAGTTTAGGGTGGAGAAATACCTATGAAAGTGGCAGCGGAGACCACACCATCACGAGTGGCATCGAAGGGGCATGGACCCCTAACCCCACTCAGTGGGACAATGACTACTTTGAGGTACTGTTTGGCTATGAGTGGGAATTGACCAAAAGTCCTGCAGGTGCTCATCAGTGGACCCCTACGCAAGCTTCTGCTGCCAGAATGGCCCCTGCGGCACACGATGCTTCCAAGACGCAAGCACTCATGATGACTACGGCAGACATGGCGCTTAAAATGGACCCTACTTACGAGAAAATTTCCAGGCGCTTCTATGAAAACCCAGACGAATTTGCAGATGCTTTTGCGCGTGCGTGGTTCAAACTGACCCACCGCGATATGGGCCCCAAGTCCCGTTATCTGGGCCCAGAAGTCCCTGCTGAAGACCTCCTCTGGCAAGATCCTATCCCAGCGAATACACATGACCTGATCGACAATCAGGACATCGCTGCCATCAAAGGCAAGATCCTGACCTCTGGCCTCTCAATATCCGAGCTAGTAGCTACCGCTTGGGCATCAGCTTCCACTTTCCGTGGCTCTGACAAGCGCGGCGGCGCCAATGGTGGCCGCATTCGCCTAGCTCCACAAAAAGACTGGGCTGCAAATGATCCCGCACAACTGGCAACAGTACTCGGAAAACTGGAAGCCATTCAAAGCGAATTTAATGGCGCTCAATCTGGTAACAAGCGCGTTTCCATCGCTGACCTGATCGTCCTTGGAGGCTGTGCAGGCGTTGAGCAAGCTGCCAAAGATGCGGGTCACGATGTGACCGTTCCTTTCACCCCAGGTCGCACAGATGCTTCTCAAGAACAAACGGATGTAGATTCCTTCCACATCCTTCAGCCAGCGGCTGATGGCTTCCGCAACTACGCGAACCATCGCTTTAGCCTTTCGGCAGAAGAAATGCTGGTGGATAAAGCACAACTGATGACCCTAACAGCACCAGAAATGACGGCACTCGTTGGCGGCATGCGTGCGCTGAACGCCAACGCAGGGCAGTCCCAGCATGGGGTTTTCACCAAGCGTCCAGGACAACTCACCAATGACTTCTTCGTGAATTTGCTGGACTTCGGTACGACATGGAAGGCGGTTTCTGACGCCGAAGGTGTATTTGAAGGGCGCGACCGTAAAACTGGTGATCTCAAGTGGCTCGGCACCCGTGTAGACCTGATCTTTGGGTCCAACACTGAGCTTCGTGCAATCGCAGAAGTCTATGGATGTGATGACGGCGAAGCGCGATTTGTGCAGGACTTTATCGCTGCATGGGACAAGGTGATGAACCTTGATCGCTTTGAGCTTGCCTAAGGAAGTCCTATTTTTAGGATAAAATGAAAAGGTAGTCTGGAAACGGGCTGCCTTTTTTTATTCCTCTACAAAAACCTCCCGAACCACTCCATCCTTCAAATAGGCGACTAGCCAGTCAGGGGCCATGTTCATGAATTTTTTGGGAGAATATCCGATGTAAAAAGTCAGGGTAGAATCATCCTCGTGGTCTACCTTCCCTAGCATACTTTTCAATTCACTACTTGTCAAACCAATTAGCTTTTTCCCCGCTATCAGATCATCTACATATTCGTACCTCGTCTCTTGATTTGCTGCCCATGCCTCTTGGTCAAAGACTTTCGCCTCATAGGAGGAGGTGGATAAAAACCATAGAAATATAGCCCCTGCATAAATGGTTGGCGTGGCGATAATGGCAATGAGCCAATAGGAGGCCCTGCTTGTGGGATTTACACTGGCATTTTGTCTTTTATACAAAAAATATAAACCAACAAAGACGAGGGCTGCGGTGAGAAGTAAGGATAAAAGGAGAGTTCCCATGATGTTGCTTTTTATTCTTCGAAATAGTCACTATCAATTCTTTTAATTTTATAAATTGTTTGAGGTGATACCCCCACGTCAAACTCTATCATTAATTCACCTAGTCTACCTCCATCAATCAATATCAATTTGGGTTCAATTTGACTCACAAATTCGATTGCGCTTTTAGGAAAATCGGATGTAGTAATGAAGATGCCTTTTTTCGCTTTCTTTGCAAGTAATGCTCCAGCAAAATCTCTTACTTCTCTTGTAGGAACTGTGTTCTCCCATCTTTTCGCTTGGACATAAATGATGTCTAACCCTAGCTTGTCTTCTTTAATTATCCCATCTATTCCTCCATCATTAGATTTGCCTATTGCCTTTCCTGCATCCGCTCTAGACCCTCCGTATCCCATAGATAATAGCAAATCGATAACTAATCTTTCAAAGAATCTTGGTGAACATCCTTTAATCGTTTCGATTAATTCTTGTGACAAGTCATTTGTCAGTTTTTGATGTGCATACTCCAGCATTTCTTCTGGAGTTTGTTCTTCTTCTATAATGTCCTTGATTTCTCTTGTTTTCGTGGTCCCATTCTTTTTAACCTTAGCAAATTCTTTGAAACTCTCAAACTGTCTTAAAAACTTAACATTGATTTTGGGAGGATTATCGGCAAGAACTTTGTGCCCTAATTCTGTAATTTGGAGATACCCCCTTTTTTCAGATTTTATCAACCCAGCCTTCTTTAAGTAAGTGTTTGCCCAACCAACTCTATTATCAAAAATGGGTTGTTGTCCACTAGGCAATAATTCCTTTTGTTCATCTTCACTTAATTGAAACTCTGTTGACAATTCATCAATTAGGTTTCTGAATCTATATACCTTATCATCAGAAATAATCTTTAATAGAGGAAGCATTATTGATTGATAATCTGGGATCATTGTTATTTATTTTACATTTATATCCTGCCTGTAATGGGACTCAATATCACGGTGCTGTATTTGCCCGTCCTCTCACTTCTTATTATCACAATATCGGAAAATAATACAAACCACTCCTAATTAAAAACCACACGAGTTTCCCCCACACACTTCCCCGCCCCCCCAACACGCTTGCTCAGCGCCCCACCTCACCAGGCAGCGTTCCGCCCCCATCCCCCCGTCTTCTTGGCAAAACCAATTAAAACCTTTTCTCATTATGAAAACGATCCTATTTGCCTTGGTGACAATTCTGTCTTTTTCCTTCTTGACGAGCTGTGGGGACACAGAACCCGTCTTGCCTGTGCTTGACTTCCGCTATGACCAGACACAGTGCAATGATCCCTGGGGTTATGACCAGGATGATGACAAGCAAGTCGCTTTGCTGAGTGCTTACCTCGCCGAGCGGTCTATTGATGTTTCTGACTTACTGTTTAATGGGGATCAGGACATCATAACGTGTCTGGCGTGTGATTGCCCTACAGGAAAGGTATTTACCCTCACTGTGGAAGAAGAAGATATCGAAGCGCTGGAGGCATTGGGCTTTGTGAGTCTATAGCGTAAGGGTTAGGGGAAATCTGAAAAATAAATGGAACTATTGGAAATGATAAAAGACTGGAACCCATTCTTTTATTCAAAAATTCCTATTCCTTCATTCAAAATTAGTTCCTACGTTTTCCCTCAATTCTTCCTAACTTTGGGCCTTGTATCAACTTTACAAGTCGCCCTCTCTATGTTAGTTTGCTTTCGAATACATTACCATACACAATGGGGCCAGCGCCTCAAAGTTGTCGGAAATCACCTTGCACTTGGTCAATGGAACGTGGATGATGCGCCTGAGATGCATTATCAAAATGATGGGATATGGGAACTCTCAGTGGACCTGCCCAGTGAAAAGGCATTTTCTGTGGCATATAAATACGTTCTGGTAGAGCCTGATGGCCGAATTTTGTGGGAATGGGGAGCTAACCGTCAATTTGCTGTCAAAGCAGACAAATACGAAACCCTTCGATTAAATGACGCTTGGCGTGAAAATGCCAAGCCTGAAAACGCTTGGTTTAGCTCGGCCTTTACAGGTGTACTGATGCGTCGTGATGGAAAAAAAGGGCCCCAGCGCCACCCAAAACCCCCACATCACCGATTTCAAATCGCTGTACCTCGCTTGGCACCAGACCAGACGGTGTGTGTACTGGGGAGTGACCCGGCTTTGGGCGACTGGGCAGAAGAGAAGGCCGTTGTTATGAGTGAAAAGGACTACCCTCTTTTTGCGGCGAATGTCAAGCTCAAAGATCCATCAGCGCCTGTCGCGTATAAATATGCCCTGTACAACAAAGCGGAAAAGCGTGTCATTGGGTGGGAAGCGGGGGATGACCGGGTGCTGTCGCCGATTTCTCTGAATGGGCAAGCCCTGCTAGATGTGCATACAGATGAGCAGTTCCGCTATCCCAATGAGAATTGGCGGGGAACGGGCGTGGCCATTCCCGTTTTTTCCCTGCGAAGTCAGCAGGGGATGGGCACGGGGGAGTTCAATGACCTTCGGGCTTTGATTGACTGGGCCGTACAGACAGAGCTGAAGCTCGTCCAGATTTTACCGATCAACGATACCACGGCGAACCATACCTGGGAGGATTGTTATCCTTATGCAGCCATTTCCGTTTTTGCCCTGAATCCGCTTTTCTTGAATGTGGAACAAATGGGCAAATTGACTGACAAGTCCCTTCAAAAGGAATTTGATGCCGAACGTAAACGGCTCAACGCATTGGCAGTCGTGGATCATGAAGCGGTTATGCAAGCGAAATGGCGCTATATCCGACTATATTATGCGCAAGAACAAAAGGAGATTTTAGCAGATAAGTCGTTCCAAAAATTTATTCAAGAAAATAGGGATTGGCTCTTGCCTTATGCCGCATTCTGTGCATTTCGCGACCGCTATGAAACCCCAGACTTCAGCAAATGGGGAGCTGATAGCTTGTATGATGAAGCGCGAATTTCGTCGCTCGTTTCTCCTGAAAACGACACCTACGATGAATTTGCCATTCACTTATTTGTCCAATACCACCTCCATACCCAATTGCTTGAGGTAGCTGAATATGCGCGTAGCAAAGGCATTGTTTTCAAAGGGGATATCCCCATCGGTATCTATCGCTATAGTGTAGACGCGTGGGTGGCTCCCCACCTCTACAATATGAATGCCCAGGCAGGCGCACCGCCAGACGCCTTTGCCGTCGCAGGGCAAAATTGGGGATTCCCCACCTATAATTGGCATGAAATGGCCAAAGACGGTTATAGCTGGTGGCGGGCACGACTCAGCCAAATGGCGACTTACTTCGACACGTATCGGATAGATCATATCCTGGGCTTTTTTCGGATTTGGGAAATCCCTTACCATGCGATAGACGGGCTGTTAGGACATTTTAACCCTGCCTTGCCGCTCAGTGTCGAGGAGATCAAACAGCGCCTGGGCTGGTTTGACTATGACCGCCTGTGCCGACCGTATATTCGGGAGCACTTATTGGAAGGATTGTTTGGTGAAATGACAGAATGGGTGAAAGGAGAATTCTTGGAGGAATACCAACCCGGCCACTTTCACCTGAAATCCCATGTCACCACCCAACGCCAGGTTGAGCAGCTCCTGAAACTAGGAGAGGATGCAAGTCAGGAAACCAAGGACATCCATTATCGACTCAAAAGCGGGCTATTTGAACTGATCACAAATGTACTTCTTTTGGAAGCTCCGCTTTCCAATGGACAGGCTTTTAACCCCCGCATCTCTATTCAACAAACGAGTTCCTTCAAAGACCTCGACCCAGGATCACGCGAGCGACTCAATGCCTTATATCTGGACTATTTCTATCACCGCCATGAGGAATTTTGGCGGTCAGAAGCGATGACCAAGCTCCCCGAAATCACAACTGCCACCAGTATGCTGGTGTGTGGAGAAGACCTGGGCATGGTCCCCGACTGCGTGCCAGGTGTCATGGAAGAGTTGGGCATGTTGAGCCTTGAGATCCAGCGCATGCCCAAGGAAACGGGCCGTCATTTTGGCCACCCAGCGGATGCGCCTTATCTCTCTGTCGTGAGCCCTAGCTCACATGATATGTCCACGATCCGTGGCTGGTGGGAAGAGGACAGGGCTGTCACTCAGCGCTTTTACAATGAAATATTGGGACATCCAGGAGACGCGCCTTTCTACTGCGAACCTTGGGTTTGTCAGGAAGTATTGGAACAGCACTTGGCCTCTCCAGCTATGTGGGCCATCTTTCCACTTCAAGATTTATTGGCGATCGACGGTGATTTGCGCAATGAAAATCCCCATGTTGAACGGATCAATGTGCCTGCTAACCCCAAGCACTACTGGCAATATCGTATGCATCTCGATTTAGAGGCCTTAGCTGGTGAAAAGGGGTTCAACGAAACCCTGAAAGACCTGATCAAGCAATCGGGAAGATGAGGAGGAGAATGGAGAATTAAAAATAGAAGAAGGAAATCCGTGATAATCTGTGTAATCCGTGGCTTATCTTTCTTCTCCTCATTATTCTACCATAATTTTTTCCCTTAACACGCCTTCCTCAAATACCATCTCGACAACATAAAGCCCTTTGGGCAAATAAGAAACATCAAACATCGTCAGGGCCTGATGGGCGGGTAATTGTTGTACAATAACTGCTTTTCCTGTTAGGTCTAGCATCTTGATATTCACTGGTTTATTAGCAGAAAATTTAACATAAAGCTTCTCCTTTACAGGATTGGGAAAAAGGGATATTCCCCATTTTTTTTGATCCTCCAACCCACTAGAAGTCCGATGAACAAAAGCAGCCAATCGCGTGACACCATTCAACCCTTGAGGCAGTGAAAGATTGCCTTGCTGGTAAAATGAGACTTCATTTTGGTTGAGGTCATGGACAAAAAGGGATTGACTGAGGCTATCGTAGGCTATGGGAAAGATAGGCAAAGCATCGTCTATGATAAAGCGTTTGTCGAGGTAGTTCCAATGATTAAATCCACCCGTCAGGTAAATCTTGTCCTCCACCACAACGGGCGGGTATTCGTTTTCATAATTTCCCTGAAATAACACACCAATCAAAGAGTCTCGCTGTTGATCTAAGTGAAAAAGGGCAAATCGCGGGACAAAAATCTGGAAGCTGAAATCTATGTAGATTTCCCCACCAGCTTCTATCAGGTATTGGTACTTCCCAAAACTCGGCCCCTGAAAGTGGTCAACGCTATAGAGCGTATCTTGCAGCCAAAGGTCTACTACTTGCAATTGACTATCTATCAGCACATACGCACGGTCATGCTGTATCAACAAATCTGTAAACTGGCCGTGGATACGGCTGCTATCGATAGCATAAGTCAATTGAAATTGATTGCCGTAGTCATAGACACGGAAATAAGGGGCTTCTGCAGCGAGCAAAACCAGCTTATCTGACCATTTGGCTACTTGTAAGGCATGGACGCCCGATAGGCTGTCCATTTTTTCGCCTGTATCTGTATCAATTTTGTAGAGCGTCTGCCCAGCGGTAAACAGGTCTTGGCCAATGACCAGTAAGTCATTGACTTCCAGGGAGTCCAGTGCGGTATAGGTAGCGGAGGGATAATCGATATAGCCCAGCTCTCCCAGGGGTTTATTGGCCGCTTGAGCAGTATGTACAAAAAGTCGCCCTTGTGGAGGCGACTGGCTCAGGGCATGCAATGGCCAGCTGCTGACACAAAAAATCAGTCCTGTCAAAAGGCGAAAAGGAATTGTCATGGTATTGTGAAAGGTTAATGCTTAATATTGTGGAAAGACAGGCGGATTCAAATCTAACAAATCCCGCCCTAAATGTGTATCTTTAGCAAAGATCGAACACTTATGGATTTGAACGATCTCAGGCGCCTGGTTCGAGCAGGAGAGCACCTCCATCTCGAATTTAAACGCAAAGCAAATCATCCGGAAAAAATCATCCGCGAACTTGTCGCCTTCGCTAATACGGGAGGGGGAACCCTCCTGCTCGGCGTAGATGATGACGGCTCTATCTATGGGAGTAAATGCCCTGTAGAAGACGAATATGCGCTACGCCAAAGTATACAACGAAATATTTCCCCCCCCCTTCCAGTAACTATCTCTCATGTGGCTGTAACTTCTCGAAGAAGTGTTCTGGTATTTGAGGTAGATGAAAGCCTCCAAAAACCACACCGCGTCCAAGAAAATACGAAACGAGCTTATGTCAGAGTGCGTGACATGACTGTGCAAGCAAGTCGTGAAATGGTGAGCCTCATGCATCATTCTCGGCGAGAACGAGGGGTAAAAATTACGTATGGCGAAAAAGAACGGGAAGTCCTCAGGTTGCTTGACGAGCATTCCAAGACTACGTTAGAAGAAACGCGGCGACAGTTACAGATCTCTAAACGCCGCGCTTCGGGCTTGCTGGTGACCTTGGTTCGTGCTGGACTCGTCCGCATTCATCCTACCGCCCAAGAAGACTTCTTTACGCTAGCGCCTGAAGCATTTTCCCATTCATAGCAGATTTTTGGCCGTTCGTAGCAAAGCTGCAAAGAAGGGCAAAGGATTAAGTATATTGTGCGTTTTTCGAAAATGCTAATCTGTGTTAGTATTTTGCCATTCTGCCCAAAGCCTCGCCTAAAGTCCACTTTTTCGGTACTACACTTGCCAAAGCAACGTTTAATTTATTGGTAATACTCCTTGATTTTGGTAGTTTTCGAGGATCGATTTTCGTGCGTTTTCCAATTATATTCCATGATAATGAAACACATTTTACGTTTAGCTTTAATTTTAGGGTCTTTATTTATTTTTTGTAAACCACTCCAAGCTGCTCACATTGTAGGGGCAGACATCACCTATCGGTGCCTGAATCAGACTACAGGCCTGCACGAAGTGAGGATTGTCCTCTATCGAGATTGTCAAGGAGGCGGAGCGGGGTTTGATGACCCTATTACTGTTTTTGTGTTCAGAGGAAGTACTGGACAGCTCCAAACCACCTTCAACATCGCTGAACCAGGGGCTTCTGCTACGCAGATTATTCCCCCAAACTGGGCAGCATGTACAGCATCCCCATATACCCTTTGTGTAGAGTATAAAGAATATATTGGGACAGTGGTCCTCTCCCCAAGGGTAGGAGGATATGATATTGGCTGGGCACGCTGTTGTCGGAATAATTCGGTGAGTAATATCGCCCTCAATCAGGGGGTCACTGTGACTGCGCATGTGCCTGGCACTGACGAAGCCACAGGCTGCAACTCAACTCCTACTTTTAACAATTTGGCACCTCAATTTCTATGTGCCAACCAAACTTTCAACTTTGACCATTCTGCTACAGACACTAACGGGGATTCACTGGTATATCGAATTTGTAATCCCTATTCAGGATTAAATGGCAGCGGTCTAGGAGCTACAACGGGGTTTGGACGTGCTACTGTACGAGTGGGTGGACCTGGCGGTGGCAACCCTATGGGACCTCCTCCCTATAACAATATCACTTACGTTACGCCCTTTTCCTACCTGAATCCATTTGGGAATAATATGTTCAGTATAGACCGATTTTCGGGCTTGCTAACCATTACCCCAGCCTTTTCTGGGCAATATGTCTTTGCGATATGTGTAGACGAATATCGAAATGGGGTTCTTCTGAGTACCAATCAGCGAGATTTTCAAATCAACATCATCAACTGTACCAATCAGGGCCTTCCACCTGTCCCAACCAATACATTTGGGGCCCTCGACACCGTAAGGGTCAACCCCTTAGATACCGTCTGTTATGATGTCTCTATTGCGGGGGGACTGAGTACGGATACGGTTCAACTATTCCCTGTGAGTGCCATCTTTGGGATTGGCGGGTCCTTACCGGCACCACTTGCGACGCTGACGACCATTGGCCCAAACCCTGGCGTGGATTCCGTGCTCGCTAATGTTTGTTGGGTACCTGGATGTAATTATGCAGGCGATACGATTCCGATGATTGTTGGGGGAAATAATTTGTCTAATTGTTTTGGGCTAAACTTAGTCTTTGATACGGTGGTAGTCATTGTTGGGGGGGCAAATGAACCTGTCATTACTCACACCCTGCCAGGAGGGGGTACAGGGCCTTCCTTTACGGTAAACCCCAATCAGAATTTCTGCTATACCTTTGATGTCACAGATGCGGATACCTTGGATTCGCTGCGTGCTTTTTGGGTAAATGGACCATTTACAGGGGGAAATGCAGCTACTTTTTCTTCTACCACGGGAAGCCCGATTTCGGGCAATGTCTGCTGGACGCCTACTTGTGCGGACGCTGGTCAGACCTTCCAGTTTGTCGTTGCTGGAAGAGACACAAACGCGATCTGTCCACAGCAACGAACATCCTATGACACTGTGACTCTCACAGTCCGCCCCCTACCCAATGTGAATGTACAGCCCGCCGTAAGCACGATTTGTTTCGGAGATAGTGTGCAGCTTCGCGCTACGGGCGGCCCCGTGACACGGCTCTGGCAGCCATCGGCTGGTCTGAGTGACACGACCAGTTCTATCGTCATGGCGCGTCCTGATACGACAACGACCTATACCGTTGCCAATACGGACAATTTTGGCTGTGTGCAGACCTTGATGACTACGGTGAATGTAAATCCATTGCCGGTTGTCACGATTACGCCAGACACCTTTGTCTGCCCACGAGATACCCTGCAGCTATTGGCTACGGGAGGAACTCAATACGCGTGGTCACCTGCCTTGGGTTTAAGTGCAACGAATGTTGCCAATCCGCGCGCTTTTCCCACAGATACAACCACCTATACGGTTGTTGTCACAGATGCCAACAACTGTGTGTCGGAAGATAGTGTGCGCATCGAAACCATGAACATCACAGTGGCACCTATGGCGCCTGTCACCATCTGCGATTTTGACACGGTTCAGCTATCTTCCTCGGGAGGGGTCACTTATGCTTGGAGCAATGGCATCAGCCTGAGCAATAGCATGTCGCCAAATCCACTGGCCTTCCCTCATGATTCTACCACTTTTGTCGTGACCATCACAGATGTCAATAGCTGCGTGGACTTTGATTCAGTGCAGATTTTTGTCAATCCACTCCCTACAATCACGATTACACCGGATACAGCCATTTGTATAGGAGATGCTTTTACCCTAAAAGCAACTGGCGGCACTACCTATAGTTGGGCACCTGCTGCAGGTCTCAATGACTCTACCCTTCAGAATCCGCAGGCGAACCCTACGGTCACCACTACCTATGTTGTTACAGTCACAGATGCCAATTCTTGCGTTGACACGGATACTGTCACAGTCACTGTGAATGCATTGCCGAATGTCTTTGCAGGCAACGACACCACAAACTGTGAGTACCAAGGCGTACAACTCACTGCGACAGGTGCAAGCGTCTATAGCTGGTCGCCTGCGACAGGCTTAAGTGCGACGAATATTGCTAATCCTATCGCTAATCCGCTAGTATCCACGACTTATACTGTTGTAGGTGTGGATACAAATGGGTGTGTAAATGCAGATCAGGTAATGGTAGATGTATTCAATGGAAATGTAAGTGCCGATCAAACGATCTGTATTTTTGACAGTGTGCAACTCGTGGCGGGTACAGGGGTGGCTTATAGTTGGAATAATGGAGCAAGTCTGACTGATACCGCCGCTGCTAATCCTTTTGCTTTTCCTACCACAACGACGACTTATATTGTTCAAATCTTCCACGCTTCTGGCTGTGCTGATCCAGATACGGTGACAGTGAATGTCAATCCGTTGCCGATCGTCACGGCCTTGCCAGATACCGCGATCTGTATAGGAGATGGCTTTACCTTGCGAGCTACTGGCGGCGTGAATTATTCCTGGTCGCCTACGACAGGTCTGGTCAACCCCAATACCGCCAGCCCTACGGCGACACCTACCGTCACGACAGACTATGTCGTCACAGTCACTGACACCAATACTTGTGTCAATACAGACACCGCGACCGTTGTGGTGAATCCATTACCCAACGTCTTTGCTGGCAATGATACAACCAACTGTGAGCACCAAGGGGTACAACTCACCGCGACTGGAGCAGCTACCTATAGCTGGTCGCCAGCAACAGGACTGAGTGCGACAAATATCGCCAATCCGATTGCAAATCCTTTGGTGAGTACCACTTACACCGTTGTGGGGGTTGACACCAATGCTTGTGTAAATGCCGATCAAGTATTGGTGGATGTGTTTAATGGAAGTGTCATCGGTGACCAAACGATCTGCATTTTTGATACGGTGCAGTTGGCAGCGTTTGGTGGCGTTTCATATAGTTGGAATAATGGGGCGAGCCTGAGCAGTGCAACGGCAGCTTCGCCACGAGCTTTCCCAACCACCACAACTCAGTATATCGTCAATATATTCCACGCTTCAGGCTGTTCCGACCCTGATACAGTGAATGTATTTGTCAATCCACTGCCAGTCATTACAACACATGCAGATACGGCTATTTGTATAGGTGATACGATTGGGCTTTTTGCTACTGGTGGTACTTCTTATCAGTGGTCTAATTTGCCAAGTATTATCAATGGAAACACCAGCAACCCCACAGTTTTCCCTACAGATACTACCCGCTATTATGTGACTGTCACGGATGGTAATACATGTATGGATACAGACTCTGTAGATGTGATTGTACATTTATTGCCAATTGTAAATGCAGGGAATGATACGGCAAAATGCGGAGATATTGGGGTTCCGTTAAATGCTACTGGTGGCGTTACCTATAGCTGGACGCCTACTTTGGGGCTGAGCAATCCCAATATTTCTGATCCCGTCGCGAATCCCGATTCTTCGACCATGTATTATGTGACCATCACAGATACGAATGCTTGTGTGAATAGGGATTCTATCCATGTGCGGACGATGTACGCTGATGCAGGGCCAGACATGGCGATCTGTATTTATGATAGCATTCAGCTGCAAGCGGCTGGCGGCGTCGCCTACCTCTGGGCCAATGCCACTGTCCTGACTAATGCAAATATTGCCAACCCAATTGCCTTTCCGATAGATACGACAGATTTTGTCGTGACCGTGGTCGATACAACAGGTTGTTTGGATACAGACACCATGCGCCTTACGGTGAATCCGCTGCCTGTGACTTCTGTCTCCAACCCTGATCCTTATGTCTGCGACAATGGCGCCACACAACTCACTGCTACTGGTGGCAACACCTATATCTGGCAAGCAGACACTACGTTGTCGGCTTTAAATATCTTCAACCCAATCGCTACTCCGCGAAACCTCACGCCCAACCTCGTAGATTCTACCTGGTATTATGTGACGGTCATCGATAGCAATATGTGTGTCAATTATGACTCCATTGGCTTGGAAGTGCGGTTGAGGCCGATTGTGTCCGTGAGCAATGATACCTTTGCTTGTCCTAATACGGTCGTTCCCATCTCGGCTGCTGGGGGAATTTCTTATAGCTGGAGTCCTACAGTCGGGTTGAGTGATCCGTTAATTGCTAATCCGAATGCTTTCCCAGATACAACGACCTTGTATACGGCTACGATTACAGCTGTTTGGGGATGTTTTGATACGGCTTCCGTTTTAGTCTATACCATCGCACCAGAGGCAGGGGCCGATCAAGAGATCTGTTTCAATGATAGCACCCAGCTGCAAGCGGGGGGAGGGGTGAGCTATAGTTGGGCACCCACGATTGGACTTTCCAATCCATCTATCGCGAACCCGATGGCTTCGCCGCCTACCACCACGACCTATGTCGTGACGGTGACGGACAGCGTAGGCTGTGTAGATACAGATACCATGGTGCTGACAGTACATGCATTACCTCCTGCCGATGCAGGGCCAGATGCGCCCTTGTGTATTTTTGATAGTTTGATGCTAAATGCCAGTGGCGGGATTTCATACCAATGGGACCCTAATCCTTCGCTTAGCGCATTGAACATCCCCAATCCTACTGCTAATCCCTTAGGAACCACGACCTATTATGTGACGGTAACTGATACCAATACCTGCCACGAGCGGGATTCGGTGACCATTACCGTAAACCTCTTGCCCCCCGCTGACGCAGGCCCAGACATCACCAAGTGTGGTGAGCCAGGGGTCCAACTACAAGCTTCTGGGGGGGTCATTTACCAATGGTTCCCCACCGATAGCCTCAGCAATCCAAACATTGCCAATCCGATTGCCAACCCTACAGATACGACCACCTATTATGTCTTGGTGACTGACACCAATACGTGTCAAAACATCGACTCAGTGACTGTGTCGACGATGTATGCAACCAGTGGGCCTGGTGGAACAATTTGCTTTGGAGATACCATTCAATTGACATCTGGTGGCGGTATAGGCTACGCCTGGACGCCAGGCCAGCCACTGAGTGACTCGACCATTGCCAATCCATTGGCACGGCCAGATACTACGACGACGTTTATCGTCACGGTGCTTGATCCAAGCGGCTGTACCGATACGGCCAATGTCGTGGTTAACGTCTTGCCCGCTCCGCCAGCAGATGCTGGACCTGATACAAGTGTTTGTTTTGGCCTTTCTACCATGCTGCAAGCTGGTGGAGGTGTTTCCTATGTATGGGATGCAGATACGACGCTGAGTTCCTTAATTATTTCCAATCCTATTGCCTCGCCTATTGATACGACGACTTATTACGTCACTGTCACAGGTGCCAATGGCTGTATGTGGCGAGATTCTGTTACGGTGGATGTCCATCCTCTTCCGATAGCGGATGCTGGTGCGGATCAAGCTATTTGTATTGGAGATACGACGCAATTAAATGGAGCTGGTGCATCATTTTTCCTTTGGGACAATGCGGCAACGTTGAATTTTGACACTTTGGCCGATCCGTTAGCATTCCCCATCGTCTCTACTACCTATGGTCTGCTCGTGACGGATACCAATGGATGCGTAGACACAGACACGATGGAATTGACGGTCAATTTACTCCCGATCCCTGATGCGGGACAAGATACAGGAATTTGTATTGGGCTATCGACCATGCTTCAAGCTTCTGGCGGTTCACAATATGTCTGGGATATAGATACAAGCCTGAGCAACTTGAATATTGCGAATCCTATAGCAATGCCATTGGATACGACGACTTATTATGTGACGGTCATTGATACAAATAGCTGCTTTGCGCGAGATTCTGTGACGGTGGATGTTTATCCATTACCACCAGCCGATGCAGGGCCAGATGCGCCTATTTGTTTTGAGGATTCTATTCAGTTGATGGCAAGTGGCGGGGTAATATATAATTGGTTACCTGATCCGACCTTAAGTGATCCCAACATTTTTAATCCATTTGCTAAACCTTCTGTCACCACTACCTACTATTTGGCGGTTACAGATACTTTGGGCTGTATAGAAGTAGATTCGGTGGAAATTACGGTTAATCCATTGCCGATTGCCAATGCAGGTAGAGATCAAGAGATTTGTATTGGGGATAGTATTCAGTTGAATGGGCGCGGCGCGGCTACATTCCTTTGGGACAATGCAGCTACGCTCACAGATGACACCATCGCCAATCCTATTGCTTTCCCAATAGTCACTACTGACTATGGCCTACTGGTCACAGATGGGAATGGCTGTCAAGATCGCGATACGGTGAAGATTACGGTAAATCCGCTTCCACTTGCAGATGCAGGAAGGGACACGGCGATTTGTTTATTGGAACAAATCAGGCTCGTAGCTTCTGGAGGGGTACGTTATACCTGGGATGCAGATCCAGCACTTAGTAGCACGACCGTTAAAAGTCCTTTTGCCAATCCGCAAGACACAACTACTTTCTGGGTGACCGTACAAGACGACAAAGGGTGCATCGCTAGAGACTCCGTCGTAGTAGTTGTTTGGCCCTTACCAACGGCATATGCAGGAGAAGACACTGCTATATGTATCGGTGACACGCTTCAGTTGATGGCGAGTGGCGGCATTCGTTACCAATGGTCGCCTTCGGGGGCAGTATTAGGGGCAGATACGCCTGACCCAATCACCTGGACAAGGTTCTCTCGTCCATTCTTTGTCACTGTGACAGATGCCAATCTTTGTCAGGATAAGGATACCATATTTGTGACCGTTAATCCACTACCACGTGTGGAGGCAAGCGAAGATACGACCATATGTGAAGGCTTTGCTGCTTCCTTAAGGGCTACTGGCGCTAGCGGATATATATGGACACCAGCAGCTACATTAGATGATCCCTTCAGTGCGACGCCATTTGCCTCTCCTGTAGTAGATCAACTCTATACCGTCGTAGGAACAGACTCTAATCTCTGTGTCAATTCTGACAAAGTCAAAGTAAATGTCATTCCTAAACCAGATGTATCCGGTCCTACCTTGGACAGCATCTGTAAGTTCCAGTTGATTGATCTGATTGTAGAAGGCGGTGTCAGTCGCCTGTGGAGTACAGGCCAGGAAACGGAATTGATTACGGTAAACCCAACTACAACTACGACTTATTGGGCACTTGTATTTGACAAGGATGGATGCCCAAGTGACACCTTCTATACGACAGTATTGGTGGCGGAAGACCTTCCAAGGGCGCGCTTTGAGCCAACACCATTGGAAGGCTTCTATCCATTAGAAGTGAACTTCAATAACCTAAGCCCAGGGACAACACGTTCCTTCTGGCGATTTGGGGATGGGTTTACAGATTCTACTATGAGTCCTACTCATACCTATAATACACCTGGACAGTATGATGTGACCTTGGTCGTAGATAATGAAATAGGCTGCCCAGACTCATTGACGTATAGCTTTATCGATGTATGGGAAGATGAAATCTTCTTCCCCAACGCATTCAGCCCCAATGATGATGGAACTAATGACTTCTTCTACTTGCCAAACGGTGGATATGAACGCCTAGATATTCAGATTTTTGACCGCTGGGGCAGGATTGTCTTTGCCTCCACAGATCCCAACTTCCGTTGGGATGGGAGGAAAAACGGCGTTTCCGTCCCAGAAGGCGTGTATGTCTTTCACGTGAAGGGAACCACTTTCTTAGGGAAGACTGTTGAGCGGAGTGGATCTATTACTGTGATCAGGTAAGATTTAGATTTATGAATATCGAACAAGGATTGATGATTGAAGAAGTAATGACAATCCATCAAAAATCCTTGTTCATCAATCATTATTCTGAAATCAACCTCTCCTATTTGGCTCAAGGCCAAATAAAAGCTCGGATAATCAAGGATATCCTATCTCTAAAAAAGAAAAGCCTCCATCGCAAGATGGAGGACTTCTTCAGGCGTTGTTCATGGCGTACACAACACGAGAAAGCTAGTTAGGTAATCTAGTTTGAGCCTAGTGAAAAAGTGTCGCTTGCTCTTGCACATTATACTAGGCTAAACATGGCTGAAAAGAACGTAAGGATAATTATTGTTGTCGAAAAAAGAACGGTTGGAATTACAAGCCGGCTAGTGGCGTTTTCGCGGTTAGCGCGACATTTTGAATCAGTCGTAAAATTCTTTCTCCATACTTCTGTGCTTTGAAAGCACCGATGCCTGGGATTGTCTGAAGTTGTTCTAGGTTGGCGGGCCTGTCCTGCACCACTCGTTGGATCACGTAATCTGTAAAAATCCTAAAAGTGGGCAGGCTTTCTGTTTCGCATAGTTCTTCTCGTAAGTCACAAAGTTGTGCGCGAAGCGCATTGTCATAAGGGCTGGTTTTCAACTCTTGTGTGCGTACGATCAGATCGGAGGGCATCTCATAGAATGCTAGGCCCTTCTCACTCACAACCAAACAACCAAAATGGTTACACTCGGACTTGAGATAGTTGTGGTTGAGAAGATAATTGGTCAGGTGGTAGATTCGCTCGTGATGATAATGGGCGAACTCACCATAGGTAGCTACACCGGTAAAGTCTGGCGCCACATTATCATCTCCTTTGAGGATCAGGCAAAGCGTTTGGAGGTCACATTTGCCATCGAGCTGGAGCAATGTGCTCAGGATACGCAATACCCCCTCGCGAATGTTGATTCGATATGAATTGGGGTAATGCGTTATCATGAGGGTTAACAGGAGTTAGGGTGTGTGTTTAGTCAATTGCTGATGATACAAAAGTGAAAAAGAAATCAGGGGTAATTATGGAAACTTGTGGATAACTGGTAACTGAATATAGGTGTTTCCACCTATCAATTAGCTAAACAAAAATTAATAAATAACTAACAATCAACAGGTTAACACAGGATCCCTTCAGGAGGACAGTAACAAAAATCACGAAATAAAGCCTTCTTTTTTTGCAAAAAAAGTTAACATAAGACCTCGAGATAACATAAAAGCGACCATGGCCAGCCACAAACCATGGTTTCCCAAAGTAGGAAAACAGAAGTAGTAAGTAGGCAAAAACACCCCTAAGGTAGAGACGGTCATAGCCATAACCATCGAACGGGTAGCAGTGGCACCGATATACACGCCGTCCCAGATAAAAGCGGCAACGCTGATCACCGAAACTAGAATTACCCAGCCTAGGTATTGGGCAGCTTCTTCCAGAATAGCGGGTTGATCGGTAAAAATGAAAAGGAGGTTTTCTCCCCACATTTCAAAAATCAGGGCAAAAGATACGCCTATCCCCATCCCCCATACAAATATCCAGCGGACCGCTGACTTGAGGGCTGCTCGGTTCTGGCTTCCCTTATAGCGGCCTACGAGGCTCTCGGCAGCAAATGCAAAGCCGTCTACGGCATATGAAGTCATCATCAGCAATTGCTGAAGGATCTGATTAGCTGCTAGCAATGTATCATTTGTTTCAGCGGATTTTGCCGTAAAAAAGGCAAAGGAAAAAACCAGGAGAAGGGAACGGATAAAGATATCGCGATTAATCACAAAGAAGCTCCGAAGCGCAGCGACTTCCAATAGGGCCTTTCTTTTGATATAAACTAATAAAGCCTTGTGTTTGCCTAAAAAAAGTAAAACTCCAGCGATAAGTCCCAGGTACTGGGCACATACGGTGCCCCACGCAGCCCCATCTGCTTTGAGGTCCATCCCTATCACAAATAGATAACTCAAACCTATATTGGCCGCATTAACAAATACGGTGAGCCACATCGGGTAGCGCGCATTTTGCATTCCCAAAAACCAACCATGTAAAGCCAGAAGCCCCAAGGAAGCAGGCGCTGCCCATACGCGAATATAGAAATAGGAAGCGGCCAATTCCTCTACCGCTTCGCTCCCATCAATCAGCCACCGAAAGCTGAGATAAGCTACAGGAACCTGTAATAAGATAATCAATAGGCTACTCCCTAATACAACTAGCACAGCCCGCCCCAAAATAAGAATACTTCCTGCTTCATCCTTCCCCCCGAAGGCCTGCGCAGTCATCCCCGTTGTACCCATCCGCAGAAACCCCAATCCCCAATAGATAAAATTGAAAATCATACTCCCCAATGCAATAGCTCCCACATAGACTTCTTGGTCTAGGTGGCCCATCAGCGCCGTATCTACCATGCCCAACAAGGGTACAGAGAGGTTACTGAGAATATTGGGGATGGCGAGGCGGAGGATATTTTGGTTCAAGGGAGATCTTAAGCCTTTTATTTAAATCTTAGGATAAACTTCTTCCGCTGTAACTCTGTCGTCTCGCTAGGCTCATAATGACTGGCAGCAAAAACCATATAGATATCCTTGTCAATCTTAGCAATGGGATATTCGTAGTCGCTTTTATCCCCTCCATCATCCCGCAAATCATAATCGGAAATATTTTCAACCGTCCTTGTGGCGTATATCACCCCATCCTTTACCTCAACCCCTTTATCAAATCTATGCCAATCCATTGATTGATCATAGAACCAATTTTTTTGATAACTTCCATCTCCAATTCCTAAGGATCTTTTTGAGTTGAATTTATATTCTGAGCCTGTTTTTATCGCAACAAACCTCCATTCATCCTGATCCTCAGTATCATCTCCATTGAAAATATTTTGATCATCCGGGAAGTCGTAATAATGTTTTCCCCAAGAAGCAGATACAGATACATTGTCAGTCTTATAGAAAGTAACCAAAAATTTAAAAGGTGCTTTCTCTAAGTGAATAACGCCCTTTTTCATTTCGATGACTTCGTCATTTTGAATCACTTGTACTGAGAAGTACTCGTCAGCAGGAGCGGTTTGGGTAACTTTCGTTGAGTTGCAGGCTACAATAAGAGCTAAGAGAATAAGGGGAATAAAGGACTTGAACATGGGGGTAATGATTAAAGGGTATAAATATCTAATCTTAAAGATAAAGAATCCCTTCAAAACCACCTACGCTCTCCCAATTATCTCTTATTTTTACTCCATGAAAATCCTTATCCTCAACGGCCCCAACCTCAACCTACTCGGCAAGCGAGAACCCGAGCTATATGGAAAAGAAACCTTTGATGAGGTATTGGCAGGCCTAAGGGCATATTTCTCCCACATCAGCCTAGATTACTTCCAGTCCAATCATGAAGGCGCCTTGATCGATCGCCTCCAGGCTGCGATGGAGGAGGGATATGATGGATTGGTAATCAATGGGGGTGCATTGACACATTATAGCTATGCCCTACATGATACGTTACTGTTGCTGAACTGCCCCAAGATCGAGGTGCATATCTCCCATATCTTCAGCCGCGAGCCTTGGCGGCATAAGTCTGTCATCAGCCCTGCATGCGATGGGATGATCAGTGGCTTAGGTACATTGGGCTATCAACTGGCGATAGAAGCCATTCAGAATCGCGCACCCAACGTCAGCTCCACCAATTCTGCAATAGAATAATGGGCCTTCATGTAGATACCAACAAAAGGTACAAATCCCTTGTGCTGGTGCGGTTTCTTGAAGTAGAGATTGGGGCCTAAGCGTGTCCCAAAGAAGTTTCTATTGTCAAAAGGGGGATCGAGGTAAAGAAATACATGGGTCATAAACCCAATTCGCCCAAAGACAAATTCATGCCCTATCACGGCAGTATAGCGCCACGGGTGATTGTGAGGCTTTTCTGCCAGTTCTGGAGGAATGTCCTGATCCTTAAGCCATGCATAGGTCGCATGGTTAAACGAGGCTTCCAGCCCAAAAAAGATTTTCCCTTTTCGGGTATACATTTTTGACATAAATCCTGAAACCGTGTAGATCCCGTATCGCGGACCGTCGGCGACTTTGGCCTCGCGTAGGCCGAGGCTGAGGCGGAAATTGGGCTGCCAACGGCGGTTGGGAGGGATTGCCTCATAGTCAAATGTCAATGGCTCCGCAGGCGGTTGCAAGACATAGCTGAGGCCCACGCGAGCAGTGGCAGTGTTGATCCCGAGGTTAGGGGACTGGACCTTCCCGTTGGAGACGTGGGTGATATTGCCGCCGATGCGGAGTCGCCAGTGGGGCGTCACTTGGTATTCGGCTGCGAGGCCGATGGTCGTATAGTTGTTGAGGCGAGAGCCGATGGCGAGGTTGGTGGGGTTAGTGATGCGATGATAAGGACGGGTGACATAGGCTAAACCAAAGGCTAGACGACTGATGATCGAGAAATTCCTATTTTTCATTAAAAAGACATCCAACTGTGGATAAAAGCCCAGTGCATGTCCTAACACGTCTGGATTCCCAAAACGATGAGACGTAATCGCGAATCCAAATCGCGGATAGCCGTGCAGCTCGGACCAATAATCCCGCCCATAACTTTGCTTCATCACTTCCAAACTGAAGGTGTTGACAGCTTGTGGAAGGTCAAAGGTCATTAGGGAAGGGCGATGTTTAAAGAGTTTCCCATAGTGGAAATCAGCGCCTATGCTGAGCCCCTGAGCAAAAGAAGGCGCTTGCCCAAATAGCGAAATGGGAAGCAGGCAAGCCAATAGGCTAATGATGGACAAAAAGTTTGGAGATCTCCTTTTTCTCTTAGATGGTTCGTTCCAATTCATGTGGGCTAAGTTAAGTTGGATTTTTAGCAGAATCTACTATTTTAGGCTCCGTTAAAAAAAATGTCTATGCGCTATTTTTTTGCCAGTGAAGCGACAATTCCTGTGCGTGCGGAAACGCGAGAAGCCGAAGAGATGATCTCCCAATTGGTTTTTGGGGATGTAGTGATTGCATTGGAAGGCGGAAGTGGGTGGACAAAAGTGAGGAATACGGGGGATGGGTATGAAGGCTGGGTAAGTACCAATATGCTATGCCCAATGGCTGAGGAGGAGGTAGCGAAATGGCCTGATTGGCGTTATATCACCACGCCTTCCTTTTTGTGGCCTGAAGGCGGAGGGGCAAGCATGATGCTGCCCGCAGGAGCGAGAATCCCCGAAACAAATGGCGAAAACGCCTTTCAGATCGGAAATCGCAGATGGGAAATGAAGGAAGTATTGGGGATCGAACCAGCCGATAGGTCTATGCTGGTGCCTTTGGCCCAACATTTTCTCTATACGCCCTACCTCTGGGGCGGCAAGTCTAGTTTTGGAATTGACTGTTCTGGCCTTACACAGACGATCTATCGCATGTGTGGGATTTCTATACCAAGAGATTCTTCTATCCAGCAGAAAAAGGGAAAAACAATCCCTTTTGGGCAACATCAAGCGGGGGATTTAGCGTTTTTCTCCAAAAAAGGCCAACAGCGAGTGACCCACGTAGGCATCATCATGAACCATCACCAACTCATCCATGCCTCAGGCCGGGTGAGAATAGATGATTTTGTGGAACAAGGAATTCAACATGCCGTTTCTCAACAATTGACACATCATTTAGTAAGTATCAATAGGTATTTTTAGCCATCTGATGACTTTTATTCAACATTAATCATTCATACATTCAACATTGCTATCTCATGGCATCACTAGGCCCCAAAGTACTCGTTCTGAACCAAGACTATCAAGCCATCGGCGTGACAGCAGCAGAGCGTGCATTTGTGTTGGTCTTCTTGAATAAAGCAGAACTGTTGACAGAGATTCCCGATCGGAAGATTCGGAGTGTCAGCAAAGAATTCAAATTCCCATCTATCATTCGCTTATACCGCTATATTGCTATTCCATACAAAAAAGTAAACCTCTCCCGCCAAAATATCTTTCGCCGAGACAATCATACCTGCCTTTATTGTGGCACAAAAGAGAACCTCACCATCGACCATGTCTTCCCTAAAGCACAAGGTGGGCGTGACACCTGGGACAACCTGGCCACAGCCTGTCAGAAGTGCAATTCTAAAAAAGGAAATATGACCCCTGAAATGGCAGGCATGGACATGCTCTACCGCCCATTTCGTCCTAGTTTTGTCATGTTTTTGGGAAATTTCTCAGGGAAAGTCCGCGAAGACTGGAAACCCTACCTTTATATGGCCTAATGGTAGATTATTAATTGATGGATTATTGATTAATTATTTGCCTCACTTATCCCCCAGTGGTGAAATAAGGCTACCTTTTTAGAATTTAGGACGTATAGTAAGAGAAGAGGAAATAGTACCCTCCATCCACATTAACATGCTGTCCTGCTCCCATGCATAGATGCGTATCTATGTGTAGCCAGCCCGTTATGCCCGACCTGAAAAAATGACACGATCAACAAATTACACTTTAGCTAAATCAATATTCAATCAATTGATAATCAATAATTCCCCCTCCCTGCCATGAAAAAACTGAGACGCTTTTTGTTATTTGTGAATCACCTGCTCCCTGTGCAGTTGCTCACGATTCAAATTCGGAAATACAAATTGTTGTTGCTGTTTTGGCTGTTTCTTTTGGGGATGATTTCAGGGACAATCGGTAAAGGGTATGGGCTGACCTTTCTTTTTTTAGAGCCGGAGTATTTGGGGCAAGAAGGCTTTTGGAGCCTGTTTATTTTGGGCGGGACATTGGGCACTTTCTTATTTGCTTACATGATCACCCTCTACATCAATGAGAGCTATCGATTTCATTTTATCGCCTTCAAAAACCATCCTTTTCTTCTTTTTACCTTCAACAATTTTTTGCTACCAGCCTTCTTGATCACATTTTACTTGTACCGATTTATAGATTTTCAAATGGAGATGCAGGGCGGGTTTAATGGAATGGTGTTGGGCAAAATAGGCGGCCTCCTCATGGGAATGGGGTTGACCTTTCTGACCTTTGGAAGTTACTTCTTCGCTACGGGTCGCAGAAGCATGTTCAATGTACTAGGAGATGGGCTGGAGCGTGAATTGGAAAGGGCAAGGGGGGAGCAAAACAAACGAGTCATCCTCGACAAAGCCAAGGAAAGTGTGCGTATTCCTTACCGCGTAGGGCATTATTTGGCATGGCCTTTCCACATCGTCAAGGTCAATCATGGACGCACCCATTTCCGCCAAGTGGTCCATGTCCTGAACAAGCACCACGGTCAACTATTGCTCTTGCAAGTGGCGATTTTCGTAGTCATCGCTGTATTGGGCTTATTGGAACAAAATCCCATTTTCCAGATTCCCGCTGGCGCTAGCATCATCTTGATGCTGGCATTGATGGTAATGATGGGGGGAGCGATTACTTTTTGGTTCAGGAAATCGGGGATTTTACCCTTACTGCTGTTAGGCGTATTCATCTATGTCTATGACAGCCAGGATTTTATGCATGAACATCATCACGCGATTGGGATGAATTATGAGGTACCAGCCGCTGAATACAGCCAGGAAACATTGGCGTTGCATACCCGTGAATCTATCCTCGAAGCAGATAGAACCTACCACTTGGCCATGCTCAATCAGTGGGCTGAGGGCTATCGAGAAAAATATGGCCCAGGATATCGTCCCAAGGCCGTATTTGTATCATCTTCTGGGGGAGGCTTGCGATCTGCATTTTGGACCTTTCGGGTCTTACAGGAACTCGACAGCCTGACGCAGGGCGTTTTTACAGACAATATTCGCTTGTATAGTGGAGCTTCTGGTGGGATGATGGGGGCTGCCTATTTTCGCGAGCTGGAACTTCAGCGTGAATTGGGAAAATCTATTGACCTACAATCTCCTGCCTATGCCCAGAATCTTTCCAAGGACCTGCTCAACCGCATTTCTTTCCGCATTTTCACAGACATATTCCTCCCCAATACCCAAGTCAAAATCGGAAACAAACGCTACGACCAAGAACGAGGGTACACCTTTGATCAGCAATTGGGACTAAATCTACCTGAATTAAAAGGGCGTTCCCTTGGCGATTATCAGACCTGGGAACAGCAGGGACTCACGCCCCCATTTGTCATGACCCCCACGATTACCAATCAAGGGAAGAAACTTTACATCGCTTCTAGCCCCTTATCGTTTTTGGCCAGAGGGAGAGCTATTTCGGGAGAATATACCGGAAAAACTGCGGGGGTAGAATTTCGGCGAATGTTTGAAAAACAAGATGCAGACAGCCTGTGGATGGTGACGGCACTTCGCATGAATGCGACATTTCCCTTCGTTTTGCCGACGGTAGAGCTACCCAGCAATCCTGCGATGCTGGTCATGGACGCTGGCGCGATCGACAATCACGGCATCCAAACGCCTGTGCGCTATCTCTTTGAATTTAGGGAGTGGTTTGCCGAGCATACAGACGGCGTTGTATTCATCCAACTCCGCGATAACAGTCGGATTGATGCCATCCTCGATCCTGCTCAAAAAGGCTTTTTTAACCGTCTCTCCATGCCCTTGGGCGGCGGGTATAAGTCTATGGTCGAATCACGAGATATGGCCTATGACCGCATGTTAGAAGCCGCAGAAGAATGGTTTCCCAATAAGATCGATGTGTTTTCCTTCGAATATCCTGTAGAGACCAGCAATTACCCTGCATCCATCAGTTTTCACCTGACCGCTAAAGAAAAGCAGAGCATCCTCCACAGCCTTGAGACGCCCCATAATCAAGCGGCTTTTGATGCGTTAAAAACCCTCTATTTGCAGGATATGATATTGGCGGCGGATTTTGAGGGGAAACGTGCTGGCGAAATGGGAAGTCGATAACACCTGTCACAAATAATTTTCAGGCTGTAGGGACGCGATATATCATGACCCTACAGCCTGAAAATTATTTCACCACTATTTCATCCACAAATAACCAGGCCTTTCCCCCCGCCCCACTGTGCCAGTCGGGGCAAGTGCCTTGGCTTTTTGCCCTAACCCGTACATATCGTGCCTGCTGCGCTTTCATCGTTAAAGTCATGTCTTTGCGACCCTTGGTGTCTTCGTCTGTAGGGGCTTCATTTTTCACCCTGCCTACTACTGAGAAATTTTTCCCATCAGATGAAAGGGCATATTCGACTTGCAGCGGAAAAAATATCCATGAACCTATTTCGCGGTAGTAGCTGCTCGAAATCGAAGAGATACGGGTGGATTGTCCCAGATCGATGACTGCTTCTAAATCTTCGCCTTCATAAGCATGCCAGCAGTCTTCTCTGAAATTGCTGATGCACAAAACCCCATCTATAAGGCCATTAGGGCCGATTCCCGGATATTTTGCACTAAATGGTTGCTTAAGCGTTACTTTTTTTCCAACTGCCAAATGTTCCACCTCTGTGGGCATTTCCATAGGGCCTTTGCCCCATGTGGGAGAATCCAAGTCGACGGGATCCTTGTGGGAAATAGAGGTCTCTGACATCAAGTCTTGAAGACGGGTGAGTTGATCGGCAAAACGCGGATTGCCAGCAAGGTTATTGGTCTCAAAGGGGTCGTCATTCAGGTTAAAAAGCTGGTGACGCAAGGTCCCTTTATGGTGATAGGCCAATAACTTCCAGTCGTCGACTGTCCGCAAGCCGCGCATAAGGAAGCGATAGGCGTAGTATATGGTACTTCTCGTCTCAGCTTTTGGGTCTTGCATAATGGGCAATAGACTCTTGCCATACAGCCCTTTGGGCAGTTCAGTTTTGGAGATCTCACACACTGTCGGAAAGATGTCTGTGAGATAAACCAGCGCATCGCGCTGTTCGCCTTGGGGGATGCCTGGGCCTGCTAGGATCAGCGGTACACGAACGCTGTGCTCATAAAGGCTTTGTTTTCCCAATAACCCATGACTCCCTACCGCCAATCCATTATCCCCTGCAAACACAATCAGCGTATTTTGGAGCTGGCCGTTTTCCTCCAGCGCATCCAAGATCCTTCCGATCTGGGCATCTACTTCGCTGATCATGCCATAATAAGCCGCTAGTTCTTCTTTGACAGCCTTTTCCGTTAAGGGACGAGGCAACAGCTGCTCGTCGCGCACCTTCAACTCTCCATTGTCAAAGGGGTGTTCTGGGAGGAAATTGGGGGGAAGCGGAATAGAGTCAGGCGGATACATCGCCGCAAATTCTGCGGGGGGTGTACGCGGATCGTGAGGGGAGCTGAAGGACACATAAGCACAGAAGGGCTGATCTTGTTCTTTTTGCCTACCCAAAAAATCGATAGTCGCGTCTGCAAACATTTCGCTAGAAAATTTTTCTCCCGAAAACCCTTCTGCCTTGGGATACTTCCCTGTTTCATCAAAATGATGCAACCACGGCGCTTCATGACCACCATCTTTGGGGAAATGCATGCCGCCAAAATAGATATTGTCGCCTTCTTGGAAAGCGCGTGCATAGGACTTCTTGCCATTATGCCATTTGCCAGTTCCAAAGGTCTTATACCCCGCCGCAGCCAGATGTGGCGGCATCATGACATGCTCCTGCGGGATGTAATCCCCATTACTTCTAAGGTCAAATAAACTATGACCTGTCATGAGCATCGCGCGACTCGGCACACATAGTGCGCCGTGCATACCGCCCATGGTATGGGCCCGTGTAAAGGCGACGCCCATGTTCACCAAGCGATCTAGGTTGGGGGTGTGGATGTCGGGATTGTTGAGCGCGTGGATGGTGTTGTAGCGCTGGTCATCCGTGTAAAGGATGAGCACATTGGGATGATCAGCGACACTGATCTTGGGAGGCGTATCTGTGGATGCTTCCTGAGACTCGTTGCAAGAAAAACATGCTGTCAGCAGAAAAGCTAGGAGGAGGAGACGGAGTACTTGCATGCTGCAAGATAGGGAAGGATAAAGCTCAAGTTCAAATTCAAGCGCAAGTTCAATTGGAATCTTTAAGGTCACAATTTTGGGATGAATGTGATAGATAAATGAAAGGGGATTAGCTCCCTCAGTCAAACGCCACAACACGGGCGAGAAAGATCATATCATTTTTACGCTTTAACCCTAAAGAATTATGCCAACCAACAATGAACAACAGGATATGCAAGCGCTGCGAGCAGCCCTTGAAATCCTACAAAACAGGAATTTGTCAGACGCAGTCTATCTGAATGCTCTTGAGACAATCGGCCAATTGGCTTTTACCAGCCAGATTGCCCTGATTCTTCCTACCCCTGAGGTAGAGGAGACGGAAGAGGTCTATGTAGAAATGCAGCAATTATTAGAGAAGATTTGTGTGGTTTTAGATGAATTTATCCTAACGCCTCAAAACAATGAAGCTCCACGCTCGGAAGTGGAAGCCGCAGCCCTTAGAGGCTTTATCCAAACCGTTGCAGAAGTAGGCAGAGGGATAGCAGATGAGAGCAGACAAATGCCCATCAACAAAAGCCGTGGGACAGGATTAGGGAAGGCGATTCGCAGTCCCTATGTTTTCTTCCCACGATTTGGGTATGGAACAGAGAAGTCTTTCTCAGAAGCCGTGCCTTGCGGCGGTTGCGCAGTAATCGTGAAAGAATTTCGTGGCATGCACCTGCGGTGGGTGCGGAGAGTCCTTACCTACTACGTGGAACCCTGGTATTCTAGGCGGCGCCTGATCAAAAAGGTCGTTTGGATCCTGGAATGGGTGCCCGTTCAAATGATCAAGACCATCACAGTGAAGTGCAATGGCGATAAAGGGTCAAAGACCTTTATTGATAAGAAGGTCGTCGTAGACGATGAGCTGCAGCACTTTTGGAGACATTTTAACTAATGGCTAAAGAGAAGTTCAAGTGTCAAGTACAAATTCAAACTCAAACTCAAGGTATTTAGAAAATAATTGAATTTGAATTTGTACTTGAGTTTGTATTTTAATGCTATCTCACCAATACCTTTTTATTTACCCTTATATCCTTCCCAATCACCTCCGCCACATATAGCCCTGCGGGCAAATTATTCACATCAACTTCCATCTCAGTTCCTGTGAAAGTCGCATCTCGCACCAGTTGCCCCAACTCATTGCGCAGCAATATCCTGCCAGAGGCAATGGGTTGATCCAGTTCTATATAGAAAGATGACTGGGCGGGATTAGGGTACAAGATAAAAGGCGTATAGGTCAACGGATCATTTATGCTGACATTGGGCTGGCATACATGGCCCCAATTCCCTAATTCTTGACGCACAGTCAGAATTCTGTCGCGGACAAAGGGTTTGAGTCCACGTGCGGGGAAACCAATGCCACCGATCACATCTTGATCTAGACTCATATTGAAGTCCTGCAAGGAGTAAAAGAAGTGAGGGTCAAATGCCACTAAGGGATGCAGAAGGGCCTGGGTACGATCCATGAAAGGAAAAAGGCGTGTGGAGTCAAAATTGCCCCCGTGGATGGCTGTGCAATAATGGTCAAGGAACATATTTTCAAAGGAGTCTACTGCTAGAATCGACTCGATGAGGGGCTTGTTCCAGCCCCCTTGATTTTTGAGATCATTAAACAAAATGTCTACCTCAGTACTGGAAAACGAGAGATTATAGTCCCACGGAATCCAGTGGAATTTGCGTGTATCAGGGTTTTGGTACATATAGAAATTCCGCCCGTGATCGTAGTAGGAATCCCAGTTAAGCATCATCACATCCATGGCCAGCACTTTCAAGAACTCGTCAACTTCAAAGATATTGCTGATGGAATCTACAAAGTCCTGCTGTGGCGTATTGTTGATGATGTTGATCAGGCGGATCAGGTCTGTCCAGTCGTCTTCATCTTCATTGGTTTTTAGCTCCAATTCGTCCTTATAGTCTGCTGGGTTAGGTCCTTGCCAGTCCAGATGACAGGACGCAATAGCTTTATATAGATTCCCTTTTTTACTGCTAAAATGGGCATCCAGGAATTCTTTGTCTATTTGTTCAAGGAGTAGATACAATCCCCAGTACTGATTGTTAAGATAAACCCTGGCATAAGCGGTTCGAGGAGCCGGAACCCCTGCATTTCGCATCAGGTCATAGCTGAGCATATCCCGCATGAGACTGGGGTCGCCAAAGCTATTTTGAAGGTTAAACTTCCTTAGCCCATCATATCTTTGCCCTTTTACAAACTCATTGATATCTACCTTAAAGGGCTTTCTCATAGACCCTGAAGCCCCCCAATTGGAAAAAAATCCTTTCTGACGAAAGCCGATGGTATCGAGGACGTTGCCATCAATCGTGATTTTGGCAGGAAGATATTTTTTGGGACCTAATGGCAGCCCTGTCATTGGATCAGAAATCAACAGGTAATAATATTCCAGCGTGTCCCAAAAATTGGGTTCATAAAAATCGACATCGATCCGGTGGACATAAGAAGTGTCGAAGAGATTATCGCCTGGCTTTTGGGCAAAAATAAAGGCTGACACGGAAAAGAGGAGTGCAAGTAGAATGGCTTTTTTCATAAAAAGGGAGGTAAAAATTTGAGGGTAATAAGCAGTTCTGGGGCAAGATTAGGGTAAAGAAAAGACCACTACAAAAAGCTTTTCCCTTAGACCCGATACAAAACTAACGAGTCACTTCATCTATATGGTTGGTCGTTCATTCTATCATTCTCTCATCGTTTCTCATCGAACGCCACCTGCGCATCAGCTCTTCCGCTGCCTGAATCGGTGCCCGGTTCCCTTTTGCTACCGCCTCGCGGAATTCCGCCAATGGCCTTTGCATCTCATCATGCTGATAGAAGGACTGATTCAGTAATTCCTGAATGGTGTCTTCCATCCATTGCAGCGCTTGGCGCTGGCGCTGGGCGTCCCACCGAGGTCCTGCTTGAAGCTGAGCTCGAAAGTCGCCGAGCTGTCCCCAAATCTCCTCCATGCCTTGTCCTTCCAAGGCCGATGAAGTAAGGACTGGAACCCGCCAGCCCGATTCGGTATGCGGAAAAAGCCGCAAGGCTTGGGAAAAGGCGGCTTTTGCCTTGCGCGCTTTGGGGAGGAATTCTCCATCGGCCTTGTTGATGACCACAAGGTCAGCCATCTCCATAATGCCTTTTTTGATGCCCTGGAGTTCATCGCCTGCATGGGGCAAAAGTAGCAAGAGAAAAGCATCTACCATGTCTCGCACGGCGATTTCCGATTGGCCTACGCCTACCGTCTCGATGATGATCACCTCATAGCCCGCGGCTTCGCACAGCAGTAAACTCTCCCGCGTTTTGCGCGCTACCCCGCCGAGCGATCCGCCCGTTGGCGACGGGCGGATATACGCCCTTGGATCCATCGAGAGCTCCTGCATACGCGTTTTGTCACCAAGGATGCTACCCCGTGTCAGGGTGCTAGATGGGTCCACTGCTAGTACTGCTAGGTTGAGTCCTTGGGCTGCCAGAAATGAACCAAATGCATTGATAAAAGTACTCTTTCCCACTCCTGGTATACCAGTGATCCCTATGCGTAGACTATTCCCCGTATGGGGTAGACAGGCTGAAATAACAGCATCTGCTAGTTTGCGATCTGAAGGGAGAGCGCTCTCGACTAAAGTGATCGCTCGACTGAGAATCATGCGATCACCAGCCAAAATTCCTTTCAGATATTGCGCTGGTTCAAGTCTCCGCCTAGCCATAGGATTAGTGATTATTGATTGAATGATTATTAAAAAAACCTCCTGAATCAATAATGTATCAATTTATAATCTATAATTCCCACAGGTAGGTGTCCAACACATAGCCGTGACGGCCTTGCCAGGCAAGCACAAGGCTATCTGCATTTATAGTGCGAATTTGATGGCGAAACAGGAGTTCATCAGATGGTTGTTGGATGTCCATGGTATCTTTGCCTTCCACCCGTTTTTCGATTACCAGCGCAATCGCATCTTTGGTTTTATTGAGGTAATAATGGCCCATTTCATGGTTCTCGGCGTTTTGTTGAATAAAAGTGCCATCGCGTTCTAGGGTCAGAAAGGTAGCTTTTTCCGCTTCATAGGTCTGGGTATTGCCGCCATTATAGGGATCGAATCGCGAAACTAGGCGCCATGTCTTATTATAACTTGTTTTATCTCCCAATAGGAAATTGGCACTTTTTTTGGCTTTCGCTGGGGTAGTGGCGCGCACGGCTTCTTTGCAAGAGCTGGCATTACACAGCCAGAATGCCATAACCAACATGGGAAGTATCCATTGTTTCATAGATGGGTAAAATTGAGCGTTAATTGATGCTTATAGACAAAGCTAGTGATATTAAAAAGGATTAAAAAAGGAATTTCTTTGGGCGAGTGAGCGAGTTTTTTTGGATACCTCCCGACTAATGAGGACAAACCCTTAAAAACTACTCACTATCATGAACACGTTGCCCACATTTCTCCCCGCCAAACTCTTTGATTTTTCTGCCCATTTATCTACAGACATCTTCAAAGACAGTTTCCGACACCTCACCCAGGATCCTTATTTGGAAGAAGGGTTTCGATATAAAGAAATAGCCCGATATCGCGTCCTTGGAACAGAAGTATTCCGCCAATCACACGGCCCTCTTTTTCAAAGTAGTAAACACAACCCTACTCATGGGGATATTATCCGCGACTACCCAGCATTCGATGTATTGGGAACTTTGCAAAAAGAGATAGGAAAAATAGTCAGCGCATTTGTAGCCCATTGTGGATTGACTTATGAAGATGAAATCCTTTTCCAAGCCCAGCGAATACGTACGGATTCCATGATGACGGGCTTGCCTGCCATCGAAGGCTGGCACCAGGATGGGACCGATTATATCGGGATCATGTGTGTCAATCGCCACAATATTGCTGGAGGGCGCTCCCAGCTATCTTTTGATAAAGGAGAAACCAAGGTACTGGATCACGAACTCCAGCCAGGAGAACTTTTGATTCTGGATGACAGGACCTACTGGCACTATGCGACCGCTGTCCAACCCATAGACCCTACCAAGGAGGCCTATCGAGATATTTTCATCATTACATCACCTAGCTGCCGCCAGCCTGAGAAGCAACAATTTGCCATGAGTGCCTAAGAAAGCCTAATCGATTCGGTACCAATAGTCACAAAAAACGAAGGCGTCCCTTGTGGGACGCCTTAATTCATTGGTCATTTACGAAATATGTTCTAAGACAAGCAAACGTTGGGGGCGGAACTATCTCCAGCCACCACCGCCACCGTAGCCACCGCCGCCACGGTTGTCCTGGCGAGGACGAGCTTCGTTGACTTTCAATTCGCGACCACTCATGTTATAAGTGTTCAGTGCATCAATCGCGGCTTGTCCTTCTTCACTCGATTCCATTTCAACAAATCCAAAACCTTTGGAATTGCCAGTAAATTTGTCCGTAATGATCTTGCAGGATGTTACAGTACCATACTCTCCAAATGCTGCCTTGAGTTCATCTTCTGTGACAGCGTAGGAGATGTTTCCTACATAAATGTTCATGATAAAAAAGCGTTAAAAACGTAAAAGTATTAGAAAGGCCGCAAATACGGCAAAATAATTGGATAATAAAAATCTTTTTGGATCAAAAAAATCACATTTCATATTTTTATATCGGGAAAGAGCGATTTTAGGAAAATTCTTGAAGAGATGTCAAAAATATGTATGTTCACAGAAGCAAAGAGTCATTTTGAGTATATATAAGATAAAAATAGTTTCAAGCATTGTTTGTTGCTTGATTTTCCTTATTCCTACGCTACAGGCGCAAGAAGAAGACAAGGATCTTTGGCATAGAATCGTCACAGAAAGTGGTTTCTCCATCAATCCCCAAGGAGCATTTTGGTTGCTGGGATTAGGCTATTACAACCAGCCGCTTGACCTGGAGGTGACTACCAATTTCCAAATGTTATTGGGGAGGCGTAAAGTCCAGATTCCCATTACCGATCAGCGCTTTTTCCAATACCGCGAGCGCAAATACCTCATGACATTGGGGGCTACTAAATATATGGCCCTAGAAGGGATATGGGGGGCTTATGTGAGCCTGAAGGGGGCTTATGTTTGGGGAGATTATGCCGGGACACTGGTACGTCCAGGAACAGGGTTTACCGTATTGCCAGAGACTGGCCTGCGTTTAGGCACAGGGGATTGGCGCTTGAAAATGGGCCTGACTTATTATCCTTCAATCATCTACGAACGAGAACGGTGGCGATTTGCTATTACCCTTCAATACCTCATCAAAAAATACAGCTACAGACGATGAATGCATGGCAATTTCTTATACTGGCCATACTCCTTTTGGGAAGTGCCTGTAATATTGAAAATGGTTGCGACCCTTCCCAGGTTTGTTTACAGACTGCACCTGAAGAGGGGCAATTGTGGGTTCAAGTCAATTATGATAGCGAAAATCCGCAAGTCCTCTTGACAGTCTTCCAAGGTGAGATAGACCATGGAGCTGTTGTCAGCAGTGAATTGGTCAACAGTGAAGATATTTTTTATACCCTCCCTACACAGACTTACTATTCAGCTACTGCACGATATTTTCGGGAAAATGACACCATATTTGCCCTGGATGGTGGCGATATGAAGGTGCTCCAAGGCGTCAATTGTGGGCAGGATTGCTGGGAGGCCAAGACGGTCAAACTGGATGTAAGGCTGAAGTAATGCTCAATGGTTTAAGGAGGTTCAATGCGTCCAAAGGGGCACTTTTCTGCTTTTCGGTTCTCATTTTTTTCTTTGAAATGATCAATTGATTAATTCATTATAAATGACTGACAATCAACAGATAAGGCCTTATTTTTTTAATTAATAATCAGTCAATTTTATAATTAATAATTCTCCTTCCTGTTACCTTTTATCCTTTGCCCACATAAAGCAATAAACCTACTGTTGCAGCTTGTTTATTTTGCCCTTATTTTTCCCCCATACAAAGCAAATCCTCTAATAAAAAGGGAGATATTTGTTTTGTGTATTCGTATTATCTATCTTGGGGATAATGTTCGCAGTTGTTTATTTATGCTACGCTTACTAACCCTTAAACCCTCCAAATGATGAAAAAGTGCTGTAATTTCAGCTTGATCAAGTCTGTTGTTCTGATATTTCTTGTGCTTTTAAGTAGTAAAGGAATAGCCCAGGAAAGTTCTCCATGCCCTATTGATTGCATGGAATCTGATGGCGAATTTGTGCCTTCTATTGGCTGGACGGCCAGCCTGGAGAATCCTAATGAAATTGCCTTTTCAGTCTGCTGCCAACCAGAATTAGGGGATGAGGCATCTTCCGAGGCTCACTATCAGTATTTTTGGGACTTTGGGGACGGGACTTTTTTTAAAGGAAGACTCTTTAATGGGGCAGAAGCAAAAGCTGTTATCCATACATATGCAGGGAAAAATGGCGGCACTTCTTACCGGGTCACCTTAGAGATGACTAAGGTCTATACGAGTAACGACAAGGGAAAAGTAGTCTTTCGTGCACGAGCTGCCACTGACCCTTCGGTTCCTGGTGTCAACTTTGAACCTCTGTTGTACGATAATCCTACCAGGGATGCCTATATGCTGCCTAGTGCACCAGAAGCGATCACCTTATTGCCCGTCCGAGACTTGGTCCCAGCATATCTGCAGACATTTGTCATCACCTATACAGAAGCCTGTACCATCCCCACCACCAATTTTGTATTTGGATACCCCCATGGGACCATGTCTTTCAGCCACAATAACTTTTCAAGTGGAGAAGTCGCATTTCAAGTATCTCCCAATGCCCCCATGGCCTGGTCGGCTTATCATGGAGATGATACAGAGTTCAGCAAGGAAGATGGGTTTGTTTCTTTCGAGTTGGATAGAGGGGTGGCATTAGGACCGGATAGTATCCGAAATGTGTTTTTGAGCATGTATGCTGACCCTACGCTGACTGTAGGGGACAGCTTGTCGTTTACGGGCAATGTGGGGTGCCCAGACCTGAACATGACATTGAAGGAAAGGGTATCGGGATCACACGACCCAAACCTCAAGGATGTTGACATCAAGTACATTCATACAGACGACCCTGTCAAGCTCACCTACACGATTCAGTTTCAGAACGAAGGAGATTTCCCAGAAAACAATATTACCGTAAGGGATACCCTAAGTGAGGAACTCGCTTTTTGCACCGTTAAAGTCTTATCTGCTCAGATTGGAGATCGAAAAGCCTGGGATGTAGACCATATTCCCCCATTTCTTCGAGACCTGGTACCCAACAATGTGCCGCTCTGTGAAGTGATAAAGAATCCTGGCGAGCGAGTGGTGGAATTCAAAATCACCAATGCAGACTTGCTAGGGCTTTATCAAAGTATTCTGACTGACGAAGTACGAGGGGATGGAACCAAGATTCTGGCGGAAGATTCTACTAGGATTTCGGATACATGGGGAATCATTGAATACGAGGTGTATACCAGTTGCGATTTTGAGTATGGAGAAATTATAGAGAATGATGCGTGGGTGACCTTTGGGGAACAAGCTCCCCAAAAGACAGACAGTGCGGTGACCAAGAAATATTGCACCAGAGATTTGACCGTCACTACGGGGCAGACCCTCACATTGGACATGCTGTCCATAGCTCGTCAGGATATTGACCCACAGTTGCCGCTTAATCCGCGCAGCATTGTTATCCTCTACGCAGATGGCGGGATTCCCTACCCTTCAACAGCAGGTCCTAACGGGACTTTTGATTATACGCCTACACGTAAGACGATCCCAGGTAGAAGCATGATTCTTCCTAATGATCCCCAAAATGACCCCAGAGGGGTCTTACAAGGGCAAGTACAAACGACCAAGCGTTATCCTTTTGGTAAATGGCTGAATCCCCCAGCACCTAGACCACGACTGGGACCTACATACCCTGCATTGCCTGGTGGCGCTTATGTGGATCGCCTGCGATATGTCATTTGTGATGTTGGTGGGAATTGCTATTATAGGACTGTCAATGTATTTGTCAACCTGCCTGACAGTTACCTCGCCAATGCCAATTGTGACACTTCGAATAGAACCTGCGTAGAGGCTGAATGTGTCAAAGACTTATTGCCATTTGAGAAATGGATTCTATGGCTTATCATCGGCATCTTGCTGATTCTGATGTTCTTGATCCGATTGATCAAAGGGAAAAAAGGCCGCAGAAGATCGGGCAGAAACTAGCACCTTCGAAAAGATTTCAATAAGAGGGAGGTTGTTCTAAGCAATGCTCCCTCTTTTATACTTGCCATATTTCACTCCTCCTGTTCCTTTGTATGAAACTATCTTTCCTCTTTATGACCTTTCGTTTGGGGGTCATGCTTTGCTGCTTTTGTAACCTATCAGTACAATCAAAGGCGAATGTGCCGATTGATAGCCTGCTAGAAGCGCTTTCTTTTAACATTGAAGAAGGAAACCTTGATTCCCTATCGTGGAAAGCTTCTAATATCCTAGAAATGGTAGCAAACGCCAACGATTCGTTTAGTGTCTATTATCACCTGGGTAGGGGGTTGACACTAACCGATTATTTCGAACAGGCGGGACCGTTTTTGGATGGGGCACTGGCCATAAATGAGAATCATATTGCCCTCAATTACTATAAGGGGTTTTCATTGGATGAGCTAGGGGATTATCATAAGGCTACTGCATTTTATGAAAAGGCCATTTCATTATCTCAACATGCAGGAGAAAATCGAATCCCATTTTTAGAGGCACTTGCTTTTGAATTTTCGGGAAAAATTTACACCAAGCAAGGCGATTATGACAAGGCAATTGATTTTTACCATGAAGCAGAGAGATTGTATCATGAGTTAGGGCGCATGGCAGGCGTAGCTACTCAGTACACCGAAATGGGCACTGCATACAGTTATAAAAGGAATCAAGATACGGCGATTCATTATTATCAGAAAGCACTTGCCATACCTGAAATTGATGCTGAATCTAAAGGGGTCGCCTTAACCAATGTAGCAGACTATTTTTTACAAAAAAGACAATATGAGAAGGCCTTGCTCTATGCTCAAGATGCTTTTTCCTTTTTTCAAGAACTAGCGACTTATTTCAAGGCACAACAGGATTTACAAGAAGCCCAAAAATATCAAGGCCAACAGGCTAAAGCTTTGCGGACGATTGGTAAAATAAAACTGGCACAAGAAGATATTGAGGCGGCCACTACAGCCTTTCATAAGGCCACTGAATTGGGAGAGCAGGCAGGGCAAGGCATCGAAGCCCGTGAACGTTCCAAAACACAAATCGCGCTGGCTCAGCTTTATGAAAAAACGCATCAGTATGACCTGGCTATGGAACACTACCAAAATGCCCTTACAGAAGTGCTCCCTGCCTTGGAATCTGCTGATATAGCAACACTTCCTAGCAAAGATGACCTCTATCCTGAATGGATGATTTTGGATGGATTGGAAGGAAAAGCAGTTATCTTTCGAGAAAGATATCAGGTGAATAAAGACCTGAAATTGCTCAAACAGGCCTTAAAATGCTATGAACTAGGGACCATTGTGGAAGACGGTCTGCGCCATTCTTACGATTTCGAGTCGTCAAAACTCATGATTGCTGAGGAAGATCACAGGCGAGCAGCCGATGCAGTGGAGACGGCTTATCTATTGTATGAGGCCAGTGGGGAGGGGAAATATATCGAGAAGGCGTTTCGCTTTGCCGAACGCAATAAGGCAGGCGTATTGCTAGAGTCTGTCAGTGACCTGACAGCGCGGTACCGAGCAGGCATTCCCGATTCATTGTTAGAAAAGGAACGCGACCTTCAGAAGAATACGATTGACCTAGAAATGGAGGTCCAGCGACTCCACCGAGTAGGGGCCTCGCCAGCGGAGCTGGAGGCAGCCACCCAGCAGCGCTTCCAAGCCCGCCGCCAGCACCAGCAGCTCAAGGCCCAGCTCGCACAAGATTTCCCTGAATACTACGAACTCAAATATCAAACGGAGACGCCCAGCATCGAAACAGTTCGCTCCACTCTTCTTTCATCGCAAAAGCATGCTTTTGTAGAATATTTCCTAGGCGATGAGTTTTTGTTTGTATTTGTGATTTCAAAGAAAAAGGTTGAATTCTTGCGCCTAGCGCGAGATAGTAGCCTGAGTCAGTCAACTTCCAATTTGCTCTCAGGAATCATTTCGATGGAGGACGCCGCCCAAGCAGTTTATGTGAATAGCGCGATAGCGCTTTATGAGCAGCTAATCAAGCCACTGAACCTGAACGGCATCACGCACCTCACCATCGCCCCTGACCGCGAATTGGCTCTAGTACCTTTTGACGCATTGCTGACAGCCCAGCCTGCCAACGCGTTTAACTTTCAATCTTATCCTTACCTGATCAAAGATTACATCATCAGCTATGCCTACTCCGCAGGCATGCGCCTGCATACCCATACCCGTGCAGGTGCCCGTCCAGCACCCGTTTCCAGTTTTCTGGGCATGGCCCCTGTATCATTTCAGCGCCCTGGCCTTGGCGCACTGCCCAATACGGCAAAGGAAGTTCAATCCCTTCATACCCAATTTGGGGGACAGGTGCTCCTCGAAGACAGCGCAACCAAAGACCGCTTTATACAATTAGCGGAGGGGAGTCGAGTCATCCATCTAGCTACCCATGCGTTAGGCTGGGACGATGAACTCAAAACTTCCTGGATTGCTTTTGCGGGAGAAGACTCCGTCTGTTTGCTTACATTACCAGAACTTTATGCCTTGAGATTACGTGCAGAGATGGTAGTGCTAGGAGCTTGTGAAACGGGTACTGGAGCCCTTCGGCGAGGAGAAGGCATCATGAGTCTTGCCCGCGGCATGACCTATGCTGGGAGTCAAAGCACTTTGATGAGTCTCTGGTCCGTACGCGCAGCAGCAGCGGGGGATATTCTTGCAGCTTTTTACCAAAACCTTCAGAAGGGGTTGCCCAAAGATGAAGCCCTCCGAAATGCCAAGTTGACGTATTTCTCAGGGGAAAATGCTTCCGTCTCTCAGGGACATCCTGTGATGTGGGCAGCCCTTGTCGCTATCGGCGATATGGAGCCGTTGGAAGATCAGAAAGGGGGATGGATGTTGTGGGCAATAGGACTGCTTTTGGTGATAGGTATGTTGGGGTGGTGGGTAAAGAAGAAGCTATTTTAGAAAGGTTAAATAATTAATCATCAATCAATTACTAATTCCTCAATACAACGCCATATCAAACCGCCGACGATACTTCAAAGTCAGGGGATGCTGTGCGCCCAAGAAGTGAAACCAAGCAATCGTAGCCTTTCGAGGCAGGTCATCAGCATAGCTTTTGTCTATCATGACTGCCTCTACCAACAATTCAAGTAATTGATCCCAATCTTTGACTTGGGCCGCTTCACGCGCTGCAAGCAGCTTTTTGCCCACCATTACCTGAATATCTAAGTCATCCTCCATCAGCCGCGCCATTTCGCGGATGTCTGCGACACGCTCTATCTGCGCACTTTCTCGAAACTGAATGCCTGTAATCAGGTCAAGGGCCTGACTTGGAGCTTCGATGGCATATTCGAAGGCTAGCTGAAGCCGTGCATCGAGAAAATCAGGCGCATCCGTGACCAATTGAGCGAGTCTGGCCAAAGCGACTTCGCGCCCTGGGCCTTGAAGCTGTGGAAGGAGTTCCTCAAATGTTGCTGCGTATTCATTGGGCAAATGCTTATCTAGCCATTGGAGAATCTGCTGGCGCGGAAGCGCCCCTACAAAGTCAGCGATGACTTTGCCTTGGTGAAACATCTTGACTGCGGGAATGCTTTGAATGCCATATTCTTGTGAGACAGCAGGCTCCATATCCGAATTGATCTTGACCAATTCCCATTTGCCTTGTGCTTCTGCTGCCAACGATTCTATCACTGGCCCTAATACACGACAAGGACCACACCAGGGAGCCCAGAAATCTACGACCACAGGCACTTCGTGACTACGTGCGATTACGGCCTGTGAAAAATCAACTTTTTCCATGAATTTTTCCTTAAAGAATTATTACCCAAATTTGCGTAAGAATTTACACGATTGAAAGACTCATTTGTAGATCAATTGTTATAGATCAATACACCAATATCCCTTCCTGTATATGAGCAATTATTTTTTGGAGTTGAATTCGGTGACGAAACGCTATGACCAGCACCTCGCCGTCGACAGTGTCAGTATGCGCGTTCCAAGGGGACGTATTTATGGGCTCCTAGGACCTAATGGCGCAGGCAAAACCACCTCGATTCGTATGATCACCAATATTACCGTTCCTGACGAGGGACAGATCATATTTGATGGAGAGCCCCTTCAGCCAGAACATGTGAATCGAATCGGCTATATGCCTGAGGAGCGAGGGCTGTATAAAAAAATGAAGGTCAAAGACCAAATAGAGTATCTCTTGATGCTCAAAGGGCTTTCGACGAAAGATGCCAAAGCGGCGCGGGAAAATTGGCTTGAAAAGCTGGGTCTTACGGACTGGACCAATCGCAAGACGACAGACCTTTCTAAAGGTATGCAGCAGAAAGTGCAGTTTATCACCACAGTGGCGCATGAGCCGCCCCTTCTCATCCTTGATGAGCCATTTTCCGGACTTGACCCCGTCAATACGCAAGTCGTCGAAGCAGAGATTCGTCGTTTGAATGCTGCAGGTACCACCATTATCTTCTCCACGCACCGCATGGAGCAGGTAGAAGAACTATGTGATAACATTGCGTTGATCAATCGTGGCAAGCTCATCCTCGAAGATGATATCACATCTGTCCGCAAGCGTTTCCAGAAAAACGCCTATCTGATCGAGTTTACTGGGGACAAATCAGAGATCAGCAATATCGCTGGCCTGGAAGTCAAGGAGTTGAATGAACGCGACGCAATGGTCCGCATTCCTGAAGGCGAAGACGCCAAATACCTGATGCGTCACCTCATCAATACCAACCTTGAGATCCTCAAGGTGGAGCTTCACTTGCCGCGCCTCAATGAAATTTTCATTGAACTCGTGGGAAAAGATGCGCCTGTCGCCGCGCAGCGCGACCAGTAACAGCATACTCGATTGATTATTTTTTAATATTAAAACAGAATATATTCTCCTATGAATTTCGATAAATTGTGGATCATCATCCGACGAGAATACCTCAACATCGTCCAGAAAAAGAGTTTTTTGCTCGCGACTTTTCTGGTGCCGCTGGGTATTTTGATCTTTGCTGTGATAGAAATTGCTTCTATTACGATGGTTGAAAAGGAAAAATACACCGTATTGCTTCCTCAAGAAAAAGCTTCAATTTTTCAGGAAAAGGAATACGAGCTTACCAATACTACAGACCTCACATTTCAGATAGTTGATCAACCGCTAGACAGCGTCAAAAAACGCGTTCAAGGAAATGAAGGCGAATTATGGATCAATCCTCCTCAAAAAAATCAAATTAAAGAGTATGATGAAGGCCCTTTAACTATTACAAGCACTAAAACACTTAGCGAAGGAGTAAAAAAAGAAATACGCAAGCAGATTGGAAAACGTATTCGCGCCTTTCGTCAACAGAAACAAGGCATCAGTGATGAACAACTTAAAAAGCTTGATTTTGAATTAAACCTCACCACCACCAAAATTGACAAAAAGACAGGGGAAGAGTCCAAAGGATTCAAATACCTGACCATGATTATTGGAGGTATAATGGGATTTGCCATTTATATGCTGGTGGCGATTTATGGACAGATACTCATGCAGTCTGTCATTGATGAAAAAAGCAATCGCATTGTGGAAGTCATTGTTTCCTCTGTTAAGCCTTTTCAATTACTGTTAGGCAAAACGGTAGCCTTGATCTCAGTCGCCATGACGCAAATGATTATTTGGGGGGTATTGTCTGTCCTAATTTATATGGGAGTAGGGTTGTTTTTTGCAGATCAATTTGATCCTGACGCTATAGCAAACGCTGGCGTGAGTGTTTCTGAAGTTCAGAATAAATGGCAAGAAGTTGAAATGGAAGTAGCAAGCTTCAACTGGAGCGTACTCTTACTCATGCCCATTTTCTTCATCGGTGGATTTTTCCTCTACGGCTCCCTTTATGCTGCTGTAGGCTCTGCTGTTGATAATATCCAGGACGCCCAGCAATTGGTCTTCCCGATCAGTTTACCCTTGATCCTTTCTATCTTTGCAGGCATTAATATCCTCCAAAACCCTAACAGTACCTTGTCGGTGGTCTCGTCCTATATTCCTTTCTTCTCACCGATGACGATGCCGGTACGGATCGCCGCTACGGATGTCCCATGGTATGAAGTGGTGCTGTCCATTATCGTGCTGATTCTAGGCTTCCTGGCCTGTATCTGGGTGGCTGCCAAGGTCTACCGCACGGGTATCCTCATGTATGGCAAGAAGCCTAAATTGAAGGAAATCATTAAGTGGGTGAGGACGAGTTAAAGCGCAAAATATGCGTTCATCACTATAGTCAATGAAAGTAATTCATTGATAGGCTAGAAAGTAAAAATAACGAACAAGGAAGTCAAAAGTGGAAAGTAGCTTCTTCCCTTTTGACTTCCTTGTTCCTTGTTAATTATTCTTACTTCAAACAAAAGTCCCCAAGCGATTTGCTTTGTTACCCTACCTTCCCCTTCTCCAAAGACTTACCAATCATTCGTGTGGCCCTTTTCCTAGAAAAAACCCATTTCACCAGTACATTCATCAATTTGTACTTTGCCCCAGGCACCACAATCGTCTTTTTTCCTAATTTCCTCAATGATTCTCCTACTACCTCAGAAGGCTCCATTTTTTTAGCGCGCACTTTTGCGGTCATTTCTGTCCGGGTAAAACCTGGGCACAATGCCTGGACGGCTACGCCTCGATTGCGCATCTCAAATTGCATGGCCTCAGCCAGGTACAGTTCATAAGCCTTACTGGCGGCATAGTTGCCAATGTATGGGGAGCCGATAAAGGCAGATATTGAGGAAGTAAAAATGATTCCTCCTTTGCCTACCTCCGCCATGCGTTTGCCAAAGAAATACGCCAATTCTAGCGGCGCACGACAGTTCAGGGCCAATAAACGCCTTTGACGACTGAGGGAGGTATCAATCAAAGCACCCTGTGCGCCCATGCCTGCATTATTGATCAAAAGCCCTACTTTGATGTCGGAGGTAGCTTCATTCAATTGTTCACATGCTTCGGGTTCCGTCAGGTCCAGGGCTATTACCCGAACCTCTAGGTTATAGGCTGCTCTCAATCCTTTGGCAAGACCTTCCATAGCCTCTTCTCGACGAGCTACAAGGATGAGGTTCAATCCCAGCGCGGCAAGCTGCTGAGCAAATTCATAGCCTATGCCTGAGGAGGCACCTGTGACTAAGGCCCACGGGCCATAGGTTTGCTTGAAGTCTTTCATGCTTCAAGCTAAGGATTCTCTGGCAATTTAATCCAATACAAATAGCGGAATATTCCCAAATAAGTTAATGGGGGTAAACGGATGTTGCCGTCCGCGTGTCAGGGTCTTGACCCGTTCACTCACGTAGAGATTCAATTCGTTGAGGTCAATGACACTGTCTCCATTGACATCGGCGTTGCCTTCAAGGCCCTCTAAGATCGCCATCGTGAAAGCACCGTGACCCCATTTGATGGTTTCGTAGGAATATTCACGACCGCTAGAAGAGGTCATGACGGTCAGGCCAGGCTCACGGTCTATGAGGTCCTGTACGATTTGATCAAGGTCGACAGCCTTCAAGGACGCAAAGTCCAACAGGTCTTGACCTGACTGGCCACTGTGACACGCATCGAGCATCACGAGTTTTTTGCAAGGGACTGCATTGATGCCTTCGGTGAGGTCGCGAATGTTGAGCGCCGTTGCGAAGAGGTTATAAGAATTGAAATCTGTGGGCAAAATGTAGAGATTGCCTTTGTGGTCAAGGGCACCGTGTGACGAGACAAATATGAGGATGACATCTCGCTGGGTCGCTTGGCGCTCAAGCCAAGAAATCCCTGTCCGGATATTGACAAGGGTTGCTTCGCGGTTGAGGAGTTTGCGGACCTCCACCCGATTGAAGATTTTTCCCTCCATTTCTGAGAAGCGATCTGCAAATGCTTCCGCATCAGAATGAGCAAATGTCAAATTGACCCCTGCATCTTCATATTCCGAGACACCAATGGTGAGGATATAAAGGTTGGGTTTATAGGCAGGGTCCGTAGGTTCAATAGATGGGGCTGTCTCTTTTATCTGGTTTGGAACAGGCTGATTGACAGCTAGTTGCTGATTAAACACACCTGCGCCTCCTTCGAATCGGCCTGTACGGTCGGTCTTCAGCAATAACAGGTCACTTCCTCCCATTTCCGAGAATCCTTTGGTGCCTCCAGCTACGGCAAAACCGCCATCCTGGGTCTGGATGATGTCATGGCCATAATCATCTTTTTGGCCACCGACTCGCTGTTCCCATTTCACTTGTCCCTGGGCATCTAGGCGAAGCATCCACAAGCCCTTATTTTCTAATCCATAGGAAGAAGTAAAGCCCGCAACGGCATAGCCTCCATCCAAGGTCCGGGTCAATGATGAAAAACCATCTTTGCCTGCTCCTCCATAGGTGAGCTGCCATTGGTAGACCCCTTCTTGGTCAAGTTTGAGCAAGGTACCATCTAGACTCCCCATGCCTTCGGAGGCTGTCCAGCCTGCTAGCATCAGGTAGCCATCCTGAGAGATGAGCATATCTTCTGCGACCTCATTACGTGCTCCGCCATAGTTCCGCCGCCATAGTTCATTTCCGTTCTTGTCAACTTTCATGACGAGAATGTCTGCGCCACCATTCCCATAAGAGCGGGTATAACCGCCCATCACCAGTCCGGCATCGCTTGTCTCGACAATAGAATAGGCTTCTTCTGAGCCTTTGGCCCCATAGTTTTTGGACCAGAGTTCTTTCCCATTTTCATTTAATCGCAACAGCCAAACATCACTTTTGCCTCTACTGAAAGAATTGCTAAAACCTCCCACAGCATATCCACCATCTTGTGTCTGAATGATGCAACGTGCTACATCTGTATGCTCTCCACCAAAGGTCTCCGACCAAAGAATATTGCCAAAGTCATCGAGTTTGAAAACCCAGGCATTTTTACTTCCTGAAGCAGGGTCTTGGGTATACCCTGCCACGACAAAGCCACCATCACGGCTTTGGATGAGTGCTCGTGGCCAGTCATCCTCTTGCTCACCGATATAGGTGCGCCACTTCTCATTGCCTCGACGGTCAACCTTGAGGACCCAGATATCGGTTTTGCCTGCCCCAAAAGAATTGGTGAAGCCTACAACTACCATATCACCCGAGCGCGTCTGTAGCACCTCGAGCCCATGCTCATCATTCACTCCTCCAAATGTTTGGCTAAAAGTCTGAGCGGTAGCCAGTTGGAGAGAAAAGAAAAGCGTCAATAAAAAACATAACCATTTCATCATAAACGAGTGGTTTGGTAAGGTACGAATAGGAATGTCACGAATTTGGCCTGAAAAGGCACGATAGGAAGAAAAAACCTGATTAAGACAACGACAAGCCACAAGGCAAAGTTTCGAAATAAAAACGTCGCAAAGATGGAGATATTGGTGAGAGAAACAAGCTTTTCGCTATTTTTGTTTCATAATCCACCCAACCCCCCATATCTATCGACTAACGCATCAAATATCATTATGAACACCAAATTTGCCGCCGTTTTTGGAATTGTTATGAGTGTCTTTTTCATTATATCAGGCATCCTTATTCCTATACACCCTCCTCTCACCAAACTTTTTCAAGGAAAACCTTTTCCAGACTGGGCCCCTTTTATCGTTGGATTTATCTTGGTCATCTATGGCCTTTTTCGCCTGAGTAGGGCGTATGCCTTGTATAAACGATCCTAACATATTTCTCTATGTACAACAAAGCGAAACTACTGTTTTTTTCCTATTTATTCCTGGGGCTGGTGGCGAGTCTTTCTGCCCAAGAAGTGACCGCTCGCCTAGACTTAGGCAAACGTGATCCACACCCCGATTTCATCGAATATAGCCCTGCAGACGGTGGTATCGTTACCCTTGGCCCTTCTTCTACGCGCTCTAGCCGATATGTCTCTATCACCAAATATGATCGTGACCTGCAACAACAGTGGAGTCACCAGGTATTGGAACAAAATGGCCGTAAAACCTTAGATTTTTTGGCTGTTGTGGGACCCAATATCTTGGTCTTCGTCTCTGAGGTATTCCCCAAAGAAGGCGTCATCAAAACGTATTATTATCAATACAACCTAGAAGGGGAATTAGGGACAGACCAGGGAATCTTGTCTGTATACCCCAATGAAAGAGGTCAAAAAGTGGACCTACAGTACGTCCTTTCTCGAAATAAACGAAAACTGCTTTGCTACAAAAACTTGCAGAACAAACGCGCCTCAGAGGAAATTCTCTACTACATCTTTGATGAAGAAGGAGAGTACACCCGAAATGGAGAAATCAATCTGCAATACCCCGATAATCGCTTCAGTGTACGCTCAGTAGAGGTGAGCAATGATGGCAACATCTATTTACTGGGCAAATTTTATCGCGCGACCAACGTGCGAGATGCTGAGGACTTTCAGTATGTCATGTACCGCTACAATACGGTCACCCTTGAAGAGGAGGAAATCGCCATTGAGTTGGGAGATCGCTATATCACGGACTTAGCCTTCAAAATCGATCGAGATGAAAACATCTATGTAGCTGGGTTTTATTCGAATCAAAGCACCGATCGAATCATTGGAACTATTCTCCAAAAGATCACCAATGAAGGCGAAATCGCCATCGATGCTTCAGGCGCCTTTGACGCCTCTTTTCTCTCCAACTACCTGTCCTCCGGCCAGATCAATCGCGGCAAAGAGCTTCGCAACTTTTACCTCAATGACATCGTCCTGCGATCAGATGGGGGCGTGCTCCTGCTAGCAGAAAAGTTTTATGTCACACGCCATCCCTACCGCGATCCCTATGGCACTTGGATCGATCGAGAACTATTTCACTATGAAGACGTCATCCTAACGTCTGTGGATAGTCGAGGAACCATCGAATGGCATGCCATTGTAGACAAAAATCAAGTTTCCGAAAATCCTGCGACATTGTCCTATTTTGATGCCTTTAGCGCTACAGGCACCTATATTTTCTATGAATATAAGCCTCGGCACCTAGAGCGAAATATCTATTACAATACCGTGAATATCTCTGGGGCAGTTTCTGGCAGGATGCCCCTTATCCAGGCTTATCAATACGGACATGAATTTTATCCGCGCTATTGCCAGCAGATCAATAGCCACGAAGCGATCATGGTCTATTACCAAAATCGGGGCAAGGCATTGGCCATTGTACGCGTAGACATTGACGGAAAAACAGATTCAAATTAAAGCTTCTCAAAAAGGCCAAATTCAATTTCATTGCCAGATTCAAGGCATAGGGTTAGGCCCCGTTGAAAGAAGGCTTGCTGGGATTTGTTCCAAAGGTATGCCTTCACCTCGATAGGCGTCTCTGGATTAGGCATCTCTTGCCAGTTGATGGCAGGTCGTCGGACGGCAAAATGGACGCGGTGCCACTCCTCAGCGGTCGAGACAAAGGCCCTGCTGTCCACAGAATGCCAATACAAGACTTTGTCACCTGCCTCCATGCTCACGACCAATAAGGGAAACGCTTCCGTCAGCGCTGGGAGATAAATATCTGCCGTGGCAAAAATGTGAAGGGCTTTGGGCGGAAATTGAGACGCCTGGAGAGAAAGTGAAATACCTTCCGGGTATGTGTTCTCTGGGGAAATGGCCAATGTAGGAAGGTCGAGCAGGACTGTATCAGGAGATGAAATAGGATCGCTATGAGCGCTAAAATCACACAGAATAGCCGTGTCTTCAGGTTTTTTGGAGAAAAGATAATACTCCGAATTGAACCAAAAGACGCGGTCTTTTAGGTAGGGATAACTTTCGCGGACGATAGAGAAAAAAGGCTGCGCCGTTGGCTTATTCGACCAGGCAAAACTGAGGTAGTCAGTTTTTTGAGAGGCTAACAGATCCCGTATGCGCCCGTAATCCTGGGCACCATCCAAGGTGTAAGACTCGCATTCCACAGCCCTACCCATTTTTTCAAAATAATAATCCACATAGTAGCGGTTATTGACATTCACCAAGGTCGTTACCTCTTCACTCCCTAACTTTTTGTCCCATTCCACTATTTTCTCTCCAATCCCTTTGAGTCCGCCTGTTCCAAGCATTTCATAATGCCTTCGTTCAACGGTCAGGCTATAGACGCCGACCAAGAGCATGCCTCCTACAAGCAGCCATTGGAAGATGGGTTTTAGGTGTTGGGTAGCGGAAAAAAGGAAGATCAGGAGAAATGGAAAGCCAAAAATAAGGACGGATGGCTGGAGGACGGAGCCAAAAAATTGAGAATAGGTAAAACCGATGAGAAAGGGCAAAAGAAACCAAGCCAAGGCGATCAAGCGCCAGCGATGCCGTTGCCCAAAATCTTTGGCCCGAAACACAAACCCCACCAAGACAGCCCCAACAATATATCCTGTCATCAGATAGGAGTGATGCCCAACAAATTTCAGGAAGTTGAGCAAAAAATCACTGCTAGGTGGAGAGAGCCATCCGGTCCCCCCCATCTGAAGCTGGGCAATAAAGATCGGCACATGAGGCAGATAGAGCATAGCCGCTGCTAAGCCCGCTAACACATAGGGCTTCCAGTTGTGCTTTTTGACCAAAAAGAGGCCCGTCAGTCCGACCAAGCCAGCAAACAGCAAGCTGAAATGATGATTGTAAGCGCAAAGCGCCGTAGCTAAGGCATAGCCTAGCAGATGACGAAAGGCCAATTTCGGCTGGGCCTGGGAGGGCGATTCCCTTACTTCAACTAGGTGACTCCAGTGCCATACCATCCAAATACACAGGAAAATGCCACTGGCATAAGGCCGGGCATAGCTATATCCAACAGGATATTGAAGAACAGCTTGCGCTGCTGCGGCGAGTAATCCTACCGTAGGATTAAACCAATAAGTTCCCACGCGAAAGGTAAACCATACGGCCAGTAAACTCATGAGGACAAAAGGCAATCGAACGATCCATTCGTCCGTTCCAAACGCCTTCACCCAGAAGTACATAAACGTCTGTACCCCAGCTGGATGGACATCCGTTTTTACCCCTTCATCAATCATCTCCTGAAAGCTGTCATACACCGTCCGGCTGACCGCGCTCAGCTCATCATTGCTAAAAGACAAGGAATCAATCCCGTAAAAACGCAATCCACCTGCTACCAGCAAGACTACAAGCAGCAATAAAAAATGACCTTTTAGGTATTTATTCAATAATCAATCAATTACTCAATTACTCAATCAATAATTCCCTATCTCCCCACCATATTCTCTGGCACAACTGTTTTGTCAAACTCCTCTGCAGTGAGGTAGCCCAGTTTAATGGCCGTTTCTTTTAATGTAGCGCCTTCAGCGTGGGCCGTCTGGGCAATCTCAGCAGCACGATAATACCCAATATTGGGATGCACATTCAATGCTGTCACTAGCATAAGCGACTGATTGAGCAGCTCGCGAATTCGTCCCTCATTAGGCTCTATGCCTACAGCCAAATTATCATTGAATGATACACAACTATCGCCAATCAAGCGAGCTGACATCAGCAGATTGTAGATCATGACTGGCTTAAAGACATTGAGCTGAAAGTGTCCGTGTGTGCCAGAGACGGCAATCGCCGTATCATTTCCGATGACCTGTGCACAGGCCATGGTCATGGCTTCCGCCTGTGTAGGGTTCACCTTGCCAGGCATGATGGAAGAGCCAGGCTCATTCGCGGGGATGATCAGTTCGCCAATGCCACATCGTGGCCCAGAAGCCAGCATGCGGATATTGTTGGCGATGTGCATGAGACTCACCGCCACGCGGCGCAATGCGCCTGAAGCTTCTACCATCGCATCATGCGCTGAGAGGGCTTCAAATTTATTGGGCGCCGTCACAAAAGGATCTCCTGTCAGCTCCGCAATCTTCGCTGCTACTGCTTCAGCGTAACCAGGAGGGGTATTTAATCCCGTCCCTACGGCTGTGCCGCCAAGCGCCAGCTCGCTCAGTCGCTTGAGCGAATGTTCTATGGCTTCGATGCCATTGGTGAGTTGGGTGGCGTAGCCAGAGAGTTCCTGACCGAGGGTCACAGGGGTGGCGTCCATCAGGTGGGTACGACCGATCTTAACGACATGGTCGTAGGCGATGGCTTTGGCTGTGAACGTATCGCGGAGTTTTTTGATACCTGGCAACGTAGTGCTTACAATTTCACGATAGGCCGCGATGTGCATCGCCGTTGGGAACGTATCATTAGACGATTGGGACTTATTGACGTCGTCATTGGGGTGGATAGGCGTTTTGCTGCCCATTTCTCCGCCTAGGATTTCAATGGCGCGATTTGAAATCACCTCATTGACATTCATATTGGACTGGGTGCCTGACCCTGTTTGCCATACAACCAACGGAAAGTGGTCATCCAGCTTGCCCGCCAAAATTTCATCACACACGGTAGCGATTACATCTGCTTTGTCTTGTGCCAGAACGCCTAGGTTGGCATTGGTAAGGGCGGCGGCTTTTTTCAGAAAGGCAAAACCGCGAATCACGCCTTCAGGCATCAATTGGCCACCAATTTTGAAGTTTTCGCGCGAGCGCTGGGTCTGGGCACCCCAATATTTGTCCGCTGGGACTTCTACTTTTCCGAGGGTATCTTTTTCTATGCGAATGCTCATCTAAGAATTATTGATTAATGATAGGACAAGTAGAGACCTCGGAGGTTTCATCAATCAAACTGGCTAAAACCTCCGAGGCCTTCTAAAAAACTCAACCACAAAATTACACCTTTACCCTATGATTTCACAGAGACCTTTATTATTGTGCATTCATTTTTACAAAAAATCCCAAGAACCCATCTTCTCAGGCTATATTTGCAGGAAGAACTGAGGAAGTTCAAGGGTTCAAAACCGTTCAAAGGTTCAATGCCACTTAACTGCTTGAACCCAATTGAACCATTGAACACCTTGCCCCCATTTGAACTCCATTGAACGACTTGAACCATTGAACCTTTATGCTAATCGTCGATCCTAAAACCACTGCTACCCCTGACCTCCACCAGTTTTTACTTGGAGCAGTTGCGCCGCGTCCCATCGCTTTTGTCAGTACCATTTCTGAAAATAGCACCCCCAATCTCGCTCCATACAGCTTTTTTAACGCTTTTTCCTCTAATCCCCCCATTGTCATTTTCTCTTCCAATCGCCGCGTCCGCGACAATACGACCAAGCACACCTTGGGCAATATTCAGGAGATAGAAGAAGTAGTGATCAATATGGTCAGTCACTCCATCGCTCGCCAGATGACGATTGCGAGCATTGAATATGACGAAGAGATAAGCGAATTCGATAAGGCAGGGTTTACCCCTGTTCCTTCAGATCTGGTGAAACCTTTTCGTGTAAAGGAGTCACCTGTGCAGATGGAGTGTAAAGTGCGTGAAATCATCACGCTAGGGAATGAGGGGGGAGCTGGGAACCTCGTGGTTTGTGAGGTGATTCGAATGCATATCGATGAGGGAGTATTAGACGAAAATGGTCGCATTGATCCGCAAAAAATAGACTTGATGGCGCGGATGGGGCGCGCATTTTACTGCCGCGCTTCGGGACCCAATGTATTCCCAATCGTCCAGCCCGTCAATCAGTTGGGAATTGGATTTGATGGACTTCCGGGACATGTGCGTCAGAGCAGTATCCTCACAGGTAATCAATTGGCAGAGATGGCCGCCTTGATGGCTTTGCCCGATGAAGCTACGATCGCCGCACAGAAAGCAGATGCTCGCGTCATGGACGCCCTTGCAGGCAATCAGCAAGATCGTGATACGCACCTTCATCGATACGCTCAAGAGCTTATTGAACAAGGAGAAGTAGCAAAGGCTTTGGCCGTGGTGATGGTGGAATGAGGGGAAAAAGTACAAATAATAAACAAGGAACAAGGAAGTAAAAAATGAAATACCAACCTAGGCATAACTTACTGACTATCAGTATTTCTTGACTTATTTACTTACTCAATAACTGCTTCCCATTTTATCATTTATTCATCTAATCATATTCCCATTCTCTCCTCATTCTCTTCCCTTTCTCTCCTTCTATCATCCAATCATTCTATCATTTCTCTTCATGCATATCGCTTCCCTTGAACTGACACATTTTCGCAATTACACTTCCCTGGAACTGGAATTGGTTTCTGGGATCAATTGTATTTATGGGTCCAATGGGGCGGGAAAGACGAATATTCTGGATGCGTTGCATTATTTGGCCTTCACTCGGTCGCTAAGAGGAAGTAATGACAAACAGGTGGTAGAAGAAGGGGCGCCGTTTTTTGTGGTAAAAGGGCAGGTGACGAAGGAGAATATTTCGGAGGAGATTCAGTGCAATTTTGTAAAAGGGAAAGGGAAAAAGGTGTTGGTGGATCAAAAGCCGCTCAAGAAGCTGAGTGAGCATATCGGCAGCCTGCCACTTGTGGCGATTTTGCCAGGAGATACGGACCTGATCAATGGTCCTTCCGCAGGCCGCAGGCGCTTTCTGGACATGCTGATTTCCCAATACAGCCCTTCCTATCTTACGCACCTCATCCAATACGATCGCTTACTGGCTCAGCGCAACGCCCAGCTCAAGCTGTTCGCAGCGCATGGCAATTTCGATTCCGAGCAGCTCGAATTATGGGACGCACAACTCGTCCCACATGGCAAAGCCATTTTTCAAGCGCGGACGGACTTCATCGCGGACTTTCAGCCGATTTTTGAGCAGTATTTCAAAAAGATAGTCGCCCAGCAAGAAGTGCCTTCCTTACATTATCATTCCCAAATCACCGAAAACACCATCGACCATTGGCTCGCCCGCTACAAAGAGAGCGAACAAAAAGACCGCTACAATCTCTACACCAGCGTAGGCATCCACCGCGATGATTTGCGCTTTAAGATCGACAAACATTCGGTGAAAGACTTTGGCTCTCAAGGTCAGCAAAAAACCTTTGTCATTGCCCTCAAACTCGCTCAGTACCAGCTCCTTCAGCAGCAAAAATTACAAGCGCCTATTCTCCTCCTCGACGATGTCTTCGACAAGCTTGATGAGCACCGCCTCAGTCAGATCGCCCATATCTTTGATCGAGAGATCGAAGGGCAGATTTTTGTGACGGATACGTCCAGGGACCGAATGGAGGCTATTTTTGCCCAAAAGACCTCAAGGCCTATTGCTTTCTTTTCCGTCCAAGACGGGGAGGCGAGTAGGGATTGAGAGACCGCTCGGGCCGAAGACGGCCCTCGCTGCGAGATCGTTCGCTGACGCTCACTGCGAGACCGCTCGGGCTGAAGACAGCCCTCGCTGCGAGATCGCTCGAAGACTCGCTGTCAGACTAAGACAATTTTCCCTTTTCATTCTTCAATAAACTTATGAAAAAATCATTAACCATTAACCCTTTTCCCCTTCGACGCTGCTCAGGGCAAGCATTGACCATTGCCCTGCTCCTGCTTTTGACAAGTATGGCATTAAAAGCACAGGATTCTATTCTAACCGTAGATCGCATCTTCAACAGTGGGGAATTCTCCCAAGGCAGGTTTGGACCTGCGCGTTGGCAGGAGGATGGCTATGTGCTGTTGGAGGCTTCTAAAGAGACTCCACATGCACGTGAATTGGTGTTATACAATCCTGAGACAGGCACTTCAACAGTCCTCGTGACTGCTGCGCAGCTCACGCCTGAAGGCGCAAAACGGCCCCTTGGCATCCAATCCTATACATGGTCAGCAGATCGCAGTCAGCTCCTCATATTCACCAATACGCGCCGCGTATGGCGCGCCAATACCAAAGGCGACTATTGGGTGCTTTCTTTGGAGGACAATAAATTGAAAAAAATGGGAGGAGAAGAGGCGGCAGAAGCAACTTTGATGTTTGCAAAATTCTCTCCTGATGGGAGCAAGGTCGCCTATGTCCGGGAGCACAATGTCTATGTGGAGGAGGTATCATCAGGCGTGATTCATCAGCTTACGCATGACGGCTCTACTTCCATGATCAATGGAACATTTGACTGGGCGTATGAAGAAGAATTCTTCTGTAGGGATGGATTCCGCTGGAGTCCTGATGGCAGTAAAATTGCCTTTTGGCAGTTAGATGCATCAGGTGTGCGAGATTTTTATATGATCAATAATACCGACTCTCTTTATCCACGCCTGATCCCTGTTCAGTATCCGAAAGTAGGGGAAACCCTTTCTTCCGCACGCTTGGGGGTGGTTTCGAGTGCTGGAGGGGAAATTGTCTGGATGAAGGTAGAAGGTGCGCCACGCGACCATTACCTGCCGAGGATGGAATGGGCAGCCAATTCGGATGAAATTGTCTTCCAGCAATTGAATCGTCGCCAGAACACCAATAAGGTGTTTTTGGGAAATGTACATACAGGAGATGTGACCTTGGTGATGACGGAAGAGGAGGACACTTGGGTGGATGTTTACAATGAATTTTATTGGATAAAAAATGGCGAAGCCTTCTTGTGGGTCAGCGAGCGGGACGGCTGGCGCCATGTCTACGAGGTATCTCGTGATGGGGAAGAGGTGAAATGCTTGACGGATTGGCCATTTGATGTCATGTCATTGGAATTGGTGGATGAGGATGGGGGATGGCTTTACTATATTGCTTCGCCTGATAATGCGACCGAACGCTACCTCTACCGGAGCAAGCTGAATGGAAAAGGGAAGGCCAAACGCCTGTCTCCTGCGGAGCAGACAGGGCACCATAGCTATCAGTTAGCTCCCGATGGCGCTTGGGCCTTTCATACCTATTCCAATCTTGAAACCCCACCTGTAAAAAACCTCATTTCCCTGCCCAATCATCAGGTCAAGGAAGTATTGGTCACCAATTCAGGACTTCATGAGAAAGTAAATGCACTGAGCCGCCAGGCAGTCGATTATTTCAAGGTAACCCTTGAAGATGGGCCTACAGTAGACGGCTATATGATCAAACCTCCTTCTTTTGACCCTTCGAAGAAATACCCTGTCCTTATTTATGTCTACTCGGAGCCTTGGGGTCAGACTGTGAAAAACGTATGGGGTGGAAGCGGCTACCTATGGCACTTGATGTTGGCACAGCAAGGCTATATCGTGATGAGCCTCGACAGCCGAGGTACGCCTGCCCCTCGGGGCCGCACATGGCGCAAGGCCATTTATGGCAAGATCGGCATCGTCAATGCGGGTGACCAGGCCAAAGGCCTTAAAGCTGCTTTGGCGAAGTTTTCCTTTCTCGATGAGACGCGTGTCGGGATTTGGGGCTGGAGTGGGGGCGGCTCTTCGACGCTCAGCGCGATGTTTCAGTTTCCTGAACTCTATCATGTAGGGATGTCTGTAGCACCGGTAGGCGATCAGCGCTATTATGACGCGATCTATCAAGAGCGCTATATGGGGCTATTGGCAGACAATCCGGAGGGCTATACACAAGGATCTCCTGTCACACACGCCAAAAACCTCAAAGGCAAATTACTCATTGTCCATGGTACAGGCGATGACAATGTGCACTATCAAAATGCGGAAGCTGTCATCAATGAATTGATCTTTCACAATAAGCCTTTTAGCATGATGGCCTACCCCAATCGTTCCCACGGTATTTTTGAAGGGAAAAATACCAGTAGGCATTTGCGTCACTTATTGACAACTTACTTACACGATCATTTGCCCGCAGGGCCGAGGTAGAGGAAAATGATAGAATGATAGGATGCGAGAATGACTGAATAATGGTCTTGATATATTCTCTCATCCTATCATTCACTCACCCTATCATTTCCTCATAATATTACCCGTGTAATAACCCATTTTAATAAAAAAACACGTACTTTTTCCAAAAAAGCCGTACCTTTATGCAGCCTTATTGCCATGTCCGCAACAAAAAAGTGCCCCAAACACCTATAAAAACGCTTTTAATTCCTATTAATCAAGCTTTTTCTTGTGCGTATCATTCACCTTCCATTTATCTATAGGCTTGCGTTAATTCTTATTTTATTACGCTTTTTGCCTAGTATTCAAGCCCAAACTTGGGTGGGCGGAGCTGTCGGTCAGGCACAAGAATGGAATCAAGCGGCCAACTGGAATCCAGCTACCATTCCTTCTGCTGCAGACCACGTCATCATCCCGAATACTACCTATTCTCCAATCCTATCGAGTGATGGTGGCACCATTGCTTCACTTACTATCCAAGCTGGTGCGACACTCACCCTGGACAATGCTTCAATCCTGAAAGTGACGAATGCCTTGCAAAAAGGTATTGCCATTCAAGCAGGTGGCAACCTCTTCATTGATGCTGGTGCATCATTGCACATCTCCGGGATGACGGGGCATGCGGCTATTCACGTATTGGGAGAATTTTTCAACTATGGAGAGATAAAAATTGAAAATGTAGGGATGCCGCTCCATATTGAAGGAGCCGCCGCAGATTTTCGCAATTTTTCCTATATCCTTGCCATTGGCTACACAAAAATGCTCTGGCAAAATAATGCGAGCATTAAGAATGCCATTACAGGCGAAATCACAGGGATGAATGCCACTTTTGCAGGGATTGAGATGGGGAATGTCCAACCGCTTAATGAAGGGCGAATCACCCTTACAAGTGCGGGAGAAGGTATATTAGCCACTAATGGTTCTATCTTTACACATGCTGGGATCCTAGATATTCGTGGCATCGGTGCTTCCTCTGGCGATGATGGCATAGAATTGACAACTGCCAGCCTGATCAATGATGGGGAGATCTATGTGCGAGACACGTGGAGCGGGATTTTGGTTAATAGTGGGGGGGTAGTTGCAAATAATAAAATGATAGAAATCGCAGCCATGCGGACCTCTATGGAACTTTTGGCAGGCGGTAATGTGACTAACAGCAGTGCCTGCGGCTATATTTTGCTTGTCATAGGCATTCGAAATGCGGGAACTTTCCTTAATGATGCTTATCTCAGTGGTGGACTTGGCTTCATCAATTCTGGTACCTTTACCAATGATGCCAACGGCGTCATTTGCGACCTCAACAATGTCTATGGGGCAGGTGTCACCGCCAATAATGGAGCTATCCACATAGCCAACTGTCCTGCGGCCCCAAGTTGTCCCGTGAGCCTAGCGCCTCCTACTGCCATTCCGACCATGTCTGAGTGGGCGTTGATCCTCCTGGCAATTTGCCTTGCGTGTGCAGGTCTGTTACAGATGGGGAGCACCCAAATTTCGGGAAGTCATGGAAGTACTTCCATAACCCTGCCCCTCGCTCAAACTTTGCCAATTCACAAACTCCATCTTACTCGTGCTAGTTTTATTGTGTTGCTGTTAGCTTTATTGGGAGTATTCCTCAGTTTTTTGCTTACTGGCAGCCTCACTTTTACAGATTTTATTGGAGGAATTTTCGCTAGTGTTCCCTTGACCTATGGCATACACTTATGGTTCTGGCTAGCGAAAACAAGCAATTGATTTTCAGTATTTTATGACAAAAGAAGCGATTATACGCTGTCCTTTTTTTTTTACCTTGACGCATATTTATTGGCGTGCATATACACGAGATGACTCCCTGCCTATAGGTTGGGAGTTTTTCTTTTAAGAGATTCTGTAGTAGTTTAGAATATTAGAGAAACACATTTTTTAGTTCAATTTATTTTATTATGAGAAAACTTTACCTACTTATTTTTCTGGTTTTAAGTAGTGGTTTTGCTTTTGGGCAAAATGACACTGTGACTATTGGCACAGGCACTACGGACAATTATTTCTATGGACCGATTTATCGATCATCTTCTGGTAGTAGCTTTGACTTTTGTCGCTATTCTTACCTATTCACTTCAACTGAATTGGCTGCTGCGGGTATACCCACGGGTAATATCATCAAGGGAGTAGCTTGGGACAAAGTGGGTACTAGTACAACTAATGGTGGAGCTATTTTTAATATTTATGCAGAAAACTCTAGCAATACATCCCTTGGTTCTACTGCTTGGACATCTGTGATTTCAACAGCTTCCCAAGTATATAATAGTACCAATCAAATGATTCCAGGAACAGCTGGATGGGTATATTTTGATTTTGGAAGCCCAATTGCCTATTCAGGAGGGAATTTGCAAATTTCTACTGATTGGAATATTTCTGGGGTAAGTGGCTCTCCTACAACAGGAGCTTTTCGATGGGAATATGAAACCAAGACTGGCCTGGCAATTGGGATTGCTAGTAGTTCAACAGCAGGTACGAATACTTTAGGAAGTACCTCCTATAGTAACCGTCGTCCTAATATTAGAATTATTCATGGCCCTCCACTTTCAGATGACTTAAAAATAGCTGTTTTGTCTAGCCCTACATCTGGATGTCTTGGGGGAGCTGAGACAGTATCAGTTCAGGTTAATAACCTTGGCATGAATTCAGCCACTAATTTTCAGGTTGGTTTCCAAGTGACTGATCCTGTGTCAGGCACTCAGTTTCCGGTGGTTGAGACGATTACGGATACCTTGGCACCTAATGGATCAATGGTTCATACTTTTTCTAGTACTGTGACTATGAGTAATAGTGGTACCTACGCCTTAAGCACCTTTATCATTTATCCAGCAGATAAAGATAATAGCAATAATGGCCAGGTAGATTCATTGCTTAATGAGAAGATTGTTGCTCCTTTTGTTCAGGATTTTGAAGGCTTTGCGCTTGGTACAGGAAGTTTTCCAAATGCAGGATGGAGAAATGGAGGTGGACAGACACCCTGGCGAGGAGATCAAGGTACAACACCAACAAGTGGTACAGGACCTAATGTGGACCATACCTTTGGTACTTCTGCAGGTACTTTTATGTATCTTGAGGCAAACAGCCTAGGGAATGGGGGACAATCTCTTATGATCTCTCCTTGTATAGACCTAGATACGCTCAGCTGTCCTAAGCTAAGATTTTGGTATCACATGTATGGCTCTACTATGGGTTCACTTCATGTTGATATATCTACAGATGGAGGGATGACCTGGATAAATGATATCATGCCCCCTCTTGTAGGGCAGCAACAAGCATTGTCTGGAGCTCCATGGTTAGAAGCGACAGCCTCATTAGGAGATTATTCAGGAAGTACTTTCAATCTTCGTTTTAGAGGGGTTGACGGAAATGGCACTTCTGGTGATATGGCAATTGATGATATAGAAGTGTTTGGTGGTTCTGGAGAAGATCTGGCAGTTGTAGGGATTACTTCTCCCGCAGATGGATGTGGTTCTGCTGCTGACCCTATAACCATCCAGATTTTGAATAACGGATGTTCTACGATTCCTGCAAACTCTATCAGTGCTGCTTTTATCTCTCAAGGACCTATAAATACAGGTCCTGTAGCCGAAACTGTCTCTGATAGTATTAGGCCTGGACAGGTTATTTCCTATACATTTACAGCTACTGCAAACCTTTCCTCTTCTGGAGGATACAATTTAGCCTCAAATGTTGCATTTGTACCTACATCAGGAATCACAGATGGAAACTTAGCAAATAATGCTTTTACTGATAGCGTGACTAATTACCAAGTGACTGCCCCTTGGATTGAAGACTTCCAGACATGGGGAGAAAACCGTGGTAGAACCCTTCCATATATTAATGGTTGGACTGATGGTGGAGGTGCATATATGTGGGAATCTGAAGCCGGCGTAGCAGGTTCTGGTAGTACAGGTCCCAATAATGACCATACATTAAACACAAGTGCAGGTATCTATATGTATACAGAAGCTTCTGGGCAGACTAATTCTTCTTTCTTATTAGTTTCCCCATGTATTGATCTTGGTACTCTGACTTGTCCTACGCTCAAATTCTGGTATCACATGTATGGTGCTGGGACTGGTTCTGTTCACGTTGATGTATCTACAGATGGCGGCGCAACATGGAATAATGATGCGATGCCTCCACTGGTAGGTCAACAACAATCTGGAAGAACCATTCCATGGGATTCTGCATTGGTTAACTTGACTGGGTATATTGGAAACACCATTAATATCCGCTTCCGTGGCATCACAGGAGGAGCCCTTACCTCTGACATGGCCATTGATGATATTGAAATCTTTAATGGTTCTGGTTCAGATGTTGGAATTACAGAATTTGTAAGCCCAATGTCCGGATGTGGATTAGGAATGGATTCGGTAACTGTTGAAGTAACTAATTATGGCTGTGGTTCGGTAACTAATGTGCCCATTGGCTATTCTGTGAATGCAGGGACACCAGTAATTGCAACAGTTCCTGGTCCTATTGCATCTGGTTCTTCTGTTACCTACACCTTTTCTACCATGGCTAACCTTTCTACTGTAGGTGTTTATACTGTCGGTGTCGCAACGGGCCTTGTTGGGGATGTAGACAATTCAAATGATACGATTATTGCTTCAGTGGAGCACAGCTTCCTACCTAATGTTCCTGGCACATCGAATACTGTGGTTTGTTATGGAGCAACAGCTACCTTAGGAGCTACCAGTAATGGTGATACCATTCTTTGGTATGATACCCCTGGAGGACTGCCAATTGCCTTCGGAAATAGCTATACCACAGGTTCAATTACTTCACCTGATACTTTCTACGCGACTAGCGCTGCTTATGCACAACAAGATTTATTTACAGCTAATTCAAATAATGGGGCATCTGGTAACATGTTTGATATAGAAGCTACTGGTGGGAATGTGACCATTGATAGTTTTTATCTGAATAATTCACGCACCACTGCTACAGATTTTGAGATATTCTACAAAGTAGGTTCTTATCTAGGGGCTCCTGAGAGTGACCCTAATGCTTGGACTTCATTAGGGAGGGATACCGTAATTGCAAATGGAAATAATAATCTGACGCCTATTCCTATTCACCTGAATGTGACTATTCCCATAGGCCAGACCTATGCTTTCTATGTCCATTCATATAATGGTAGTATGCGCTATGTTACTGGAACATCAGAAGGCGCTCCTTGGGCTTCTGATAACTTTATTACCATTTATCAAGGAATAGGTACTCCTGGTCTATTCCCGACCTCTTCTAACCGTCCAAGAAACTGGAGCGGAAGAGTATTCTACACAGCTGTAGGTTGCGAAAGTGATCCAGCAATGGTCATAGCAGATGTCCATCCCACTATCGGCCCTATCGACCTAGGTCCAGACACCACAGTCTGTGGGCGTAGCAATATCGTACTCGATGCAGGTAATACAGGCTACAACCTCAATTACATGTGGAGTACAGGCTCTACGAATCAGACGTATACGGCGACCGGCACATTTGGCATTATTGACACCACCACTTATACGGTTACAGTTTCTGACAGCCTGGGCTGTACCGCTAGTGATGACATTACGATTATTGCACTAGAACCCATTGACATCAATGCTATGACTACTGATGTCGATTGTCACGGCGCGGCCAATGGCGCCATTGACATCACCGTCGCTGGTGGGGTAGGTATGCTGACCTATGCCTGGAGCAATGGTGACTCTATCGCTGACCTGACAGGCCTCTCTGGCGGTCAGTATGTCGTCGATGTCACAGATACCTTGGGATGTACCAATTCCAATATCTTCATCATCACCGAACCAGCGTCACCTGTCTCAATGATGTTGGATACAGTTGTTAATGTGCTTTGTTTCGGTGATTCTACTGGTGCAATCGACATCACTGTCGCAGGTGGTACGGCACCGTATACCTATGCTTGGAGCAATGGAGAAACAACAGAAGACCTTAGTAACCTTCCTGCTGGTACCTATACAGGGACTGTGACGGATAGCCTCGGCTGTACCCTCTCAAGTGCCATGCTTACTATTTCTGAGCCTGGCTCTGCAGTGAGTGTTTCTGTAGATGGTACAGGAGATGAAAACTGTGCAGGTGACAATTCTGGCTATATCTTCATCACCCCTATGGGGGGTGTAGGACCTTATACTTACCTCTGGTCCAACGGCGCTACTACTGCTGACTTGAACGGTGTTCCTGCTGGTGATTATACAGGTACTGTAACTGATGCCAATGGCTGTGATGTTACGACCAATACAATCACCCTTGCTGTCCTTGACAGCCTGCCTACGGCGTCATTCTCGAATGTCGTTTCTGGTGGTACAGTTACCTTCTCCAATAACTCTAGTGCCAACAGTACGACTTATTCTTGGGACTTCGGTGATGGCTCACCTACTGAGTCTGGCTTGAACCCAGGACACATTTACACGGCTAATGGCACCTACACCGTGACATTGATCGCTTACAATGGCTGTGGTAGCGATACCACTTCTCAGACGATCGACCTCATGTCTGTCAGCATCGACGATTTGCTTAACAGCAACATCAAGGTATATCCAAACCCTAACAATGGTAAGTTCTCCATTGAATTTAGCAGACTATACCTCAAAGATGTCAGAATTCAGATGACATCTGTAGCTGGGCAGCGTGTGGTAAGCGAGAGCCTTGGGAATGTCAATGGCACCCATTCTTATGATATGGAAATGCCCGCTAATATTGCAAAAGGGGTTTACATCCTCAGTGTGATCAGCGAAGATGGCACCCTCCACAAGCGTGTCATGATCGAATAGTCAACATTGACAATTTGATCCTATACATACAAAAGGGCAGCTCCAAATGGGGTTGCCCTTTTTAATTATGGATTAATTGATTGGGTGATTATTAATTGAGATTTGCTTATTATTTTGGGGCTATCTGTCTGTTTAGGGCAATCACACTTTGAACCAATCATCAATTAATCAATCCATTCCCGCATGCCTTCTAGAAGAAACTTTATCAAAACTACCAGCCTTGCAGCAGCAGGCATTACAATGGGATTTCCTGCGATTCACGCATCCACTCCGTCTTTTGAGAGTGGGAGACCCGCTCTTAAGGAACGAAATTTTACCAGCGATGCAGTCGAGCAGCTTATCATCAAAATGCTGGGGCATATAGAGTCTCCTGAGCTAGCATGGATGTTCCAAAATTGCTTTCCCAATACACTTGACACGACGGTACAGCATAAAATAGTAGATGGCAAACCAGACACCTTTGTCATCACAGGCGACATCCCTGCCATGTGGCTCCGCGACTCGACAGCCCAAGTCTGGCCCTATTTGCCATTGGCTTCTGAAGATGAGAAGCTGCGCCTTCTCTTGGCAGGGGTGGTCCACCGCCAAACTCAATGCATCCTTATTGATCCTTATGCCAATGCCTTCAACGATGGCCCCAAAGGCAGTCACTGGGAGTCGGATCATACGGAGATGAAGCCTGAGCTACATGAACGCAAATGGGAGATAGATTCGCTGTGTTATGCCATCCGCCTGGCCCATGGCTATTGGCAGCAGACAGGCGATACGAGTATTTTCGACGAAGATTGGAAGGCAGCCATGAAGCTGGTGCTGCAAACCTTCAAAGAACAACAACGAAAAGAAAACAGAGGGCCTTATTCTTTCACGCGCACAACCGCCTGGCAGACCGACACGGTCCCTGGGAATGGTTGGGGAAATCCTATCAACCCCATCGGCTTGATCGTCTCCATTTTCCGGCCATCAGATGATGCCACCACCTTCCCCTTTTTGATTCCTTCCAATCATTTTGCCGTAGTTTCACTCCGTCAATTGGCTGAGATATGTGAAGTGGTAACAGAAGAAGTTGATTTTGCCTCAGCTTGTAATGCCTTGGCAGCGGAAGTAGCGGAAGCACTTGCTAAATATGCCCAAGCCGATCACCTCGACTTTGGAGAAATCATTCCTTATGAAGTAGATGGGTTTGGCAATCAGCATTTTATGGACGACGCCAATATTCCCAACCTGCTCTCTTTGCCCTATCTCGGTGCGATGAAGGCCACAGATTCATTATACCTGAATACACGAAAATTTGTCCTCAGCAGTAGCAATCCCTATTATTTTTCAGGCAAAATCACAGAAGGTATCGGTAGCCCACATACCTTGCCGCCGATGGTATGGCCCATGAGCCTGATCATGCGTGCCTTGACGGCACAGGAGGATGAAGAGATCAAATGGTGTATTGAGCAGTTGCGGAAAAGCCATGCAGGCACAGGATTTATGCACGAATCTTTTAATCCAGATGACCCCGAAAAATTTACCCGGAAATGGTTTGCCTGGGCCAATACCCTCTTTGGAGAATTGATCATTAAGACTTATCAAGAGCGTCCGCACCTTTTGAGCAATTAAATTTAAAAGTGTAAGCTTGGCGAAATGATGATTTTTTGCGTAATTTCGCCACAAGCGATTATTCATCTAATTTTTAACACTTTACACGCATGCAACACGGAACCAATGTCATCACCCTTGAACAATTTATCATCGAACAAGAGCAAGATCATCCAGAGGCTATTGGGCGATTTTCAAAAATTTTGAGGGACATCGTTCTTGCTGCACGCATGATCAATCGCGAAGTCAATAAAGCGGGGTTGGTGGATATTCTAGGTCTCACAGGAGAGACCAATTGCCAGGGAGAGCGCGTTCAGAAACTTGATATCTTTTCCAATGAGCAAATGATGGATGCCTTGTTTAGAGGTCGAATGGTCTGTGCGGTAGGGTCTGAGGAAAATGATGACTTTATTATTGACAATGAATCAGAGGGCAAATATGTCGTCCTCATGGATCCTTTGGATGGCAGTTCCAATATAGATGTAAATGTCGCTATTGGTACTATTTTCTCCATATATAAACGTAAAACAACTTCTGGTCCTTTGACTCAAGAGGACCTCTTACAGCCAGGTCACCAGCAAGTGGCAGCCGGATATTTGCTGTATGGCTCTAGTACCATGCTGGTCTATACGACAGGCAATGGGGTGAACGGCTTTACCTTAGACCCCTCAATAGGCGAATTTCTCCTATCACATCCTGATATGAAATTCCCCGAAAAATGTACCACCTATTCGGTCAATGAAGGTCACTATAGGGACTTTTTTGAAGGAACCAAGGAATATCTTCGCCACATCAAGCGAGATTCTCCTACCCCCTATTCGGCCCGATATATTGGTTCACTCGTAGCTGATTTTCACAGAAATCTGCTTACTGGTGGAATCTTCATGTACCCTGGCACCACCAAAAAACCCAAAGGCAAGCTTCGCCTCAATTTTGAAGCCAATCCAATGGCATTTATTGCTGAGCAAGCAGGTGGCTACGGCAGTGATGGCTACCAAAATGTGATGGATATTCAGCCCACCCACCTTCACCAACGCACCCCATTTTTCATCGGCAATAAAGATGAAGTCCACAAAGTAGAAAGCTATGTCGAGCAGTTTGATAAGCTCTTAGCGGCAGAAATTGTGGGTTAAAAAAGACTCAATTTGAGTAATTAGATGAATATAGGCTCGTAAGGAGGATTAGCCTTCTTGCGAGTACTTTTTTTTCGTACCTATTACTTTATTATCTTTGTTCAGTATTCCCTAATAAAAGGGAGCCTGTTTTAAGATTAAATATTAATTGATTGACTGATTTAAAACAAAAGCATAACTTGTTTGTCAACCTTTCTAATTGACTCAGTCAATATATTAATCAATAATTTTTCACCAGCATCTAACCCCCAAACTCAAGACTCAACGAATCAATTATGTGGAAAAGATTTGTCCGGGCTGTGAAGTCCCTTTTTGGCGGCCTCATTAGTTCTATCGAGGACCCTAAGCTCATCCTAGAGCAAAACATCCGGGAGATGAATGATCAGATCCCCAAGATGAATGAAAACATTGCCACGGTAAAGGCCAATGTAACCCTACTCGAAAAAGAACTCAAGCGTTACCGCGCAGAATACCAAGATCTGGTATCCAAAATGAAGGCTGCTATCAATGCCGGTCGTGACGATATTGCACAAAACTATGCCCTCAGGCTAGAAAGCATCAAAGACCACATGATGCAGACCAAGAGCCAGCATGAAACTGCAAAAACCGCTTACCAAAAGGCGCTAGAAGTCAAGAAAGTCTTCATGAAGCAGCGGCAGAAAAAAATCAATGACGCCAAGGAAGCACTGCGCCAGCATGAGCGCGCCAAGTGGCAGGCAAAAATCGCCGATACCATGGAGTCCTTCGAAGTAGCTGGTATTGACGCTACGCATGATGAGATGATCAATCGCATCAATGAAGAGACCGCCAAAAATGAAGCGCGCATGGAAATGGCCTTGGATTCTGTAGATACTGATTCTATGAAAATAGAAGAGGAAGCGGAGAAAATTCGCGCCGCAGAACTGGTCAACAAATTCAAAGTGGATATGGGCATGATGGAAGATCCACTGGGAACGGAACTAGACGACATTGATTTGGATGTAGGGACCAAAGAGAAATCCTAGTCATGACTAATGAAGAAAAAAGGCAACAACTCAAGGAGCAGTATAAGCAAGACTTAAAACTGCGAAAGGAGTTTTTGGAAAAAGCTAGAAATCTGCAAAAGCAGAATAAGATCAATCAAGCACTCGGCAATATGCTGGAAGGCTTCAAAGATGATTCTGATGATTGGATTCAGAAACTCAATGAGGACTCTGCCTTGTCTGAAGCGAAGTTTGAAATGGCATTAGATGCCGCTGCCGAGCGCGAAAAGCAGATAGAGCAGATGGCGAAAGAGGCTGAGATGGAAAAAATCAATGCCTTGAATATGGTCGAGCAAATGAAGCGTGAGATGGGTTTGCTGCCTGATGAGCCTACAGAAGAGCCCACTACGGTAGAAGTGAGTGCTTCAGATTCAGTTGAAGAGACCAGCCAATCAGAAACGGCTGAAGAAAACCCTGATACATCAGAAGCACCGATTGATCCTGTCACTAGACCCAAAAAGACTTTAGGCGATTTTTAGCATATCTTTAGGCGTTATTCCTAAAGGTAATTCCCACCGACCTTTACATATTAGCCCGCTCAAAGTTTCAATACTTTGAGCGGTTTTTTTGTATGTAGGTATAGTACCGTGTAAACAAAGTTTTTACACAAATTCAAAGAAGTCATTTCGACGAGTCTTCGAGGAGAAATCTAACAATGTGGTCTAGAAGCCTGGAAATAACCATTCGAAAGGGCTTGTTAGATTTCTCCCGTTGGTCGAAATGACAACGATGTTGTAAAAGCAAGAAACTTAATTTACAGTGTAATAGGTATATGATTACTCATATCTCAAAGCCTCTACAGGGTTCGCTTGTGCAGCTTTAAGGGCCAATAGCCCTACGGTTGTGGCTGCCAGCAATAAAGAAAAAGCGCCAGCGCTTAAGAAAAACCAAGGCGACAGCGTCACTTGATAAGCAAAGTCTTGTAGCCATTGGTGCATAGCCCACCAGGCGATAGGCGTCGCCAAAACAAAAGCGACCATGACTAGCTTTAGGAAATCCCTTGTCAGTAAAGAGATAATCTGTGAAGAAGAAGCGCCCATAATTTTCCTTATGCCTAATTCTCGCGTCCGCTGTGCCGTCGCGAAGGTCGCAAGCCCAAACAGTCCCAGACACGCGATCAGCAAAGCAAGTCCTGTGAATATGCCAAAAAGGCTGCCCATTCGCTGCTCTGAACGATACAGCGCATCAAAGTCATCATCTAAGAATGAAAAAGCAAAAGGTCGTGCAGGCTCTATTTTTTGCCAAATCGTTTCGATTTGAGAAAGGGTATAAGGAATCTCTTCTCCATTTATTTTGACCAACAAATAATTGAAATCCCCAGGCTGGATCTTGAAGGCCATTGGGCCAATATTGTGATGAAGCGACTGAAAATTGAAGTCCTTTACCACGCCTACAATACGCCCTTCTTTATCACGGTCATCGTCCTCCCAGACTATGTGTTGTTCAATGGGCTGAGACCAGGAAAATTGGCGGGCAGCAGTCTCATTAAGCATATAGGCAACGGCAGAATCTGCTGTAAATTTATTGGAAAAGGACCGCCCATTTACCACTTCCAGTCCCATGCATTCCAAAAAATCTACATCCACACTGAGCTCGGATACCAGGACTCGTTCTTCCTTCCACCGGATTCCATTTTGATTGAATAGCCCTCCTGGCACATTGGAAATAGCAGATGTATGAAGGATTTCAGGGATTTGTCGAAGGTCCTCTTTGAGCACTTTGTATTGGTCGGCAGCAGTATCTGAAAGAGGAACCACCATCATATGGGCTTTGTCAAAGCCCAGTTGTGAATGCTGAAGGTGCTGAATCTGTTGGAAGATGACCAGGGTACCACACACAAGACTCGTCGAAATCACAAATTGGAACACCACCAGCCCTTTCCGAACCTGGATGCCTTTTTTACTATGACTAAATCGGCCTTTTAAACTCTGAAGTGGTTTGATCCCAGATAAATAAAATGCCGGATAAGCACCTGCCAGTAAAGCAACCCCTATCCCCACTCCTACCAAAATGGGCATCCAGAGGTAGCCGCCAAGCACGGCAAAAGACAATGTCTTGCCTGTAAGCGATGACAACATAGGCAGCGCCAAGTCAGTGATACCTGCCGCCAACAGGATACTGATCCCGCAGAAAAATGCAGCCTCTCCTAAAAACTGGCCAATCAACTGACGTCGATGAGCTCCCAGGGTCTTACGCAGGCCAATCTCACGTGCCCGCTCAAGGGACCGTGCCGTGCTGAGGTTCATGAAATTCACGCATGCGAGAATCAGGGTAAGCAATGCCGCCGAAAGCAGCAAGTAGATATAGGAAACATGACTATTGGGTTCCAATTCCCACCGTAGATGGGAATGTAAATGAATGTCAGTAACCGCTTGGAGCTGAAAGGCTTCCAAATCATCTTCCATTAATTGGATGTCCTCTTCCGTAAGATCGATGAATTGGCCTACCCAAGAAATCATTTTCTTTTCGATAGCTTCGGGGTCCGCACCAGCCGCCAATTTGACGTAATTGTAATGCCCAAAATCGCGCCAGGTATAGAAATCTCCGTTGTCACGGCTTTTCATAAAGGGGTAAGGAAGCAGAAAGTCAAAGTGAAAATGAGCCGTTTCTGGGATATCTGCCACCACGCCTGTCACCTGAAAGTCTACGCTTTCGCCTATCCTCAACAATTTACCAATGGCTGGTTCTTCCCCAAAATACCGCCGTGCAGCGCGGGCAGTAATGACCACCCCATTGGGGTGCAAAAGGGCCGTCTCAGCATTTCCTGCCACAAAAGGGAAAGGAAACACCTGAAAGAAGGTGGTATCTACCGCAAAGATTTCACGCTCTTCAAACAACTTATCGCCATATCGGACCGGATAATTGGGGCGCGTAAGCCCCGGTCCCCACATGGGTGTCAAGCTGGTGGCAGCCACCACTTCGGGAAAGTCTTCGACGAGTTGGAGCGCTATTGGATGGGGCGTACGAGTCTGAGAATTGCCACTTTTCCAATAGATGCGGTGGACCTGTTCTGCCCCTTCGTAGAAGCGATCATAGCTCCACTCATGCATCAGGTAAATACTGATAAGCAGGCATACAGCCAGCCCTGTAGCTAGGCCCAATAAATTGATCAAGGTGTAGACCTTGTGTTTGAGGAGGTTGCGATAAGCAATTTTCAGGTAATTTTTTAGCATGATATACCATTTTCCCAATTGTATGCCGATATTTGTAACTGGCTAAAAATCAACAAATTGTATTCATTAATCCTTAGAAAACAAGAAAAAAATGTTCGTTTGAATACAGGAAAGTGTGCGAAAATGAACATATCTTGGAATTTTTATGAGAAAAATCTGTGCTTTTTAGGTAGAATTTTGCTCTTTAAGGTGATACTTCGTTATGAATTGTCGTAACCCTTTAGGTGAATTTAATTACGTTATATCAATTTAACATTTTTCCCTTCTGATGCTTCTATTCCGAATGTTGTGTAAAGCCACGTTGGTGCTGCTCCTTTTTGGGAACTTTTTGACATTATCTGCTCAGCACAATCCTCCTTTTGGCAAAACAGAGGATGATGTCATCATGGAAAAGTCCGTGTTGCTCCAAGAAGTAGATACCACACAAGGATACTTTTTTCGGTCAGGGAAAGGCGCACCCAGTTTCCCCAATATCAACCGTCGCGCACGGTATCATGACAAGAAGAAATTGGCTGCACTTCGCAAACTTGAACGTGGAGAAGACATCTTCGAATATGGCCTGGCCCTTTCTCAATATGTGCGTCAGTTTGGTGTGCAGAATTTTCGCGACAGCAGTGGAGTCTCTATGTTGTGGAAACTAGGCCGCACGCGCCAAATCATGCAAGATACTGCTGCGGCCGTTTTTTACTATGAGCTTGCCATCAAACACACCCGAAACTGGGGTGCCCCCCGTCTCGCTTACGATTCTCTCACGGCCGCTACCAGAAGCGATTGGCTTTCTATCGATACCTATTATCAACTTCTTGAATTACGTCAGCGAATCGACCCACTCATTCCCCCTAAAAGTGTACTCACCAATATGGGGCGCGCCATCAATTCAGAAGATGCTGATTATGCCCCTTATATGCATCCTTCGGACAGTGTCCTGATCTTCACCTCTCGCCGAGGACAAAACGACGTTATCGACCCTTTTATGGGGGAAAATGAAGAGCTTTATTATTCTGTCAAAAATTTCATTACTGGCAAATGGGAGGATGCTGCTAAGTTCAGCGATGCGATCAATTCCCGCTTCAATGAAGGCTCAGCTTGTCTTGATCCCGACGGAAAGACATTGTATTTCACCCGCTGCAACTCGGACGATGAAGGGCATTTAGGGGACTGTGATATATATCAAGCTACTTATGACGCGGGAGATTGGGTCGATGTGAAAAATCTCGGCGTTTTTGTGAACTCAGGTTCGTGGGATTCTCAGCCCAATATCTCTGCCGACGGCAGTCTCTTGTTCTTTTCTTCCAATCGGAGAGGAGGATTTGGGGGAATAGATATCTATTTCTGTACAAGAAATGAAGGCGGTGGATGGAGCAAAGCCCAGAATGTAGGCCCTGTGATCAACACTTCTCAAGATGAGCTTTCGCCCTTTTTCCATATGATCAACCGCACACTCTATTTTGGATCAAATGGTCAGCTCAAGAACTATGGAGGGTTTGACATCTTCAAGACGCGATGGATGGACAACCAATGGGAAGAACCCAAAAATGTAGGGCCTCTAGTCAACTCCACCGTCAATGAGTATTATTTCTCTATCGATAGCGATGGCGAGAACATCTTTTATGCCAGCTCTAAACGCGGGGAACTCGCCTTCGAATTTCAGGACTTTGACCTCTTTTCCTTTCCCATGCCTATGGAATCACGGCCTGATGCGACCACAAAGCTCCGCGGCGTCTTGCTTGACTCCATCACAGGCCATCCACTTGTTGGATCTGTCATGGTAGTAGATTTGGACAATGGCATTGAAATCGCGCCCAAGCAAATCAATACCAGGGGATTCTTCGAATTTGACCTAAAAAACAACAACCGATACCGCATCTACGTCATAGGTGACAATTTTCTCACCATTCGCAACGACCTTGTCTTATATGGAGATACGACCTTTGATGTGATCACCCAAAGTATTGAACAAAACAAACCGCTGGTTTTTGAGTCCTTGGAATTTGGAAGCAATAGCTATAAGCTTTCCGGCTATGTCAAGCCCAAACTTGACTATATCGCCAAATTCCTTACCAACTACCCTATGTATCGTGTGGTGGTGGAGGGACATACAGATGGCGACGGCGAGGCCGCCTATAACCTCGACTTATCCCTCCAACGAGCCCAGCAGATTCAGGCGTATATTGAAAAGGAAGGCAAATTCCCCCCAGGGAGGGTTTTGGCTCAAGGCTATGGCGAAACTCGTCCCTTGGTCCCCAATGATACAGAGGAAAATAAACGCAAAAACCGGCGGGTAGAGTTTCGCCTTATCTGGGACCCCGCTTATAAAGGGAAGAAGTTTCTCCCCATGAAAGAAGAGCTGAACTTTGAGGAAGAATTCTTAGATGACGACGATTATGATCCAGAAGAGTTTTTGAGGGAATTTGATCTATTAGATTTACTGGAAACGGATGGCGATTCTACCGAGACAGATGACTGGGACCTTGAATCCTTTGAGGACGACCTTGATGATGAATTAGATGCAGAAATGGAAAAGTTTTTGATGGAAGATGAAAAGAAGAAACCTGTGAAGACCAAGCCTGATGATGATGATGGGTGAGGAAATAGCGTAACTAAGGCTCTGTAGACCCCGCAGGTTTTGAAAACCTGCGGGGTCTTTCTGTACCTAAGTGCCTCCTAAAACGATGGCACTATATCTGCACTTTGAGGAATCACGCGAAACCCCTAATTTGCACGTCTTTTAACTGTCCATGATTTTTCGTCCAGCAAGCATGACCCTGCTCCTTCCTGAATCCCTGATTGAACGCCTCAAGGCCACTGAGCAGAACCCACGCTATCATGGTGAGGGGAATGTCTACAATCATACGTTGCTGGTACTTGAGCAGTATCATACCCATATAGATACATACAATTTGTCAGAGGCAGATCAGGAAGTTCTGTACTGGGCAGCTATGCTACATGATGTGGGGAAGGCCGAAGTCACGCGTTGGGAAGGGGGAAGATGGCGGTCGCCTGGTCATGAGCAAGCAGGTGTACCGATTGCTCGCGATATTTTACTTGAAAAAGCCATCAGTGCCGCCCAGAGAAAGCGTATCTTAGACCTAGTACGTTGGCATTATGTGCCATTTAGATGGGGCAGGGAGCAAAGGTCTTTGGATGCCTATAAACTGTTGGCGACGCAGACTGACTTACATTTATTGGGCATATTTGCCCTATTTGACATGATGGGCCGAGAATGTGAAGACAAAGCGACTGTTGTAGGCTACGTCCAACGGTTCAATGACTATATCGTCCCACAAGTCACCAAAACACTTGGAACGTATGACGAGGTACAGCGATATTTTTGGGAAGCGGGATATAGCAAAAAAAATGCGCTTTGGGTGACGTGGAAGAGGAAAGAGGCATTGTTGATGGAAAAGATTTTAATGCTAAAGGTGCCTGCCGACAGGGCCAAAGGTGCCCGCTGTGTAATCACCATTGGCGCACCTCGTTCGGGCAAGACCCAATATGTGAAGGAACACTACCCTGGTCATACTTACCTATCTGTAAGCGACTTTTTCTCAAACTCCTTTCAGGATTCCTTGGATTCAACATCTATCCGGTCTTTATCAGCACACCTTACGCCATTGTTACGAAAAGGGGTTCCCATCGTCCTGGATGGCATGAATCTCCACAAAAAACACCGTGACCAACTTTCAAAGATTATCTTAGGTGCCTCGGGTACCCTTCACTTTGTGTTTTTCGAAAAAAGTCTTTCATCCCTCCTTTCCCAAAACCAATTATATCCTCAAGCATTAGATGAACAAGTGATCATTCAAGCACATAAGCATCTAGCTTACCCACATCCTTGGGAGTCGCATAGCTTTGAAGTGGTAGAAGAAGAGAATGAGTAAATGATAAGATGAGAAAATGAATAAATGGGTTTAGGAATATCCCCGCCTCCATTTTCTCATTTACTCCTTTTCTCATTTAATCATTTCCCTCAAAACCCTATCGCCACCTGCATGACGATCTTTTGATAAAAGCGTGTGCCGATAACACTTACAGGTTCAGGAGACTGTGGAAGCCAGATCTGGCGTTCTTGGTAGGTATGTTGGAACTTGTAGCCTAGGGTAAGGGTCCATTCTGATCTGCGTCTGGAATTGAATTTCCAACCACCACCAGCATGAAGCATGGGGCCTCCTCTGAATACATTCGTATTCCAAGATCCTCCTAAGGGCATGCCATATCCAAAATCCACAAAATAATGAGGCATAATCTCAGCTGGACGACCAACCTCGCCTGAGACATTCACAAATAGCGGGGAAACCGTCCCCCCTTCATACGGATCTAGCCCTATCCCCAATCCCAAATTGAGGTATTGACTGAAGTGCATCCCCACCTTGTAGGTAAAACTAGGATTAAGGCCAACATTTCCATTAAACCCCTGCCCAAAGGCTAACCCAAAGGCAAACATATTGTAAACCGTCTTTGGGGCACGGAGGGTGATGGGATAGTCTGAAAACTTCTTGGTAGTAGAAGGATAGGTCGTTACCTGAGTGGGGGCATGCAAAGAGGGTTCTCTGGTTATCTTGACCACTTCTGATTCTTCGTATACCAATACAGAGCCACCCAGCAGTTCTATTTTGATATGCTCCCCTATGATCTGTTCTACGATTTTCCCCCGGATGACACTTCCATCTTTGAGATAAACGACGTCTTCCATGGGCGTTTGTGCCTGTAGGGTACTGAATAGGCTACCCAACAGGAAAAAGCTCACGATTATGGTTTGGATAATCTGTCGTGTCATGATGTATTGAATAAAAAGACGAATGATAGTTAAAATCCAACGGCTACCTGGAGCGTAAGGGGTCTGAACACCCGTGTTTCACGCCTGCGAGGTTCAGGTAAAGGGAACGGTTCCCAGCCGTTCGTTTGAATAAAGCTCATAGCTTGGAACTTATAACCAGCAGTGAAAACCCATTCTATCCGGCGACGCGTATTGAGTTTCCAGCCAATTCCAAATTGCCCCATAGGGCCTCCACCTACTTCCTGGAAGTTCCAGTTGTTCCACGCTGAAATTCCATAACCAGCTTGAAAGAAGTAGTGAAACATGATGGGTTTCACTTCCTTTCCCAACTCACCATGAAAGTCCGCATAGATCGGAATCGTTCCCCCGGGCATATATGCATCTATCCCAAACCCCACGCCTAGGTTCACAAATTGATTAAAATTATATCCCGTTCGCCACTGGAGGGTAGGCCATGGGACCACATCAGACCAGGTATCAGGACCTGGCTGGAAGCCATAAGAAAACATATTGTAAACTCCACGCTTGCGAGAAGTCACCGGGGTCGTTCGCTTGAGTTCACGGCGGTATTCTTTGGGAGAAACATAAGGTTGTTGGACTGGGGCCTGGTATACCTTCGGCGCTTTGAGGATCGTTTCTATTTCCGATTCCTCAAACACAAAAATGCTTCCCCCAAGAATCTGAATTTTGATAGATTCTCCTATGATACGCTCTGTGATTTCGCCTCGAATGATAGAACCATTCTTCAGATACACGACATCTTCATCGGCTGTTGGCTGCTGAGCAATAAGGGACAACATGCCAACGCAGAGTAGGCATATAGCTATGACAAATGCACGAAACTGACGAATAATCATAAACAACATATTAAGTTTGGCCATTTTACCCTGAGACATCAAAGCGATAAACTACCCTTACTTTAAGATAAAAAAATTGTAGATTTGAGAAAAGAAGTTTATTAACAAAAGAATTCCAAACCTTTTGCGAATTATTTGTGCTACACATAAGGGAAGCTATTGGGAAGGTTGTCCTTTCGATGAATAGCGCGTTCTTTGTGTGTTTTTAGCATTAACCGTTTAATATCAATCATCATGAACATTCACAACAAAGGCTTCAGGATCTCACTGATGCTTTTCTTGCTGGCAGGTATGATGCTCCAAGGGTGTATCAAGGACAAATGTAATATGTCCTTCACCTATATGGAGTACAGCCCAGTCTACATGTCTATGACAGACTTCAAGTCAGCCGTAAAAGTGACAGCGCCTCAAGACCTTAAAAATCCTGGAAAAATCTACCTTAAAGATGATTTCCTTTTTGTCAATGAGATTGCCAAAGGTCTGCACATCTTTGACAATTCCAACCCCGAGTCACCCGTACCTGTCGCTTTTATCAACGTTCCTGGCAACTATGACATTGCTGCCAAATGTGACAACCTCTACCTTGATAGCAGTACTGACTTGCTGGTCTTTAACATCAGCAACCCTGCCAATCCTACCCTGATTCAGCGTATCGACAATGCGCTTCCACACATCATCAACTACCGTGGCTACACAGCTGATCCCGACTTGGGCGTAGTGATTGAGTGGACGGGCGAAATGAAAACAGTCCCTTATGACTGCGAAAACAGCATGCCAGATGTTTGGCTAGTCAACCAAATCAGCATCCAGGAAGACAATGCCGTTACTGCCAATACAGGTAATACTGGCACTCGCCGTACCATCAACCCTGCTACGCCTGGTACTGCTGGCTCTATGTCGCGCTTTGCCGTTAAAGATGAGCACCTCTACATCCTTACGCCTAATGAGTTGAAGGTATTTGATGCGCAAAACTGCAATTACCCAAACCTCACCAATACAGTAGAACTACAGATGTGGGGCGGAGAGGCTGAGACTATTTACACGCTCAATGACCTCCTCCTGATCGGCGCTACCTCTGGTATGTTTATTTATGATTCTCAGGACCCCAACAATCCTGCATTCTTGTCGAATTTCCAGCACGTCACCGCTTGTGACCCCGTCGTAGCGGAAAATGGCACTGCCTATGTGACCTTAAGAAACACAGGCAATAATGGGCCCTGTGGAGGTTGGACCAACCAACTGGATATCCTCGATATCAGTAATCCTTCTGTACCTCAGCTCCTTCGGACCTATCCGATGAGTGGCCCTCAAGGCTTGGGGATCACCAATGGCACCTTATTTATCTGTGATGGAGATGCTGGTCTTAAAGTGTATGACGCTTCTGATGCATTTGATTTAGAGCGCAATCAGATAGCTCATTTCACAGATGTCAAAGCTACAGATGTCATTCCAAATGATGGCGTGCTCATCATGGTAGGCGAAGATGGCATCGTCCAGTATGACTATAACGACCTGCAAAACCTCAGAAAAATCAGCACAATTTCTGTTGTTCAGTAACCCGTTAGATATTTGTTAAAAATAGAAGAGCCATTCCTGTAGCGGGAGTGGCTTTTTTAGTTTTGGGTTTTATGTTTTATGTTTTGAGTTCTTAGTGCTGAGAGGGCATCTTTTGATCTGTTTTAAGTCTCTAATTTTGGGAATACTTCAATTACATAAATCCCTGATAGTCAGTGCTATAAATTGAATTTCCTACAAAAATTTTGGCTGAGCTTGGCTCGAATTTTTATGCACATTTTTGATTTCTATTTTGATTTTAATTTTGATGCTTCCTGCGTATCTTTTCTGCGATGAATACACAGAATAGCTTACCCACTACTACCCGTAATCCCTGGAGTTGGATTCCTTCCCTTTATTTTATTGAAGGATTGCCTTATGTGATGGCGATGATCGTCTCTGTCATCATGTATAAGCGTATGGGCGTATCCAATGCTGATATTACGTTCTACACTAGCCTCCTGAACTTGCCATGGGTATTTAAATGGCTCTGGAGTCCTTTTGTCGATATTATTCGTACCAAAAGGATTTGGACGGTGCTGATGCAGTTTGCGGTAGGCGTGGGGTTGGCAGGCGTTGCGCTCTGCCTGCCGCTGGACAATTTTTTGCGCTATACCATGGCGTTTTTCTTTCTGGTGGCATTCAGCTCTGCCACCCATGATATAGCGGCAGACGGCTTTTATATGCTTGCCCTCAAGGAAGATCAACAAGCCTTCTTTGTGGGAATTCGGAGCACCTTTTACCGATTTGCGATGATTACGGGCCAAGGCCTTTTGGTGATTATGGCCGGGCAATTGGAGAGTTCTACTGGATTGGAAAAGGTGACGTTCTCTGCTTCTTCTATTTCATCCGCTACCTATGAAACCCCTACATTCCCTTCTGGGCAATCATTTTACCCACAGGAAGGCGACCTCAAGATTCTGACAGACCTCACAGGAAACGGGGCCAAACTGGTCCTCGGTGCCTGGCCCAAAGCACCTGCCGACTCCCTTCTCACGCTTGCTCGTGAATGGAACAAAAACCACAATTTTTATCCAAAAGAAGAAAACAAGTCCACCGAGAAAAAGCAGCCTGGATGGTGGAGTCGTACCGTCGCCACACCGCTTGGCGCATTCCTTAAACGCCATTTTGGCCCAGAAGAAGTGGTTTTTGAAAAAGGAGCAGGCTCTATTGCCATTGGACGCTTTTACCTTTCCAATACCCCTGCAGAGGGAGAAACAGTTCAACTGAACATCGCTCGTTCTGATGGAGACAAAGGCATTTCTCTCGTTGAAGGCAGTCACCTCACCTTTGACCAGTACAACTGGAATCAGCCAGCCCTGGTCGTGATTCAAGTAGACCCCAAGGCCAAAACAGCTGGCCAAGCGACCTTCACAGTGACCTCAGGTGATGTGCCCTTTGCCTGGTCTATCGTATTTTGGTTGGTAGCTGCCATTATGATCTTGGCAGCCCTTTACCATCAATGGATTCTCCCACGTCCCCCTACTGATACGCCACGCGAAGTGAATTCTGTAGGAGATATTATGAAAGGGTTTGTTCACACCTTCTCAACCTTTTTCCAAAAGAAAAAAATCGGTGTGATCATCGGCTTCATCTTGCTTTACCGCTTGGGCGAGGCCCAACTGGGGAAAGTAGCGGGGCTATTTCTATTGGAAGTCCCAGAACTGGGCGGGCTAGGGCTGAGCACCAGTGAGCTGGGGATTGTCTATGGGACAGTAGGCATCATTGCCTTGGTAGCCGGCGGTCTGATCGGCGGCGTACTCGTATCCCGCCAAGGCTTAAAATATTGGCTCTGGTGGATGGTGGCCGCTATCAATGTCCCCAATCTCGTGTATGTATACCTCGCCTATAGCCAGACGGAATCGCTTTTCATTATCAATGTGGCTGTCGCCATCGAACAGTTTGGATATGGATTTGGCTTTGTGGCTTTCTTGCTTTACATGATCCACGTCTCAGAAGGCCCTTTCAAAGCAGCGCATTATGCGATCTGCACAGGCTTTATGGCGCTGGGAGCCATGGTGCCAGGCGCGATTAGTGGATGGATACAAGATGCCATTGGCTACCAACACTTTTTCATCTGGGTCATCATCGCGACCATTCCCGCCTTTGTGATCACGAAATTTATCCCACTAGATGGAGATTTTGGAAAGAAGAAACCCAATGAATAGTTATATTGCAATTATGAGAAGTCTGACAATAACTAATCAAGTATTGGAAAGGTATTTTAGATACCTAAGGAATTTTGACAATGAAGCGAAGAAACGCCTTATCATTAAGTTGACTAATTCTCTAGAAGTGAAAGAAAAACCACCCTTGAATATAAGGTCTCTCTTTGGGGCATGGGAAGATAATCGTACCTCAGATGAGATAATTGAGGAAATAAGAGCCTCTAGACTGTGAAATAAGTATGTGCACATCCCCCTGAAAACAATTTTCAGGAGTGTATAGAAATTCGTGCGGCTGGGGTGAAGCGAGCGTGGGCGGACGGACTGAAGGGTTGGCCTTGGTTGGCTCGCTTCGATTTTTTGGTTACTTTTTTCTAAAAAAAGTAACAACACACTGGATAAAAACAATCATCCACAAGAGAGGTTTCTTATAAAATTTACCTCAAATTAGGTCCCTAAATCCACCACCACCTCATCCACAAAAATCCATGCCTTGCCCCCAGCTCCTGGATGAAATGCTGGCAATCGACCGACATTTGTAGCCCTGACGCGGATGTAGCGCCCCTTTGTCCCTTTGAGCCCATAATAAATGGACTCAACCTGGTTGGCACCACGTTGCTCCACCTCAAACTGAGACCTTCCTACGGGTGTATAGGTTTTTCCATTCTGAGAAAGGGAAATGTTCACCTCTTTAGGCAAAAAGATCCAGGCACCTTGCACCTCCAGAAAATTAACGCCTACGCCTTGAATCATTTGCATTTCCCCCAAATCGACCACTGCTTCAACATCCACTTCTTGAAAGCCTAGCCACTGGCCATTGCCATATTGGGTAGAACCTTTTTCCCCGTCTAGCAAAGTCATGGCACCGCCTCCTGTATAGTTGGGATGAGGCGGATGGAGGAGATCAATGGTAAAGTCGTGGGTAAGCTGGACAAAACGCTGTGCAGCGAGGGCACTTTTGTACATGCCTTCTTTGAAGGCTATGACTTGTAGGTGGGCGGAAGTGTCCAGGCTAAGTTGGCCTGTCGTGACAGGAGATGCTGCTGTAGGCTGGGAACCGTCTAGGGTGTAATGAAGGGTCGCTCCAGGCGTAGCACAAGTGATCGTTACTGACTGAGTCTCACGAAAATGCATGCCCTGAGAGGTAATCTCAGGCAAGGCCACCGCCTGCTTCTCTACGGGCCGAGCGGCCTTGGCCGTACTTTCGTCAACGCTTTCTGCTTCAGAAAGAGAGTAAGCCGGCGTGGAAGGTGCGACGCCCCACTGCTCATTGGGTGCAGGCCCCATTTCGAGGACAAGCTTGCCGCCGTTCACGAGTTCCTCGTGCTGGAGCCAGCTCCGCTCCAGCGGTTGGTCATTGAGCTGTGCAGACTGGATATAGCGGTTGGCAGCGCTGTTATTCGGGGCAATGATTTCGAGCGTTTTTCCGCTGGGGAAATGGAGTGTCACCTTGGGAAACAACGGAGCGCCCATGACATACTGCGGCACGCCTGGGCAAACGGGATAAAATCCTAAGGCCGAGAAGAGGTACCAAGCCGACATTTGCCCATTATCCTCATCTCCTAAATACCCGTCAGGCCCTGGTCCATACAATTTATCCATCGCTTCCCGCACCCAATACTGCGTCTTCCACGGCTGATCGGCAAAGTGATACATATACAGCAAGTGATGGGCTGGCTGGTTGCCGTGGGCATATTGTCCCATATCTCCTGCGGTCATCTCACGCATTTCGTGGATCGTACCGCCATAAGAACCCACTTCAAAGTCAGTCCCCGCCGTAAACATGCTGTCCATTTTTGCCCCAAAAGCTGCTTTCCCGCCCATCATCTCCACCAATCCTGCCGGATCGTGCATCACGGAGCCGATATAGTGCCAGGCGCTGCCTTCGGTGAATGGGCCACCCCATTCCTTAGGGTTAAAGTCGGGACGCCAGGTTCCGTCGGCGTTTTTGCCCCGCATAAAGCCCACTTCTGGGTCAAAGACGTTTTGGTAGTTATTGGAGGTATGGTAAAAAAACTGCGCGTCTTCCTGCTTACCAAGTGCCTTGGCAAGTTGCCCCGTACAGAAATCGCCGTAGGCGAATTCGAGGGTGCGGGCCGTAGCCTCATGCACCTGATCCGTCGGGACGTAACCCAAGGAATGGTACAGCTCATTGCCTACCCGGCCGGTGCCGTTAGGCGAAGCTGGGGCGAGGGCATCTCTGAGGGTGCCTTCATAGGCTGTTTCCACGTCAAAGTCGCGGATGCCCTTATGCCATGCATCGGCAAATAGCGAAGCACAGTGTGCACCGATCATCACACTCCGATAGCCTGGACTGGTCCATTTGGGGAAACGGTCGCCCTCTTTATAGGTATTGACAAGGCCTTGAAGAATCTCGGCGTCAAGTTCGGGGTATAAGAGGGAGTAAAAGGGAAAAACGGCCCTGAAGGTGTCCCAAAATCCATTGTCGACGTACATGACGCCAGGGTGGACTTGCCCATCATAAGGACTATAATGCTGAAGGTTGCCTTGCGCATCGGGTTCATGGAAAATGCGCGGGAAGAGGTGAAGGCGATACAAGCCTGAGTAGAAGGTTGTCATCTGATCGACCGAAGCGCCTTCCACTTCCATTCGCGAAAGCACCTCATTCCATTTTTGCTGCGCAGCAGTGGCCACGGCATCAAATGATTGTCCTTGCACCTCGTTTTTCAAATTCACCTTGGCCTGTGCCAAGGAGATGAAGGAAGTCGCCACACGGACGATGACTTCATAGTTTTTCTCAGAATCAAATCCTACCCAGGCTGTGAGATCTATGCCTATGCTTTCCTTTGTGCTTTCCCCCAAATTATCCCCTTTTCCTATCCCATAAGACGAAAAACTTTCCTCAAATTCCGCCACAAAATAGCACGCGAATCCTGCTGGCACGCCCCCAGAATTATTGCGGGTCAAGCCTTCAATACGCCCTTCGGCAGGGAATAGCTTCACAGACCCTTCCCCTGGCCCTACGTTCCAAAGGAGCTTTTTCTCCTGATCCGCAGGATAACTAAACCGAAACATACCGCCCCGCATCGTGGGCGTGATCTCAGCGGTGATTCCTTTATCCGTGAAAGAAACTTTGTAGTGATGAGGATGCGCTTCTTCCTGGTCATGTGAAAAAGTAGCACTGTTGGCGTCAAGGTCTAGTTGGGTAAATGAAGTGACAGGCATCAGCAGAAACTGCCCATAGTCGCCCATCCATGGGCTGGGTTGGTGGGTAGCTTTGATGCCTTGAAGCTTGTCTTTTTGATACTGATAAGCCCAGCCACCTTGGCCAGTCTGGGGCGTCCAGGCAACCATGCCATGCGGCATACTGATGGCAGGATAGGTATTGCCACGAGAAAAACCCTGGTCGGAATCAGTACCAATTAGTGGATTGACATATTGGGTGAGGTCTGTAAGGTTGGCTGTTTCATTTCCACCATTACAAGCTATGCTCAGCAGAAATAAACTGAGGGAAGTGAGGATAAGGAAATTTCGCACAAGGGTTATTTTTTAGCGTTTTTTATGATGCTGATAGCCGTGCCTGGACGTCCATCTGTGGCTTCTAGCTGGACTACTAGCTGGAAAGACTGGCCTTGAAAGGGGACAATGGCCAAACGCCGTTCTGTATTCCCCACCTTATTGGCAGTCCAAGGCGCTTCTTCTCCTCTTCCTTTGACCGGTTCAAATTGTTTGCCTTCCATTTTTTTAAAAATCTCAGAGAGGAGGGTTTGCACTTCCTCTATTGATGCATCAGAGGTGTATCGACTGCTTAGTTGGTCGTTCGCATTTACCTGGATGGTCGATTTGAAGGAGGAGGGAATGGAAAAGCCAAATGTTTCCTGAGCCTTTCGAAGCGCTTCATCTGTGGCCGCATTTCTTGTGATGGCTGGCGTTGTAGGTGATTTAGACTGATCAGTTGCAGTTGCGGCAGGACGAGCCTTTGTGTCCTGTGCTGGTTTGTCCTCGCCACAGGCGAGGAGGCAGAGTAGTGCCAGGGATAAGAAAATGCGCGTCATGAATAAGAGTTAAAAATGGAACTTTTAATTACTATTAAATTCTTTTCGTGTCATAACCAATGGAATTCCAATCAATATTAAGGCAACTATATTGATGAGCACTACATTATGAATTGCGCTATAATACATAGAAATTCCGCTATCGATTAGAAACCAGGACAAGAGTCCCAACCACATGGTTTTGTATGCCCAAGGTTCTTTTTTCTTAAACGAGTTCTCAGAAATCATTACCATGAGTAAGTGAAAGCCCACTATTGTCCCACCAATAATGCCAAACAACCAGTTTTTAAGTGCCAAGATATTGGGTTCAAATTCATTTCCGCTCAGGAAAACGTCTTTTGTATAGGTATTGTGTAATTCAAAGAAAAACGAATTACCAGCAAATGCCACCAAAAGCCCCACGCCAATGGTCATAACATTTGCATAGGTCAACCACCTTTGCCAAAAATTGAATTTCTTTTCGTCCCTATTCATTCGCATTTTTAATCGTTATGTGATGCTCTCGCAAAAGCAGGTGGCGCGTTTTCAGGGCTTGTACCGCGAGTCTGATTGGGATTTGGCCCCATTTGGAACACCAATTTACCCCCTGCCATAATATCCTTGTGGAAGAGGTAATTATTTTCCCAATTTTCCCCATTTAAGGTAGCGGACTGAATATAGATATTTTTATCAGAAACGCCATTTGCCACGATTTCAAATTGCTTGCCTTCACTCAGATCAATAACCGCCCGCTCAAATCGTGGGCTCCCAATCGCATATACGCCCAAGGCTGGATCTACGGGGTAAAATCCCAGGGAAGATAAGATAAACCATGCAGACATTTGTCCGCAATCTTCATTGCCACAAATCCCGTCAGGCATAGCTGTATGCATCTTTTTTGTAATTCGATGACAGATTTCCTGAGATTTCCATGGAGCACCTGCATAATTGTACAAATAGGGAATATGATGGCCTGGCTCATTGCCGTGGACATATTGACCGATCAGGCCTGTGATGAAGACGGGGAGGTCTTCTGTAGGCGTTTCTGTAGAAAAAAGGGCGTCAAGCTTTTGGACAAAAGCTTCATTCCCCCCCATTCCTTCAATCAGGAATGGCACGTCATGCGGCATAAACCAGGTGTATTGCCAAGCATTGCCTTCGATATATTCGTCATTATAAGTGAGGGGATCAAAGGGTTCGGCAAATACGCCATCGCTGTTTCTGGCGCGCATAAAGCCCGTTTTGGAATCAAAGAGGTTTTGAGGAAAATGGGCGCGTACAGCATATTCATCTGCCACTTCCTTTTCCCCTAATTCCTTCGCCAGCAAGGCAATACAGGCATCATCATAGGCATATTCCAAGGTCTTGGAAACGGATTCTTTGACCTTGTCCTGAGGGATATAGCCGTGGGCTTTATAGTCTTCAAGGCCTTTGGCAGGCTGATTGGCACTGGCCTGAAAGGCTGTGAGGAGTTCTTCGCCTGTGGTGATGCCTTCGAGCAATCCTTTGAACCAGGCATCGGTGAGGATAGGAACTGCGTGATAGCCGATCATGATGACGACCTTGTCCTCGGCGAGGACCCATTCGGGCAGGAGACCTGTCTCGCGGTAGTGCTCCATCATCGAACGGAATACGTCTTTCATCCGCTCACGCTGAACAAGCGTGTAGAAAGGGTGCGCCGCACGAAAGGTATCCCAAAAGGAGAAAGTAGAATAGCGGTCGTAGTCTTTGGCTTGGCGGACGGAGCCATCGGTGCTTTTGAAGCCGCCATCTATATCGGAATAGAGGGTAGGTGCCAAAAGGGCTTGGTACATGGCTGTGTAGAAGATCTCTCGAAGGGAATCGTCTGTGGTTGTCACCTTGATTTTTTGTAACTCCTTTTCCCAAACCGCCGAAGCTGCCGCCTTTACTCCTTCAAAATCCCAGTCTTTAATCTCAACTTTCAAATTCAACTCCGCCCCTTCAATACTCGCAGAAGAGATGCCCACTTTGACCAATACTTCTTCTCCTACTTCCAGATCTTCATAATGAAAATAGGCTTTGCTCGCTCGACCTACCATCCCAGCCCCTGTATACGGACCCAATGAGGTTTGGCCTTCATAGACGATCGCCTTAAACGGACGCGAAAACCGGGCACAGAAAAAGACTTTCTGTCCTTTGGCGAAGCCATCGGAGAAGCGGTGCCCCACCACTGTAGAATCATCGATCACGCGCAGATACGTCTCCGTCGCAAAGTCCCAGTTGCGGGTATAGCCCAGGTCCAAAATGATCGCTGCACTGTCTATCGCAGGAAAGGTGTAGCGGTGAAACCCGCAACGCCTGGTTGCTGTCAACTCAGCCTGAATCCCATAGTCTTGTAGCATGACTTGATAATAGCCTGGCTCGGCATGTTCCTTATCATGCGAAAAGGTAGAATAAGGAACTGGATAGGTAGCTCCATCAAAGCTCGTATCTGTCTTGATCGGATAGGTGACAGGCATCATCGAGATATCGTACATATCGCCGGCCCCCGTCCCAGTAAGGTGGGTATGGCTAAAGCCTGCGATCGTCGTATCTGGATAGAAATAGCCTGAAATCCAGTCCCAGCCGCTCCGTCCATTGTCGGGACTGAGCTGTACCATCCCAAAGGGCACGGTTGCACCAGGGTAGGTTTTCCCTTTGCCATCGGTACCGATGAAGGGATTGACGTAGGAAGTCAGTTTTACGGCATCAGCCGTTTCTCTTTGAGGTGACTGATCACAAGCAAAGATGCTGAAGAGGAGGAGGGTAAAAAGAAAAGTGCGCATAGTAGAGGGGGGTGAGACCGCTCGCCCTGCGGGGCTCGCTGCGAGATCGTTCGTCGCTTTGCTCCTCACTGCGAGACCGCTCAGGCCGAAGACGGCCTTCGCTGCGAGATCGCTCGAAGACTCACTACGAGACAAAAGGCAAAGATTCTTCTCTTGTCTCGTAGCGAGGCGAGTCTTCGAGTCGAGCGGTCTCGCAGTGAGTGTCGAAGACGCGAACGATCTCGCAGTGAGGGCGTAGCCCGAACGGTCTCGCAGCGACCGCAGGGAGCGGTCTCCCTTAAAATTTTATTTTCGCAAACGTCTCGACGCCTGCTCTGCAGAAGAATGTGTCTTCAACGACAATTTGAACATTTCCAAAAAATGCTTCTAACTGAACGATGGCGTCGGCATCGCCTTTCACAGGGTAAGTAAATTCCTGATTGAGGTCATCGTTCTCTGAAATGGGGGTTTGGTAACTATAATCATCCCCTGTAATTCGATAAGTTAGTCGGTCTTCAAAGGAGACAAAACGATTGGAGGTCTCCAAGAAAATAGTCAGTTCTCCAGATGGTGTTCCTTCTAAATTCAGGACATAGGGGTCGTCGCCTGTCGCGATGATATCGGCAGGATCGATCTCCATCCATACAACAGAGTAGTTGAAGGCAAGTGGTCCAGTAGAGAACGGGATGACCGTATTCACAGATGCAGAGAACAGAATCTCAGAAGCCGTTTTGTTTTTAAATGGCTGCATTTCAAAATCAAAATTGCCTTGCTCATCCGTCAAAACCGTCACACTGGTCGCATCAGTACTGATTCCATCTTTCCCATTATCCTGAAACACAGAAATCTGCGCTTGGGAGAGAGGTGCCTTGGTCGTGCCATCTATCAACATGCCTTCAATGACATAACTTTGAGAAGTCTGACCCGAACAGCCCACCAACCAAAGGCTTACGCCTAAGATCAAAGCGAGCCCGACGGGATTACTTTTTGTAAGGAAATTAAACATGACTTATAGGTTTTTATGCGAATAGAAATTTAACACGCAAGATAACTAATTTCATCAAGTCCTGTATCTCTTCGCTGGAATTTGCCACGGATTACACAGATTTTCACAGATTCTTCTTTTTCCGTGTAAATCCGTGCAATCCGTGGCTACTCTTTATCTCATTAATTATCCACCTCCGGCTGCGCCAATTTCACGGCATCCACACTTAGCTCCTTCACCAATCGGTTGAACGCAGGCAAGTCTCGTTCCTTGATCGCCTGCCATTTCTCCAATTGCGCATCTATGGCTTCGCTCAGCTCTTTTTGCACAGCGATCGCTTGTTTAGTTGGCGGGAAGCTGCCCATCTCGGTGAGCTGACCTACATGGCCGAGTTTATTATTCAGGCGAATAGGGTAATTCAGGGGATCTTGGCGCGAGCGGTTTTGGGTTTGGTACAAAGCCTTTTCAATCTCCGTCATCGACGAGTCGATCTGGTGGGACATGTCTGAGATAGCTTTGAGGCTTGAGTCGGCCTTGGCGCGTTTATCCATCTGCTTGAGCTGGCCCCTCACTTCGCGAATCTCTACGATCGATTCATGTGTTTCGCTGAGCTTGTCGCGATTCCGCATCAAGAAATCAAACTGCGCTTGCAAGCCTTCTAGCGATACGCTAGATCGAGGATCTTTAAGAATCTCAAACGTCTGCGTATGACTTGATTCCCCTACGGTCAATTTCACCTGATACGTTCCAGGAACCGCCTTAGGCCCTCTGCTTTGAGATGACCAGAGGATCATGCCCTCCACTTTGACAGGATCGGGGTAGCGCATATTCCAGATGAAGCGATTCGCACCAGCCTGTAGGTCTTTTAGCTGGAGGGTTTTTTCCTTGGCGGTAGTGGAAAAAGTCTTGATCTCGGTACCGTCTTCTTGGAGGAAAGTAAGGGAGACTTCTGTTTGGGGATCAGGCATGTCTTTTAGGTAAAAATGCACCATGACGCCGCCTGGGTGGTTTTGGCCTTCCGTTTTGGAAGGTCTCCGACCAAATCTTCCGCCGCCGCCCATGCGATAGGAGTTCATCGGCTGATAGAGGTACATGTGGCTCTGTGCTACATCCGTACTGAGCTGATGTAAGGGCGTCAAATCATCGATCAGCCAAAGGCTACGCCCTTGGGTGGCAGCGATCAGGTTGTCATCTTTGATGGCAAGGTCAGTGATCGGAACGATGGGTAGATTGAGTTGGAAAGGATTCCACGATGCGCCATCGTCGAAGGAGATATACATGCCGCTCTCCGTGCCTGCATAGAGCAAGCCTTCGCGCTTGGGGTCAGCGCGGATTACCCGCGTAAAATGCTCATTGTCAATGCCGTTCGTGATCTTTTGCCAGGTCTCTCCATAGTTATTCGTTTTGTATAAATAGGGCGCATAATCGCCTGACTTATACATGGTCGCTGCCACATAAAGGCCGCCATTTACAAATGGATTTACTTCCACACTATTGATCATCATCCACTCAGGCATGATCGAAGCAGGCGGCGTGACATTTTTCCAATTTTTCCCTCCATCTCTGCTCATGTGAATCAAGCCATCATCAGAACCCGCCCAAATCAGGCCTTCTTCATCAGGGGATTCCGTTGCGGCAAAAATCGTCGCATAGTATTCCACGCCTGTGTTGTCCTTGGTGATGGGGCCGCCAGAAGATACCAATTTAGCCGCATCATTTCGAGTGAGGTCTGGGCTTATGATCTCCCAAGAATGGCCGCCATCATGGGTCACGTGTAAATGCTGTGAGCAGGCGTAGAGTTTGGTTGGGTCATGCGGGGAAAAGAAGATGGGGAAATTCCACTGAAAACGGTACTTCATGCCCTCGGCCCCATGGCCGAGCGGATTGTCAGGCCAGACATTGATGGCTTGGCGCTCCTTGGTGCGGTGATTCACGCGTGTCAGAAAGCCGCCATAACTTCCTCCATAAACAATGTCATTGTCTTTGGGATCAGGCGCGATATGCGCGCTTTCGCCCCCCGCCGTAGCTTCCCAATTGCGAATACTGATCTGCCCAAAATCCGTCCTGTGATCAATTCGAAGGGTAGAGTTGTCTTGCTGAGCGACGTAGATACGGTATGGGAATGCGTCATCCGTCGTGACGCGGTAGAACTGCGCCGTAGGCTGATTATTATACGTCGACCAATTCTCTCCCCCATCAAAACTCACCTGCGCGCCGCCATCATCTGCAATGACCATGCGCTGGTTGTCCTCTGGCGCGATCCAAAGATCGTGATGGTCGCCATGTGGTGCATTATGCGATTCAAATGTCTTGCCCCCATCGGTAGACTTGTGATAGCTCACATTCACGACATACACCATGTTTTCGTCCTCGGTATCGGCATAGATACGGCTGTAATACCAAGCCCGCTGACGCAAGGCACGGCTTTCGTTGATGCGCTTCCAGGTGTCGCCCCCATCGTCTGAGCGGTACACGCCGCCCTTGTCATTTTCAATAATGGCCCAAACTCGTTCTGGGTTCACAGGCGAAACAGTCACACCGATGATGCCGATGGTCCCTTGAGGCATGCCCTTTTTGTCCATGAGGTTGACCCAGGTATCGCCGCCGTCGGTGCTTTTCCAGAGGGCGGAGCCTTCGCCGCCACTGCTGAGGTCATAAGGCGTACGGCGCACGCGCCAGGTGCTCGCATAAAGAATGCGCGGATTCGTGGGATCAAACGTAAGGTCGACGGCACCCGCGTCGGCATTGGCGAAGAGGATGTGTTCCCAGGTGGCGCCGCCGTCCTTAGAGCGGTAGACACCGCGCTCGTCACTGGACTTGTACAAGTCGCCGAGGACCGCGGCGTAGACGAGGTCTGGGTTCTTGGGGTGGATGCGCACCCGTGGGATATGGCGCGATTTTGCCAATCCAATGTGTGACCACGTTTTTCCCGCATCTACACTCTTCCACATGCCATAGCCGTAGGACACATTGCCCCGAACTGTCACCTCTCCGCCGCCCACATAGATCACATTATTGTCATATTCGCTCACGGCCACCGCGCCTACCGACCCCCCAAAATAGCCATCGGAGATATTTTCCCAAGTCTGTCCACCGTCTTTGGTGCGCCACACACCGCCGCCCGTCGCCCCAAAATAAAAGAGGTTGGGCTTGCCTTCGACGCCTGTGGCAGCAGCTGATCTGCCGCCTCTGTATGGGCCTATCGATCGCCATTCTATGGCGTCGTAGAGCGAAGCGTCATATTGGACAGTGGCTGAGGTTTTTTGTTGTTTTTTTTGGGCTTGGGTTGGGGGGATGCTGATGAGGAGGGCGAGACAGCAGAGGAGGAAGGGGAGTAGTCGTTGTGTCATTATGGATAAGTTTTGGGGTTTGAGTTTTGGGGTTTGGGGTTTGAGTAAGCGGGGAGCAATTTACCAAAAATGGGGGAATGGGGCGGGGGAGTTAGTTGGGGAGGGTGCATGTACCTGGCGTGTAGCCATCCAGGTGGTGTATATATGCAATACTAAATACAGATCAATACTATGGTTTGGATACCTTTGTGAGATTGTAGTACTTATGGGAGAAATATCTGCCCAATTACATATAAATAGGTACTAGGCGTCAATAATAAAAAGAATAAATTGAAGAATATGGATTACGAAGAATTCAAAAATCTGGCTGGAGGCCTTCAATCAATTGCGACAATTATGTCTTTCATCATTGGTGGGATTTGGGTTTATAGAAGGTACATCCGTCAACAAGAACGCTATCCTAATATAAATTTCACAGCTGACATAAACGTAATTGGAAAACAGAGAGGATATTGGATTGTCGAATTGTTGGCACTCATAGAAAATAAAGGGAAAGCTCAACATAAAATGGAGGACTTTGACTTTGATGTTTATGGAATACGAGAGGATGACCAAGTAGATGATGATGAAAAATTTGGAGGTCAAGTAACGTTTGCCCACGAAATAAAAAAAGGAACTTTTCTTCCAAAGAAATGGAAATACTTTTTTGTCGATCCTGGCACCTCTGCCAAATACTCATTTTTGGCAAGAATTCCAGAAGATATTTCTTTTGTGGTTCTCCATTCATCTTTTAAATATCATGACAGAAATAATTCAGGGCATACTGCTGAAAAAACCATATTCCTAAAAGAGACGGAAGCAGAAAAAATCGACGCCTAACAAGACTTGTCTGCCCATAGACAATAAAAGTTGGCGACATCAGCCATACCACCCAATTACCCTCTCCCCAAAAATAGAAACCAAAACCCTTATCGGTATTGGAAACATCAAGTTCGTATTAACCGAAAAGACCTCAGAAAATGATGAGAGCGGTGATACGACAATTTGGCCAGATGAAAAATAATCATTTCCGAAAAGGCCCCAACCCTTTATCCCACCCCAACAATGCAACAAGAAGAATTCATCATAAACCTAGACCTCCCTCCTCGTGAGAGGTGGCATTTTTTGATCGACTTCAAGGATGAGCTGAACGCATTGCTTCAATGTTACCTAAATGACTTTGAAGGGGCTGAATACCTTTTTGAGGGTATAGGAGAGCTAAAAAATGAGGTCATTTCCCAAGATTACCTGGACGAAATAGAATATATCGCATCCATTTCCAACTTCAATGCAGACCAAGTTTTACTTGCGAATCTTTATTATGATGTACTGAAATTCTACTTAGGCTGTACAGCCTTTGCCATAGAAAGCAAAGGGGTCTTGCGCCATGCGAGGAACTTGGATTGGTGGACGGATAATAATCTCTTGAGTAGGCACTCTCGAATATTTCTTTTCCAAAGAAATGGGGAGACATTGTTTAAAACAGTTGGGTGGATCGGCTTCATCGGCGCGCTTTCAGGCGTCAAGCCAGGCCAGTTTTCCATCACACTAAATGCTGTGTTAAGCAAAGATTCACCTGAAATCGCTACGCCAGTTTCCTTTCTTCTACGCGATATATTAGCCGACGCTAACTCCTTTGATAGCGCAAAGAAAAAACTGGAAGAGACGCCTATTGCCAGTGACTGCCTATTATTGTTAACTGGTACTCAAAAAGGCGAAATTGTCGTGATTGAAAGAACCCCTAAACGCAGTGCTACCCGAACTACAACTGGCAAATTCATCGCTGTCACGAATGATTATAAGCTGCTTGAAAATAATATTTCAGACAATAGTGAACTTCAATCTACTTCTTGTGGTCGGTTTGAACGGGCGGAGGAATTGCTCTCATCGAATCTCCCAAAAGATAGCTCAGGTTGTTTTAACATTCTGACAGATGGAAATGTAAGGATGGGGATTACTGTACAGCAGATGGTTTTTAGTCCCCAATCAGGGGAGATAGAACTAATAAAAACTAGTGAAAACACTAGGGTATTTAGTGCCTAAAGAGTCAATATTGTTCTACTCATTTCCACCTATGCAATGAATGCAAACCTCATTCCCCTTAAATATGCAGAGAATAATCGCCCCATTCTCCTTAAATATGCGGAGAATAATCCGTATATTCGCCGCATAACTAAATGCGGAAATGCCAAAATACATCTACCAATACGATAGTTGGCCTCATTTTACGTGGGACGAAGAAGCCGTTCAGGTAATATTGGGAAAGGTTCGCTTTCTACAAGGGAAACTCTTTGGGCAAATGGGGACTTTGGGGTTTTCGCTAAAGGAAGAAACGATGCTTTCCACCCTGACGCTTGATGTGCTGAAGTCTTCTGAGATAGAAGGGGTAAAACTCAATTATGAGCAGGTACGGTCCTCCATAGCCCGGAGATTGGGGATCGAGTATGCGGGCATGGTCTATTCGGATAGGGATGTGGAGGGCGTGGTAGAGATGATGCTAGATGCCACCCAAAACTATCAACAACCCCTTGATGATGAGCGTCTTTTTGGCTGGCATGCGGCTTTATTTCCAACGGGCAGAAGTGGAATGCATAAAATTGAAACTGCTTGTTATCGAACGGGTGAGATGCAAATAGTATCTGGGCCCATGGGAAGGGAAAAAGTTCACTTCCAATCGCCGCCGCCAAGTGAAGTTCCCCGTCAAATGGCAGATTTCCTGAATTGGCTTAACCAAGACATAAAGGCTGACTTGGCCTTGAAAGCCGCCATTGCCCATTTTTGGTTTATCATCATTCACCCCTTTGACGATGGCAATGGCCGCATTGCCAGGGCTATTTCCGATATGATGCTGGCGAGATCAGAAAATAGTTCTCAGCGTTTTTACAGTCTTTCTAGTCAGATTTTGGCCGAGCGGAAAGTCTATTATCAGGTATTACAAAAAGTCCAGTTTAGCAAGGGAGATATAACCGAATGGCTGTCTTGGTTTTTGAATTGTATGCATCGTGCGCTCGTGGCTTCAGAGGAAGTCATCCAAAAAGTCCTCTATAAAACAGAATTCTGGGATAAGCATAAAGATACGATGCTTAATGCGCGTCAGCGATTGATGCTCAACAAATTGCTGGATGGTTTTGAAGGAAAACTCAAATCTTCGAAATGGGCCAAGATCACTAAGAGTTCTCCAGATACGGCTTTACGCGATATAAAAGACTTGATTGAAAAAGGCATCTTGCGACAAGAAGCCTCAGGCGGCCGCAGCACCAACTATGAATTAGCATGACAGAATTCTGGGAATCCAGTTTTGGACCCTAACCCCAAAATGGGGGATGCAAAAATTTGAGTACCTTAGGGATAACTTATTTACCTATGTCCTCTCACTGTACTTCTTCTGCACCTAGCATCTTCATTTTTGCCCTATTTATCCTTTCCCCTTTTCTCCTATTTGCCCAGACTCAGACCATCCGAGGGACTGTCATCGATGCCCATACGCTGCGCCCGATAGAAGCAGTTGCAGTTCAGGTAGAAGGGACTGCAAGAGGGGCCTTGACGGATTCGGCAGGCGCGTTTAAAATTGAGGGGATTCCCGTAGGGCGGGTTCGGGTCAAGTGTACTTACCTCGGGTACACTCCTTATTTTTCCGATTATATTTTCCTCAATTCAGCCAGGGGACAAGTATTGGAAATTCAGATGGCAGAAGATGTAGATGAAAGCCTGGATGAAGTCCTGATCACTGCGCAAGAGCATCCCAAAAAGGCCCTCAACGATCTGGCAGTCGTCAGTGCGCGATCTTTTTCGGCAGAGGAGACAAAACTCTATGCCGCGAGCGTCAATGATCCTGGTCGCATGGCGACCTCTTTTGCGGGGGTACAGGTAGGCACCAATGAAGATGAGAATGACATCCTCATCCGTGGCAATTCGTCCTTTGGCGTCTTGTGGCGGCTAGAAGGCATAGACATTCCGAACCCCAACCACTTTGCCCGACCGGGCACTTCTGGGGGCGGCATCACCGTCTTCAGTGCCCAACTCCTGGCAACCTCCGATTTCATGGCGGGCGCGATGCCTGCAGAGTATGGAAACGCCATTTCTGGCGCATTTGACATGCATTTCCGCAAGGGAAATATGGACGAACAGGATCACCGGATCAAGCTCAGCTTGCTGGGTTTGGACTTCTCCACAGAAGGCCCCATCAAAAAAGGACGTAGTTCCTATTTGCTCAACTATCGTTTTTCTACCCTCACTTTGCTCAATAAGATGGGCTTTGAATTGGTAGGGGAAAATATTGAGAATAATTTTCAGGATTTCTCCTTCAACCTCGCCTTCAACGGCAAGAACCAGCGGAGCTTCTGGACGGTATTTGGCATCAGTGGATTGAGCGCTGAACTGTACCTGCCCCGAGAGGATACCGCCCAATGGGAATCTCCCAGTCACTGGACGGACCGCGTAGAGCGCGCAGACATGGCCGCGGCGGGGGTGACATTTCGCTACCTTATCGATGATAAGTCTTATATCAAGGCTGTTGTGGCAGGTATGGGGGGATTTATCGACAGAACACGTGATACACTCACGACCCTCAAAGTGCCTAGCCGCATCAATACGGAGGAGTATTTTGACAGAAGAATCTCTGCTTCTTTGACCTATCAGCGCAAGTTTTCCTTGAGAACACGCCTAAAAATTGGCACCCATGCGAGTCAGATTTTTTATCGCTTTAGTCGAAACCGCACCCCCTTAGGAACTCAACAGTTTTCGGTTTTAGTAGATGGCGAAGGAAGCACACAACTGCTTCAAGGGTATGCCCAGCTCAGCCATAAAGCCTCGCAGCGCCTCACCCTGAATGTAGGTGTACACGCCATTTTATTTGCTCTGAACAATACCACCTCCCTAGAGCCCAGACTTTCTCTTCAGTATAAAGTGAACCGGCGGCATACGGTGGCAGCAGCCTACGGCTTGCATGGGCAAGTCTTGCCTATGGGGACGTATTTTGCCGTGCTTACAGATGATCAAGGCGTCGCTAGCCAGCCTAATATGAACCTGCCATTGGTGAAGTCTCATCACGCTGTTTTGTCTTATAATGCCATTCTGGGGCAGCAGTTTCGCTTACGTACAGAAGTCTATTACCAATGGTTGTTCAACGTGCCGATACGGCCAGACATCAACGAAACCTATTGGATGCTCAATAATCAGAGTGGGTTTGCGGAATGGGCCTTGGTGAGTGAAGGGACTGGAGAAAATTATGGGTTGGATGTAGCCGTAGAAAAATTCTTTTCCAAGGGATATTACCTCCTCTTGACAGGTTCTACCTATTCCTCTACCTACAAAGCATTAGATGGTGTCAGGTACAATTCGCGATTCAATACCCGTTTTTCAAGCAGCCTTACCACGGGAAGAGAATTTGCGATAAAGGGCAAAAATGTCCTTCAAGGGGGACTTCGGGCGATGCTGAACGGAGGATTTCGCTATACGCCTGCTGATCCAGCACGTTCGGCAATGGAAGGGCGATTTGTGCCCATCCCTACGTTCTCATATCGGGATCAGGTCGAGCCTTACTTCCGCCTAGATGGGCGTATCGCCTATCGCATCAACGGCAAAAAATCCGCTTCAATTATCTCCCTAGACATCCAAAACGTCCTTAACCGCAAGAACACCACCCGACTGGATTATAACCCCGCTACCAATGAGTTTTTCCTTCGGACGCAGGGAGAGATTCTCCCTGTGTTAGGGTATCAGGTAGACTTCTAAAGATTATTGATTGACTGATTATTCATTATTGATTCTCCTGTGTTGATTGTTGAAACTTAGCAAATCAATAATCAATCAATTACTAATCAATAATCTCTTATCTAATCACCGTAATCGTCCCTGCCCGTTCGACTTTATTGCCGCCAAACGACGTACCGACGATTCGGAAGACATACACGCCTTCGGGGACCGCTTGACCCTTATAGCGGCCATCCCATCGAAAATTGGGATCGGAGGAAAAATAGATTTGTTCGCCCCACCGATTGAAGATATAGATCTCAAGGTCTGAAAAACCGCCATTTGGAATAAAGAAGAAGTCATTGTGCCCGTCATCATTGGGAGAAAAGGCATTGGGAAAAAAGATTTTCTCTGGCAGTACTTCTACATATTCATAAACAAACGAGTCAGGGCAGCCAATGTCATTATCGGCAAAAAGTGTCACAGTGTAGAGTCCAGGCTCTCTATAGGTATGCGTCGGTTCAAATGTAGAATCTGTACTTCCGTCTCCAAACTTCCAGAAGTAATTGGTGGAGAAGCGGCTTTGGTTGTCAAAAGGCACATCGAGGTGGTAAAACCCTTCTTTTACTTCTGGTTCAAAGAAGGCACGTGGTAGGTCCACCGCTACATGGACATGGATAAAGACCGTATCTCCTGGACAACCAGATTCCTCATATGGCACCACCCAATAGGTGGTAGGCACGATGGGATTTACCGTGATTTCTAGCGTTTCTTCCCCTGTACTCCATCGATACGCTGCCCCATCTCCTGTTACACTGAGGGAGGTAATCTGAAATTTACAGATGCTATCATCGGGCGACCCTTCTGCGCTTGGCAACTGGGTGACAGTAATATAGACGGAGTCATAGTTGATACAGCCATTCCCATCTGTGCCTGTCAGGTGATACTGAATGCTACTATCTGGGGTAGCCAAAGGCGTCGCAGACGTAGGATCAGAAAGCCCAGTGACAGGCTCCCATATATAAGCAGAGGCTCCAGTAGCCCGCAAAAAGGCAGGCTGCTTCCGGCAAATAGTCGTGTCTTCCCCAGCATCCACTACTGGAAGTGGATTAACAGTCACATTGACAACATCGACATCAGAGCAATTATTTGCATCTGTGACTGTGACGAAATAGCGGGTCGTCATAGATGGCCAAGCCATTGGGTCTGCAATGGTGTCGTTGGACAGGGCAGTAGCTGGTGTCCAAAGGTATTTCACCCCTCCAGAAGCCCCTAGCTGAACTGTATCGAAAATACAGATGGCAACATCCTCCCCAGCGTCTGCTGGAGGCAGGGGAAGGACAGTAATGGTCATCATAGCAGAGTCTGTACAGCCCACACTGTCTGTGACAATCAGCGTATAGGTCGTCGTCACTGGAGGCGATGCCATCGGGTTGGCGATGGTAGGATCTGAGAGGCCAAGAGATGGCTTCCACTGGTATATTACTCCACCTCCTCCTTGCAATTCGATCGAATCTTCAAAACAAATAGTCGTATCAGGTCCCGCATCAGGGGCAATCACATAGACCAGTACGGAATCCGTATTGCTACACCCCCAGACAGCATCTACCGTCGCCAGGTAATAGGTGGAGACCAGCGGATAAGTAAGCGTAGTGTCCATCGTAGGATCGAGGAGCGTAGGAGATGGATGCCAATATGAATTGATTACCCCAAATCCTTCTTGATACCAAACTGGCACCGTATCGCCTGGACAGACAAAGGTGTCGTTAGACATATAGATTTCTGGTCTCAGCCGCACTTCTATATGGATCGAGTCATCATTTTCACAGCCATTGGTATCTGTGACTGTGACGAAGTACCAGGTAGAATCGATAATGTTGGGGCCTGGATTAACTGGGCGAATGGTAACTGTGGCAAGGGTGGAATCGTCAATTGTAGACCCTGGTGACCAGGCGAACCCTACCCCTCCTGTCGCAGTCATAAATGCAGGTCCGCCAGAGCAGACATAAGGGTCAGGGAAAATAATGCTTGTAATGGGCAAAGGATTGACGATGACTTGTATGGTGTCCCTATCAGTACAGCCTGTTGTATCAGTCACCGTCACATAATAATCTGTCGTGTCCAATGGAAAAACTGTAGGCTGTGACAAGGAGGGATTTATAAGGGAAGGCGAAGGATCCCAAGCGTAGGCGATGCCGCCTGCGGCTTTGAGGCGTGTGGTATCGCCTATACAAATCTGAATGTCTGGTCCAGCATCCGCATAGAAGGTCCGTACATGCACCGAATCAATATTGGTGCAGCCATTGGTGTCAGTGATCGCTACGTAGTAGGTCGTGGATGAGTCTGGGGTAGCTATAGGCGTTGCGCTTAGGGGATTACTTAAGCCTGTAGACGGCGTCCATACATATCCGATACCGCCCGTAGCACTCATCTGCACCCCATTATCCCCACATTTCACCGTATCATTGCCTGCATCCACTATCGGCAAGGGGTTTACTTGAACAGGGACAAAAGCCGTATCTTTGCACCCGTTTAGCCCAGTCACTATTACCTGATAAGTGGTACTGACCAGTGGCTTAGCCCATGGAATACGTGAATTTGTCGCATTCAGACCCGTAGCAGGACTCCACAGATAAGTGCCCCCTCCTGTAGCAAAAAGGCGAACAGAATCGTTTTCACATATCTCCTGAGGCGGGCTGACCACAACTGTGGGCAGGGGTAATGGTTTAATATGAACGGTATCAAATTGTTGGCAGCCAAACGTATCCGTAAACGTCACGATATAGTCTATCGGCCCTAGGACGCGCGCATCTGGTGCACCACTGGTGGGGTCTGAAAGCCCTGTTGTAGGACTCCAACTATAGGTCACTGGGCCAGAAGAAGTAGTAGGAATATTTACCAAAGACCCCAAACAGCCTTCTAAGGTATCGGGCACACTGACTACGGGCAAAGGATTGATCGTAACCCAAACGACACTACGACGCGGAAAGGATTTATTGCAATAATTGGTGTCGACCGCTTCTATGACAAGGGGCACCCTTTCTCCTGCCAATTCACACGGCGCTGTCCAGCAGACTTGGCCTGTCACGGGGTTCACGCCATTGGAAGTAAAGGTCGCCCCCTGGGGCGTCCCCAGAGAAGCAAAAGGCCCATTTACAGGGGTCACGATCACGCCATTTAACGGATCATCATCCCACGCGCGATAGGTATAGCAAAAGGGGTCTCCTACATCTACTGTGAGCGCATTCCCTGGCAACCCACCTGGCAATTGGTGGGTGATATGGGGCGGGGTAGCTCCGCCCACGACTACCCAAGTCGTGTCGAATACGATATTATACCCCTTGCAATCTGCTGTATCTTGTCCGGCTACGATGAGGGGCACCGTAAGTCCTGCATAGTCACAACTCGGGCGCCAGCAGACTTTTCCACTTACGGGATTGATTCCCGACTGCGTCAGGTTCGCAAAAGGAGCAGGAAGGGTCCCTCCCAACCCAAAGGCGGCACTCGCAGGAAATAGCACGACCGTGTCTTGCGGGGTAGGGTCTGCCAAGGAGACATCATAACAAAATGTATCCTGGGGTTGGACATAAATGGTATCATTTGACGAGGTAGGTACAGGACTCAGATCACTGGCAATAACCGGAGGGGTTCCCTGCGGTCGACAGGTCACTACATTGATCTGAAAATCTCGCTTATTTTCACTCAGAAACACACTATCTCGATATTCCAGGACGGAAATCGCAAAGACAAAAAGCCCCCCTTGGTTGGGGGTAAGGGATAATAGGCCTGATTGTGCATCTATCCTAAAATTGCCAGAACCAAAAGGATCAAGATAGTTGTAGCCAGCGAGGTAAATGACATTTCGGTAAGGAGGAGGCCCCATAGGATTGCCTGCATTCACGGTAGGCGCTTGGCTAGAAGTCCCTAGGCCAAATGTATTTAGCCCACTATATGGATTGGAAACGACATACACGAGTGAGTCTCCATCGGCATCTGTAGCAGAATGATCAAAGGTAAAAGCTTGACCCGCACACAGGAATAAAGGGGCTAATTGCCTAAATACCGGCATGGAATTACAGCCAGTAATATCCGCACTAGGCACATGTGCCAGTACGGAAATCCCTTGAGAGGTAGTTCCAGGACCTGCTTGGATATTGGTTACCGCATTATTTCGACAACAGCGAGACCACCCTATATCATATCCCCCAACTCGTCGTGGAAGGGTGACAGTAGTAATATAGGTACCGTATTCCACACACAAATTGTACACTTGGCCTGTACAGACAGTCCAGTCCGCAGGAATAATCTCAGGCGTACTGAAAGGCTGATTGACCGTCAACGTCTGAAAAGTTTGCCCATTATCCCCATTAAAAATAAAAATTGTGAGTTGCTGATCAAACGGAGCCATACTGGCTGGTGTACAGTCACGATACATCGTTAACTCGATCCGATACCTATTGGTGACTGGGTTAATACATTCGTAGATCAAATCAGCACCCACGATATGAGTAGCTTGTACACCTAGGCAAGAAAATAGTCCTAGGAAGAAAAAAATAACCTTTCTGGTTTGAGACATGAGGATAGAATCGTTTTTTGCTATGCGAAAAAATTGCCGTCAAGATTGAAAAAGAGGCAAATGCCCGTTACTCACTCTTATTTATCATTGAAGGTACCAAGGTAACGAAAAGCCATTTCAATTCGTTCACTCTCGCCCCTGTATCGAACAATTACCTGCTTGTTTAGGTTTTTTCAAAGGACAAAACATCAATGCAATCACACAATTATGTTAGATAGATGACATTTGAGGGGCAGCAATTGTTTGCTGCTAGCCGTCAAAGATACGCGGGGCATAGAATCTAATTTGTGGCAAGGTGACTTTAACATGATGTTAACAAATTTCTTATGAACCGCCTCGTACCATGTGAAGTTCAAGTATCCATTATTGAAAAATAGCATTCCAACAGATATGAAAATGAAACAATTTTTTGGTTATCTCCTCGTCTCCTTAGGTGTCAGTAGCCTAACTATTCTGGGCTATCATCATTGGATCAATCCAGGCCAAATAGGTACAAGTGGAACCTCCACAGAAGTCTATAGTGACACATTTGATCACATTACGCCAAATGCTTCCTACGCGGCCTTCCAATCAGGTGCCATAGATGGTGCCACCACCGATTTCACCAAAGCAGCAGAGCGGTCTATGCCTGCCGTCGTTCACATCAAATCCATCAAAAAGGCAAACTATAGCTACAATAGAGACCCCTTTTTTGACTTCTTTGGGTTTCGACCTCAACGCCAGGGCAACCAAGAACTGGTTTCCACCGGTTCAGGCGTGATCATCAGTCCTGATGGCTATATCGTGACCAATAATCACGTCATCGCCGATGGCGATCGACTGGAAGTCACTTTGTATGACAATAGAAGCTATATGGCGACTGTGATAGGCACGGATCCATCCACTGACCTCGGCCTCATCAAGATCGAAGAAACAGGTCTCCCTGCCACCGGCTTCGCCAATTCCGACAATGTGCGTGTCGGCGAATGGGTCGTTGCCGTGGGCAACCCTTTTAACCTGTCTTCGACGGTCACCGCAGGCATCGTGAGTGCCATCGGTCGCGACCTAGAGATCATCAAAGATCGCGCAGCCATCGAGTCATTTATCCAGACAGATGCAGCCGTGAATCCAGGGAATAGTGGAGGCGCACTGGTCAATCTCGAAGGGAATTTGGTGGGCATCAACACCGCCATTTCTTCTCCTACAGGCGCTTATGCGGGCTACGCATTTGCCGTCCCCGTCAATATCGTCCGGAAAGTTGTAGGCGACCTCAAGCAGTTTGGGACGGTTCAGCGCGGCTTTTTGGGCATTCGAGAGGTCTATAATTTGAATGGAACTTTGGCAAAAGAATTGAATCTGGATATCTCAGAAGGTGTCGTCATCGAAAAACTTTCGCAAGGTGGAGCCGCCGAGATGGCAGGGGTACGGCGCGGGGACGTGATCGTCAAGGCCGACGGCATTTCGATCAAAAGTGACAATAAGCTGAGCGAACTCCTGGCACGGAAGCGACCTGGCGATCAGATCGAACTCTCAGTCCTGCGAAAAGGAAAGCCCATGACCTTTACCGCTTCCCTCACCAATCAGCAAGGCACCACAGACATCCTCGCCAAGGGCAGAAGCGAATTCCTCAAGGAATTGGGGGCAGATTTTGGGGAATTGAACGACCGAGAATTGGCGGCCCTAGCGCGTTACGATATTTTGGGGGGTGTCAAAGTGACCAAATTATACGCTGGGAAACTGCGCCAATCAACGAGTATTCGCGAAGGTTTTGTGATCTTGAAAGTCGATGGACAACCCGTCACGAATGCGGAAGAACTTACGGAAAGGCTCGAACATACGCGCGGCAATATTCGCCTTGAAGGGTATTATCCTGGCTCTGGGCGGCTGTTTGCGTATGACTTGGAGTTGTAGGAAAGCGCTCTCTTTTTTTCAGCATAAGATGAAACGCCAAGTCTCAGCGAGTAGCTGGGTTTGGCGTTTTGCATAAAGATAAATAGGAGAAGTTTCATTTTACTCAATGTGGTAATCAATGAGAAAGTAAGAATTCCTTCTTCTTGGGACTCCTATAGTTACATTGATTACACGATAAACTATTCCGATATTCTTTACTAAGACCGTATTATCATGGATACTGAAATTATCATCCCCTATTGCCATTCTCTTTAAATAATAACCGAAGCCAAAGTCTAGACCAAAATGACTGCTGGGAATACTATCCGAATGAACAGAATAGGTTCCTTGGTCATTAGCTAGAGACCATTTGTCTTCTTTTTGAAAGGGAAAGGAATATTGTGACTCTAAAGAAAGGGAATCAAAAAATGGGCTATAATCATAAAAAGCAATTATGCTATCTGTATACCTTACAAATTGTGTATCAAGAAGGGCAGTATGTTTTCCTTTCCATTCTAGCATCCATAGGTCATCTATTCCATAGATGGAAATATCTTGGGCCACAACCGTAGCACGGATAGTATCATCCTCATTAAATCTAGAAGTTAAAAATTTATATTCTCAATAACTTCCCAGTGTAAAAGGGAAATCCTTGGCAGTAAATATTTTAGGAGGGCTAGGAAGTACCCGATAAGTGCATCCATAGACTATGATCAGGCAGATTATTAGGAAGAGATTTTTTCTGATATCCATTATGATTAACAATAAAGGCTGTTAAAGGTCAAAATGCCATCTTCCTCAAGTCAATATTCAACTGTAACTGACTGAAAAATATGTACCTAGGAAAAGCTTTACCCACATTCCGTGCATAGCCTAGTGTCCCTGCGATAGACACCTTTTTCCTGGCGAAAAATTCGAGTCCTCCCATTAAGTTTAAATAGGTCACGTTGAAAGTATTTCCAAGGCGGGGGTTTCGGGGGTTAGGAGCGATGTAGAGCGGGCCGTCTCTCCAAAAAGGATTGACAGAACGATCAATTCCCACCCTCGAGTGACTAAGATATATACCCAACAAAGGCAAAATGGCTTTTTTCCCCTGAAAAAATCTATACTGATAGCCTAAATCGAATCCTCTAGGCATATTGTAGTAAAAGAACAATGGTTGTTCTGCAATCACGTGCGGGCTTACATAGACAGTATGAGGTCCATATTTTGCCATAAGACCGATACTATAAGATTGGAAATGAAATGGAAACCCATAGAAATGATAATAGGAGGTAAAAGCAGTAGCCCCTAAGGTTAGTTCTCGCGAGGACTGCGCGGAGGTGGCCTGCGGGAGCAGGAATAAGGAGAAGAAAAGAATAAAGAGATATGTTTTCATTGTGCAGGGATATATTCAATGAGTTTCCAGACATGGATTTTCGACGTAGAGCTTTTAGATTCAAGAAGAATTCGGCCCACACCTTTCGCAAAGTAATACCGGTTATAGTAGGCGTAGAAATCCTCTATTTTTAGGACATCTTTATAAACCACTCCTTCCACTTCTACTTGATCTAAGATCGTAACATGCCCTGTAGGAAAGTATTCCCCATCTTCTTTCCAAATATATCGACCACGTCCAGATTGATAGTTGATAGAAAAATGGTATCGAGGGCTGTCGTTTCTTGTAGTTGTTACATCTGTCCAAAAATTATCTGTTTGTTGGGCGGCATATCTTAGGGTAAATCCTTCATTTAAGTAGGAATAATTGTTGTAATTTCTCCCAGACCTTTTGATTACCCTAATTGTATCAATTATTCCACTAGCGCTATCTTTATAAATATACACTGCCCCGGAATCTGCTGCCGCAAAATAGGCCTTCATCTCTTCGTCTAGGGTGATAAAGGGTATCGGTTCTGGCAGTTTGCAGCCAGCTATCACCCATAAGATGGTTGAAATGCCAATCACGTATTTCATGAGTATTTCATTTTGGGCGTTTGAATTTTATGATACAAACTATCTGTTGGTCATGTATGTGGCCAAGTCAATCAGAGAAGTACAGGTAAGGGAAAAGAGTTATGCCAAAAGTGCTTCCATTTTGATAGGATTAGTAAATGGAAAGCTGCCTATTCTATTGCAAATGCAATTCCAATATAGAAATAATTCAAACAAAAAGGAAATTACTCCCCCAATATCTCCCCCAACAACCGCTCAATCGCCTTGCGGCTGCCAGGATTCGCCGCTGGCGCCAGATACAGGCCATTGCTCAAACGCACGGTACACGCCACGCGTCGCCAGCCTGTGCTGACTTCTTCGCTAATATCAAAGGCCAAGGTGAAGGGTAAGTCTGAAATGCTAGCATTTGAGAACGCCGCAAAAGTCAGCGGCTCATCGGAGAGTTTGGCGATCTTCTTATCTCGGAAATAATCGAGGATTTTGGCGCGAAGGACAAGGCCCGCTTGCTTGGAGTCAAGACAGAATGCTGTCACGACGCGGTTGTCTCGTTGGGTGTCACTGGTATATATCTCTGACCGAGCAAGGGAGAAATCCGGAGAAGTCTCCTCTAATTTACGCTTATAGGCTTCTTTCTCTCTTGTCGCTTCTTCAAGCTGATCGAGCAAAGATCCAAAGGTTCCATTATTCCCAAATTCCCGCAAATACCGCTCTCGCTGGTCTAGGAGCTTATCTCGCGCATACAAAGACTTTTCCAGTTCGGGCAATTGCTTTTGCAGGCGGGTCAGGTTGTCCAGCTGCTGCTGGTAGACGCGTCTGCGCGCTCGGGCGCTTTCGCTATACGGATCTAGCAAGGCGATCTCTCCATGGAGCGAGTCTATGGTGTTGTGAAGTCGTTGGCTACGCCATTGGATGGACTGATTGTAGACAATCATAGAGTCTATCAAGCGTCTACTGGCTTCCGCTTCATTTTTGAAGCGACCACGTGCAACTTCAGCCTGCTGGCGTTCTAGTCGCGCCTCTTCCAAATCATATTGCAAGTGTTCCAATCTTTCTGATTTCTCCATCAGTTTCCCCCGCGTTTTCTCCAATTCGGCGCTGATTCGTTGCGCTTGTTTTCGGGTATAGGTGGCCTGGCTTTCAGATTCTCGAAGCTGGTCTTCCAGAATGCGAATATTTGACCGCAAGCGCCTGTTTGTCCCACGTGCATCCTTCACTTGGCTATGGCTTCTCGCCAACCGTTTCGACATCTCCTGCTGCTTGGTCATCAACTTGGTTTGAAGCTCTGCCTGCAAAGAGAGCCGCACCTGAAGCTCCGCTTCGAGCTGGCGCGTGCGCTTGGCCTGATTCATTACCTGCTTGTTCAGCGCCATAATTTGGCTTTTGTACTGCTCCTCCATTCCCTTCATACTCCCATCTTTTTGCTTCATCAGCACCTCTTCTTTGGCCTTCAATGCATCATATTTTTTTTCTTCTTCCACTAATCGTGCCCGCAATAGTCGGTTTTCTTCCACAACCTGGGAAAGATTTTCCTTCGTCTTTTTGAGTTCACCTGCAAGGGGAAAAGTAACAGGCTTAGGGTCAGGGGAAGGGGCTGGCTGATTTGTTTTCAATAACGCTATTTCAGCTTCTTGAGCGGCCAATTTATCGTGCTGTTGCGCAGTAATTTTTTTATAATGACTCAAGGAGTCTTCAAGCGTAGCATACCGCCCCAGCCGCGCATTTCGGCTTTTTTTCTTCAAATCCTTCACCGATGACTCACTCAGATGATTCAACAACGTATCCACAAACGCTTGCTGCTCACGCATCAATTCTTCATAGCCATAGATGCCATCTTTGAGGATGCGAATGGTGTCCCGATAGGCTTCCATTTCGGGAGGCTCTATGTAAAAGGGGTCTGATTTGGAAGACGCAGATAGCGCTTGCTCAGTAAGTTTGAGCTGACGCTTCGTATCCAACAATTCTTGTTGGAGAGATTTCACGGAGTCTTGTAATTGGCGGATGCGCGCATCTGGCTCATGGTTGGGATCAGCCGTACCTGTTTTACTATCTAGCGAACGAGAGGTGTTTTCATCTGGCCTTTGCTGTTGAGCAATGGAGATCAAAGGGAGAGATAGAAAGGACAAAAGAATTAGCCAGCAAGCATAGCATTTCATGAGGACAGAGGAGATAGAGGTTGTGTACAAAAAAGCAAGGAGCTTCTGTTAAGAATTATTGATTAATTAATAATTCTCTTGGGGAAGCACAAGGGATTGGTTTGACGCCGTAAAAGTATAAAATCGCAGGGATTAACAGATGATTAATCCATTATTTCAAAAAGGCAGATCGTCGAAAGGCCAAATTGGGACAATTCTCCCAAAGTTTCAATACACATTTCGCTGAACCCTTACCCAGAGGAAAGTTCGAGCGTTCAGGGTTCAGGGGTTGTTGTTGATTAACTATCGAACGTTCGAACTCTGAACTCTAAATCCTCTTAAAACTGAATGATCATGTGCTTATGGGGTCCAACATTGGGCACGTGAAATTCTTCTCCGATAATCTGCATTCCTTGTTTTTCATAAAATCCGAAGGCAATTTTGCGTGCATCGCACCATAGATAGTCTGCGCCACGCTGGTGCAATACTTCAAATCCCTTACGCATAATTTCGGCACCGATGCCTGTGTTTTGATAGGACGCCAAAACGCCCATTTGGCGTAAGCGATAGCCTATTCCCTCATAAGGCGCTAGCTGCCTGACATAGTAAGAAGCGACGCCTATCGTTTCTTCTCCTTTTCTATAGGCTAAATGAAAAGCATCCGATTCACTGTCCTCAGGCAGCAAATTCTCTTCAGCAGTCAAATAGGGTCTCAAAATGGCTGCGCGTACTGCGAGTGTGTCGTGGGGCGTGACGAGGTGAATCATAGACTGAATGTCTGATTGTCTGAACGTCCGATAGTTGAGGGTTTATTACTAGACACTCAGACAATCAGACATTCGGCCTTTCAGACCTTATAATGTTTGACAAGGTCATGGGTATCCCAACTCAGGCAGTCCTTAGGCTGGAAGCCTAGTTTCCCTGCAACTTCTTGGAGACGCGCCAATGTGGGAGCTTCTATTTCTATAAAGGGGGGAATAAAGCCTAATTCATCCTGATAATCGTCGATGACGATATGGGTGTCTCCGAGGACATATTCGGTACGAAACTTACGAGTTTCGGTGAAGCTGTGGATGCCGAGGTAGGCGAGTATGGTACGAATTTCCTCAAAATTACTGACAGCCGTTTCGTGTTCCTCCATGATTTTGGCACCTTCTCGGGAGACGCGTTTTTTATAGGCTAAAATGGTCTCCTCCCCTTCTTTTCTCAAGCGCAAGACATCTCCTTTTTCCTTGACTCGCCCATCTTCAAAATCAAAAAAAACGGCGTGCATTTCGCCGTCAAAATGCTTCTCCGCTCCCATTGCCGTGAGCTTCTCTTGAATCAATAAAGGATTGACTTCCAGTATTTTAACTTCTATTTCTGTCATGGAATCAACAAAAAATTGAACTTGAGCTTGAATTTGCGCTTGTACTTCTCATATCTCCACTTTCGGTCCCAAAAACTTGGGTTGGGTCTTCAACACATACACATCCAACACCGCCTTGACGCACGCCAAGTATTCGCGAAGATACACTTTATAGCCATATCTGTAAGCGGCTGTTCTGGCATTGAACCCTACCGCTTCGATCCCATGGTGACGAGCGATAAAAAGTGCACGCTCATTGTGAAATGGCTGAGACACCACAATCAGGTTATTTTGGCCAAAAACTTCCTTGGCACGGACGATGGAATCCAAGGTGCGGAATCCTGCATAATCCAGCGTAATCGCAGATGCGGGGACGCCCTTAGCCATCAAAGCGGCCTTCATATCCGAAGGTTCATCATAACCCTCGACATGATTGTCTCCGCTGAGAATGAAATGGCGGACTTTGCCCGCTTGGTAGAGAGCGGCGGCAGCATTGATTCGGTAGACAAAAAACATATTGGTGTAGCCACTCCTCAGGGTCTTGATGGTGCCCAGAACAAGGGCGACTTTGTGGGGGGGCACATCGCTGGCGCTGGTGTAAAGCAGGCCCTTGGCCGATTGCTTGACGAGCTGGTTGGAGCCCCAAATTACAAGGATACCTAGTAGGAACAGGATGAACAGCCAGCGAAAAATCTTTTTTATTTTCATGCCTCAATAAAACGTTTTTATCAGCGGATTATTTGTCGTTCGTTTTTGGGAGATGATTAGTCAACTTCCTGCGTCCATTTGCATAATAAGCGGAATTTGTCACTTTTTATGAGGCCCTGCCGCCATTCGTTTTTGCTTAGGTTGAAGGGTAAAAAAGGAACCTTTTGTCTACCAATTCACAACTTTTTTTGCAGAACTCTTTGTGGAATTTTTTACGCCTTTGCCTCTATCCTTACAAAGGAAGAATTATTGATTGATTCATTATTGATTACAAATTCTATTCTCCTGTCCCACAAAGGATCTTTCTATTTTTTACTTTATCTACAATACCCTCATCATGAAAAACCTTCTGCAAAGGCCCGTGCTATGGTTGAGCTTTTTGGCTTGTTTGACCTTAGCCGTTGCTTGCCACAATTCCGCAAAACACCACGCCTCCAAGGCACCCAATACGCGAAATGACGCAATTGGGGAAGTAAGTATCTCAAGCAAAAAAGGCCAACGGTCATCAAACGCCCAAACAGGACCGGCTACAACAGCCGTCCCTCCTCCCGCAAAAAAGCCCATGGCTTTTAAAATCCCTGAACCGAATGGCAATGCGGTTTCTGCTACAGTGCCTACTTCTGGTGCTCCTGCTGATCCGCCGAGAGCGGTTACGGCAGAGGAACGGGCACGTGATGCGCAACGAAACCTTGAGCAAGAGCAGCGTGAATTAGAGGCCAAAATCCGAGAGACGGAGTCTTTGAGAGGAGGAGACCCCTTAGATCCAGAGAAATTTCAGCAGGATTTATTGCGACGTAAAGAAATGCTTGCCGACAAGCAAGAAGAGATTAGTCAATTGATGGAAAGAGCTGAAATAGATCGTCTTAGGGCGGAAAAACTCAAGGCTGATGAGATTCAAAGACAACAACAGCGTATCGTTCAAGAGAAAATGGCCAATATCCGTCGTCTTCAAAAGGAAGCGGATAAGAAAATGCAGCAGTTAGCTGAAGAAGAAGTAATCTTGGCAGATGAGGTAGAAGTGCAAATGGATGATGAATATGATGCGGATGGGGTACAAGACTTTGGAGATATTGAACCTGTGGATGCGCCTGTAGAAGAGCCTACTGTGGCCGACAATAAGCCTAAGAACCCTCCAGCTAGTTCTGAATTAGCAGCAGCAGAGAAAATGTCGAAAATGAGAAAAGACCAGCAAGATGCTGAGATAGTAAAGCTCAAAAAGGAGCTTAGTGACATGAAAGCAGCAGAAGAAGCAAAGAAAGACCGCAAGCGTCGCCAGCAGGAGTTGGAGCTCAAGCGCCTGGAGGCAGAAATGGCCAAGCTGAAAGCAGAGCAAAAAGCCCTTAAAGCCCAACAGGAACCCCCATCCGTCGAAGAATACGCCCATATCAATGAAAATCCCTTTACTTCTCCCCTCGTCGAAGCCCTTTCGACGTTCTCCATCGACGTAGACGCCGCGTCCTACGCCAATACGCGCCGCTACCTCAACAGCAGCACCATGCCTCCTCCAGGGGCCGTCCGCATCGAAGAACTCGTCAATTATTTTGACTATACCTATCCGCAACCCCTTGCTGCGCAGCCCTTTAGCATCAATCCCGAAGTGTCTTCCTGTCCATGGAATCCCGAGCATCAGCTCGTCCATATCGGTCTCAAGGGCCTTGAGATAGACCGCAGCGAACTAGCGGCGAGCAACCTCGTCTTCCTGATCGATGTATCAGGCTCCATGAGCAGCCCCAATAAATTGCCCTTGCTCAAGCAGTCCTTTTCCCTACTCCTCGACAACCTCAACCATCACGACCGGGTAGCCATGGTGGTCTACGCCGGTGCCGCAGGTGTCGTATTGCCCTCTACTCCAGCTTCAGACAAGCAAACGATCCTCAATGCGCTGAATCGATTAAACGCTGGTGGCTCTACCGCAGGCGGCGCAGGTATCGAACTCGCTTATAATGTGGCCGTCAACAACCTCATCCACCAAGGCAATAACCGTGTGATCCTGGCCACTGACGGCGATTTCAATGTAGGGCCAAGCAGCGAAAGTGCGTTGGTCAAAATGATTGAAGAACGTCGTGACCAGGGCGTATTCCTTTCCGTTCTGGGATTTGGAACTGGCAATTATAAGGACAGTCGCATGGAGCAATTGGCGGATAAGGGCAATGGAAACTACGCTTATATCGATAATCTACAGGAAGCGCAGAAGGTATTGGTCAATGAAATGGGCGGCACGCTTTACGCCATCGCCAAAGACGTGAAAATCCAGATTGAGTTTAACCCTACCCATGTCAAGGGCTATCGCTTGATCGGCTATGAAAACCGCGTCATGGCAGCCCAGGACTTCAACGACGACACCAAAGACGCTGGCGAACTCGGCGCAGGTCACACCGTGACGGCCTTGTATGAAGTAGTTCCGCATAGCGCTTCTACCAATATTGCGGGCACAGATGCCCTCAAATACCAAAAGACATTCCCCAGCAATACCTCCGCCAATGCAGAGCTCATGACGGTAAAGTTTCGCTACAAAGATCCTGACGGCACTAAAAGTAAATTGATCGAGAAAGTGATCTTTATGGGGGACAAAACCCTCTCCGCCACAAGCGATAACTATCGCTTCTCCGCAGCTGTCGCATCATTTGGGATGCTACTTCGCGGCTCACGCTACGCTGGCACCGCCAACTACGACATGGTCCTAGACCTCGCCAAAGGCGCCGTCGGCGACGACTTCAACGGCTACCGAATGGAGTTCCTCGGGCTTGTTGAGCGCGCCAAGCTGATCGATCAGCGGCCGGTCACGCGGCGGTAGGAGACCGCTCGCTTCGCTCGCTGCGAGAGGCGAGATCGTTCGCGCCTTCGGCACTCACTGCGAGACCGCTTGGCTCGAAGACTCGCCTCGCTATGAGACAAGAGAAAGAAATTGCCTTTAGTCTCACAGCGAGTCTTCGAGCGATCTCGCAGCGAAGGCCGTCTTCGGTCTGAGCGGTCCCGCAGTGAGGAGCTTGCGACGAACGGTCTCGCAGCGAGCCTGAAAGGCGAGCGGTCTCCCCTAAAAATCACACAGGTCTACGTTCTTTCGTTCTAGAACACACCTATCTCGTAAGGGATAGGTGTTTTTTTGTGCACTCCTTTATTTCATAAACTCATCTATTTTGACCTTTATCCACGCTGCTTCTACCATCTTGGAAGCATATTTTTTGTACAATCCCTGTAGTTCATCTAGCTTCGAGGGGCTAATCTCTCCTTTAGGTGTTTCTTTCAGTCGAACTAATTTTTGCATACAGGTATAAAATGCCCGAAACTCTTTCTTTTTCCCCTCAGATAGCTTTTCGTCACGTGCTAAACGGTTTCTTAATGAATCAAGATCAGCATCAATCAACTGTTCATTCTCTTCATAATAGCACTTGATAATGACACATCGTTTATGGAGAGCTTGAATGATGTGGAGAGATTTCCCATCGCTTTTGGCCAATTTTTGCAATACTTCTCTGTAGGCTTGTCGTTCAAATAAAAGCTGTATCACAAGAGAATCTTTAGCAAACTCTTTGTTATAGCCAGCAGGCATGACCAAGCTCTCATATTGGATCGCTTCCATGAAGGTCTCTGCTCTGTAAAGAATCGCTTTTTTTTCAGTCCCACTCTTATTAGCTAATCCTTTATACCAGGAAAGTCCAACGGACAGCAACTCTAGTTTCAAACTATTGCCGCGCCATAAGTATTTTTTTTCAATCCCCGTTTCCAGATCTGAAATTGCTTCAGCGATGAGGACTTTCCTCCCTCTTTTTGTAGCCCTTAATCTCATCTGGTGACCATTAATCAAGTGGAAATAAAATTGTCGGAGATGGGCTAAAGGAAGGGATCCGAGGTGTTCATGAAGTTGTTTTTTAATGGTCAAAAATAGAGATTCGTCATATTCTGGGGCTAAAAAGAATTGGTAAAAAAGATAATATATAGATGGAATCGGTGCTTTCGTATTTTCCAGCCAATCTCTTTCTGCATCGCTCAGTTCCAATACTTCGAATATTATTCTCTCTTCTGGAGCTCCCTTGAAAAAATGATCTTTACGGGGCTTTGCACACAGAGACATCAGTTTTTCGGTCAAGAAGGATTGGGCAAATTTTTCAGCTACTCCAATCAAAGCTTTTCCCATATCCAGTTTTGGATTCATGGTATAAAGGTTCTGGGCAAGCTTAAGGACTTCAAATTCATGCGCACGAGAAAGTGCAAAAGAGGAAGAAATCTGCAGATCCGTTCTTTCCTGCATCGCCCCTTCTTCCAGCCACGCTTCCGCTACCTTTAATTCGCGATGATAATGATCATCTAACTCATTACGTGACATTGCATACCGTAACCGGATGAGTGCCTGAAGGCTCTTGTCAGCATGAAATTGGGTATGTATAATAAAATCTAATAATTCTTGGCCGAAACGGTTGATTAGGCTATAGGTACGCGCTTCGGATAACCTCATCCGCTTAGCTAGGTCTTTGATCTCAATCTTTTTATTCGAACCAGATTGTTTCACCATATAGCCAAATATCCATTCCAACTGACGCTTGGTATTGGGCGTAAGTTTGGGAATGTCAGCGAACGAAAAAGGAGAGGTCAGGTATTGGTTAAAATGTTCTCTTTTTGATTCATCTAAGCTAAAAAACAGTTCTGACAAGGTATTTAATTGAGGAGATTGGGGCATGAGAGGGATTAAATGAGTTAATTATTCGAAAAACCAAAGTATTGCAAAAAATACAAGAAAAATTCACAGCCATAAACAACTGACAATCAGACTTTAACAGGCCTTATTGCATCTAAAAAAGCTATTTAAAAGTAAAAAAATCACAAAAAATGTCCTAGGCACTTCTTTGGATGCAAGGTACTTTTGGTCATGAAAACAACCAAAATCAAAAAAATGAAATTATTTACCTTTTTTGCTAACCCCTTGATATTAGCTGCTTGGTGGTTGTGTAGCCCACTAGTCCTTCCTGCTCAAGTTTCCGTCAATGATTCTCTTGCGTTGGTGGCATTTTATGACTCTTTGGGAGGGCCGCAATGGATCAATAATACGAATTGGCTTTGCCCTACTGAACCCGTAAGTAACTGGTATGGAGTCACTGTCGATAATGGGAATGTCACGCAGATCGTCTTAAAGGATAATGGGCTTGATGGGCGCCTTCCTGCTGCAATTACAGCCCTCCAGCATTTAGAGAAACTAGAAATCCGACGAAATAATGTCACAGGGATTGAATCTCTCTTGGGCATGTTTGCACTTCGGACACTCATTATCAGCGAAAACCCGATTTCGCATCTACCCCTGATGGGAGATCTTATCAGTCTCGATACCTTATGGTTGTATAACTGTCAAGTGGTTACTTTTCCTGACTTGTCCAACTGCCTAGCACTGAAGTACCTACTGATCATGAATAATGGTCTGAAGCATATTCCTAGTCTGGCTAATAATACAGCTTTGACGAAGGTCATCATTACAGGAAATAATGAACTCACCAATATCCCTGGAATCGAGGACTTGGTGAATTTGGAACAACTCACAATATATGGCAATGGGTTAACTACTTTACCAAATATCAATCGCTTACAAAAACTTTGGCGGCTAGATTGTCGGGCCAATAACATCACAGTGATTCCTCCACTTGACTCTCTGGTTAGCCTTGAGTATCTCAATGTGAGTTATATGTCGGTCTCAACGTTACCCCCTCTTCACGCCCTCAATAAACTGAAAACACTCAAATGTGAATATACTTTTGTCGACTCCATCCCTAATCTAGGGAGCCTCGATTCTTTGGAAACTTTGGACATAGATGGAGCAAGGCTACAGCACCTAAATGGCTTAGAGAATTGCCACCGCCTTAGTTGGTTGAGTTGTGAGCTCAATTTTCTCACATTTTTGCCCGACTTATCCAACGCACCACTTACCTACATACGATGTGCATACAATTCCCTAACCTTTGAGGATTTGGACCAGTTTACGGGTCGGACGTTTGCCTATTATAATTTTGGTCCTCAGCGCTATTTTAAGCTACAAGCAGATACTGTAGGGACTAGTTTAGTCCTCAATTTACCATTTCCATGTGCAGGATGCACCGTCGCTTGGGAGCATGGAAATACGCCTATTACGTCATCTGACTCCCTGTTTATACCGCTAGGCAGTAGCATGCATGACAACTATCGTTGTGTAGTAAGCCTTCCAGGCCCCTTATTTTCGACTATGAACCTAGTCTCAGAGCCTTACGATCCGTGTACAGGGCATCTGGACTGTGATTTGGACGGTGATGGGCGTTGTGATTTGAATGACTTTTATGTGATTGCTAGCTATTACGGAGCGACTGGTCTACCGGGGAGTTGTAGCACTTTCCCTCCAGCTTGGGGGACTCTCCTGCCTAATGGAAAGGACGTGGGGCACCTTGATTACAATTTTGATGGGATCATTTCATATCCTGACAGTGCGATAGTACTACGAGACACCCTATATTCTATCAATGTCCAAGCATCCCTCAGTGCCACCACTGGGCCAGCCCTAGGAGCGATTGACGCCCAGATAGAGGAAATTTCACCGGGAACCTACAAGTTTTCTGCGACGATTGTACCATTGGTTCCTATTCTAAATGCTGTAGGCGTGTGTTTTGGAGAAATGATAGACCTCCCCGATGGATTCAAGGCAATAGGTGGGCTACATGACCTCTCAGAGTCCGTATGGAGAGATACTGTAGACAACATGCTGATCATTATGCGCTTCTATTATGGTGGAGACGCCAGACTAAGTACAGGCATGCCGTCCGACAAAGCTCGGCTGGAAGTTTATTACTCAACCCTCAATGATACCACCATAAACCTTTACCCCTATGAGCACCTGTCTACTTGTAGAGTTATCACAATTGACGAACAGATTCTGGGCAGTCGGCTCAGTTCTGTTTATGATGATACTGTCAAAATGGTGATGCAAAGCTATGGGACAGTGTTTTTTCCTGGAGGAGTCACCACACCTTTGCGCAGTCATACTGATACCCTCAGGTACATCTTAAACCCTGTTTTAGACATAGCGCTAGCATTGGAAGGTACGGTACAAGAAGATTATGTAGAGTTGCGAATCGACCTCCCCTCATATACAGATACTAAATTACAGATTCTAAGAGGGCTAACTCCAAACTCATTAGCGGAAATAGGAACCTTAGAAGCTAATGCAGAAAGGCTTCATGTTTTTGAAGACATGAGTCCGTTTATTGGAACAGCCTATTATCAGGTCATATCTATGGGTGAAGATGGGCAAACTGGGGAGTCAAACATAGTTGAAATTTCCTATTCTCCTAAGTGGAAACGAGCCCTGCTTTCAATGGCCCCCAATCCATTACCTTCTATCAATGGCCGCCTTTCGCTGGACTATCTCGCCAAATCTGGAGATAAGATGACCATCCGCCTAGTAAACATACAAGGCCAAATCGTTTTTCAACATCAGACACACAGTGCTGATGGTCAAAATCATGCATCGCTCATCTTACCTACTCTACCCAAAGGCTTATATTTCCTTTCCTTGGATTGGGGAGGACCATTTCAAGAGGTAAAACGGCTTATGGTAGGGCCATGATGAAAAATTTCACACTCGATAATACAGAAAACTGATGAATAGGGACAGTAGAAAAGTACTCTTTGTCAGTTACATTCTCGATGAATTTTGCTTGTCGAATGAGTTAGATGAACAGTACATAGGGCTGCTTGAGCAAGTATTGCGATATCCCTTAATTCACGAGCCAGCGCAGGAGCAATATATGATTGCGTCTGACTACCGCGTCATCAAACGCGCAGGGATATTTGAACATAACTCGCAGATCATCAACTTGTTAGCCGACCTTTATCAGGTACCTATAACAACTGTAAAAAATGCTTTAGCAGCTTTTCTCGAAGCCTAAAACAGACAACTTTACTTGACTTCTCAAACACCTGTACCACTGTGCAGGGAGGATGAGCCATGTCTTTTTCAAGATATTTATCATTAACCTTTTTATCATTATGAATCGATTTTATCCATTACTCTTATTAGCATCCCTAATTGCTATTCCCTTACTGACGACTGCACAGACTCATAAGCGAAAAGCTAAACAAGCGATGAATACAGGTCGTTATTTGCACGCTGCAAGTCACTATGTCGAAGCATTGTTGGGAGAAAAGAAAAAGCATAAGCCTTTCAAATGGAAATGCGAAATGGCAGAAGCCTTAATACAAGCAGAACCCTATACACTTGGGAGAATCGCAAACCTTAGCAAGCTCACGACAACCTTTACGGGAGACCAGACAGTCTATAATGCGCTCAGTATTGTGAATAGTTACGATTCACTTGCTAGACTTGAGGAGCGTTTTCTAGCACTTCCATCTGAAGCCTATGCTACTAAAAAGTGCAATTCATTGACTTTTTCTGTTGGAAATTATCAAGCAGACCGGGACTTGGCCAACCAGCGACTAGATAGCATGAAACAATTGGCAGCAGCATTTCACTTCAAAAATGCCCAAGAACATATAGCCTCAGGGAAGCTCCTACGTCAACGGTCAGCCTATGCAGAACTTCAATATACCTTGAAATTTGATCCTGATTATCCAGAAGCGAGAGCCCTTCAGGAAAAAGCCTTGCAGGCAGGTCAGCGCAGAATCATGATTTTGCCTTTTGCATACAGAGGAAATGGTTCATATCAAGGACAAGGAGAAATCTTACGGACCCGTGTGGTCACGGAAATTGAAGGAAATAATACAATTTCATTCTGGACCACTTTTGTAGACCCTAACGAAGCTGCAAGTCTATTAAACATTGAGCGGTCAGAATTGGCCAACCTCATCACAGAAGAAAAAGCACAGCAATTGGCTACCAAGCTAGATTTACATGAAATTTATTTAGGCCAAATCGCCACTATCACCTTCCCAAAAACCACTACATCCACAGAAGAAGGAAGTGAAGAGCATAATGTCGTGGTAGAGCGTCGTCCTATTCCTCCAAGTGAGCCTGGGGGAAAGGTAACCTATGAGGACATCATGGGGAAAGAAAGCTTTCAGCATAAATACCATATCAAGACTGTTTACGGAAAGCTGAAAGGATCCTATCGTGTCTATAGTCGCCATACCAGCTCTTGGGGAAATACCCAAGAATTGAATGCAAAAACCGAAGATGCTTATGGTTGGGCGACGTTCCAATCAGGTAGTGAAAAGGCCTGGGCCAAAACCCTGATGAATAAAAAACCACCAAAAGCTAATTCCCTCCCCAACTTTACCGTCCGTGTCTCAGAGATGATCCAAGATGTAGCTAAAAAAATGGCAAAATTTATCATGACAAGGGAAAATGTAGCATCCACCCCTGTCCAAGTTGTGGTAAAAAAATAAAATCTCATTTATCCTAAAACTAAAAATCATGCAATCAATATCGTTACATTATTTTTTAGCCTTAGCACTTTTCTGTGTGTCATTTTCATCGTGTAAAGAAGAAATTGTAGAGCCAGAACCTCCTGGAACCCTCTTTACCGATACACGGGATGGCCAGGGTTATCTGTCGATTGTTATAGGCACACAAACCTGGATGGCAGAGAATCTTCGATATCAAGCGAGTGGCTCTATTTGCTATGAAGGACTCGCCGAAAACTGCACCAATTATGGCTACCTATATTCTTTTGATCAGGCCCGAAATGCCTGTCCTACAGGCTGGCACTTACCCACAGATGATGAATGGGGGATTCTAGAGGCTTTTTTAGGGATGGATGCATCAGACCTGCCACTAGATGGGTGGCGTGGGACAAACCAAGGTGCCCAACTTAAAGAAGGAGGAGGATCTGGGTTTCGTGCCAATATGGCAGGATTTCGAATCAACCAAACCTCTGCAGAACAGGGTAACAAAACTGCTTTCTGGAGCCAAACAGATGACCCTTCCAATCTGAATTTTGTATCAGGGCGAGAGCTTAATAGTTCTGATAAGCGCGTCCGCAGGTTAGGGCTCCGCAAAACGGATGACTATTCCGTTCGCTGTTTAAAAGACTGATAGGGAAACGTTCTTTCGTGTGACCTCGCCTGGTTCAAGGGTGAGGTCACTTTTATTCAAGAGTCCATTTGCCACTTCCCTAGCAAAAAACCTACGAGTTCGGGTAAAAGAAAAATGCCCTTGTAACTTTTTTGACAAATAGAATCTGGGGAATTGAGGAGATTTCAGGTAAATTAGTGGATTCCTTTTTTCCTGAACCGCATAAATAATTGGCTGAAATGCTTATGAACAACACGCTACTCTCCCGCCTATTTTGGGCATTGATTCTTTTTTGTCTTCTAGCACCTGCTTCGCAGGCGCAGTCCGTAGGAGATACGGTCGTCGTGCCGACCTTCAGTTTCAGTGACCCCGCACCTGCCAGCGTCTATCGCGGCAGCTTCAAGTTTCCTGATGCAAGCGAACGCTTTCAGAAGGTTTTGATGGCTTATACCCTAAAATGTGATCCCAGCACCCGCGCGGATGGCTTCGCTTGTGGCGAGTGGGATTACCTTACCTACACATTCCTGACGGATTCTTCTGGCGTCTTTGACTCCACCCGCCGTAGCATCCCTAACTATCAATTGTTGAGCGGGAATGCGCCTGATTCTATTCACATGGTGACAAGTCCGACCTACACCTATTATCACGATTGGCAAAAGTACATGACCTTCCCGAGTGTAGGTACACGCGACTCGGCCATATTGGGGACAGGAGGACAAAATAGTTTGGAGACCCTCCACAGCCAGTTTACCAGTGGTAAATCTCAATACTTATGGCGCGTGGCTGAGCTTTCATCAGCAGGCCTTTCGGCGGGAGATATTTCCGCGCTTCGCCTCAATCTATCTGCATTGGGTACTGAACTAGAGAATCTACACGTCCGCCTAAAGCATTCGGCGCTTGATTCTTTAGCAGCAGACAATTATGAAACAGATGGCTTCCAGACCGTCTATCGTCGCAATACACATTTTGCACAGACAGGCTGGGCTAGCCTTAATTTTTTGCAGCCTTTCACATGGGATGGAATCTCCAATATCGTCGTGGAGTTCAGTTATACCAATAAAGCCGCCGGGGCAGATAATGAGGTAAAATCTGATATAATGACCTGGAACTCAGGTGTACATACCGCCGGCAATGAGCATTTCCTTGATTTTGAGGGCCCAGATATCGTCAGTGTGCCTGCGGATCACTTTCAAACCCTTAGTACAGAAGTCACCGTCAGCCTATGGCAATATGGCGACACCGCGCGCCAGCCCCAAAGTGACTATGCCTTTGAAGGCTATAACGCCAATAATCAGCGGGTCCTCAATTCACACCTGCCGTGGGGCAATGGTCAAGTCTACTGGGACGCAGGCCAGGAAGGAAACGGCTATGACCGCATCTTCACCAGTTTTCAGCCGCAGGATTATGAAGGGCAATGGAACCATTGGGCATTTACCAAAAATGCTACAACTGGCGAAATGAAGATGTACCTCAATGGTCAATTGGTCCATAGTGGCACTGGGAAAACGCGCTTGATGAGTGGCATCACTCGTTTCAATATTGGCTCACGTGTCCCCAATGCTGGCGGTGCATATGATGGCTATATCGATGAGTTTCGGGTATGGGACAAAGAGTTGGACCAGGCGACAATTCAAGCCTGGATGGCCAAAGACATTACCCCGTCTCACCCTGATTACGCTAACCTCATCGCTTACTATCAATTCAATGAGGGCAGTGGCCTTGTGGCCAATAGTGGTATGAATCAGGCCAAACTGTGGGGCACCCCCGCCTGGAACAGGGTGTCAGGGAAAGATCTCTTTCGCAATATGACGGTGACTACCAACCGTCCACAAGTCATCTTTGACCAAAGCAATTACGCTACCATGATCGACTCTGTCCTTATCGTTGACAGCATCATGAATCCGCCTCAACATGTTGTTTTGTACAATAATCCTTCGGGACCTTATGTCATTCGCCACGATGAACCGAATCAACCCGATACACCTACAGACACCTTGACCTACTGGAACGGAAATACCTATTCCTATACTTATGGAACCGATGGGAGCAAAATAGACTCTACATGGATTGCATCTGGTAATGTGCTGAGGAGAAATGATAAAGTATGGTATAATAATATTGTCCGGTACGAGATCGGGCGATATATCACGCCTTATGGCATCAACCTAGACCTCGGGCCTGAAGGCACGATGTGGGTATTTGACGTGACAGACTATGCGCCACTCTTGCATGACTGGGTATACCTTCAAGCAGGCAATAACCAAGAATTGCTAGACCTGAAGTTCTTGATGATCAAAGGTGAGCCTGCGCGAGATGTCAAGCGCATTCAGAAAATCTATGATGGGAGCTGGTCTTTTGCCAGCTTTGTGAATGGCACACGGGCCACGCCGCAGACGTTCCGTCTAGACCCTGCCGCCTCCATGTACCGGGTCAAAACGCGTACTACAGGTCATGGCTTTGGAGGAGGTGCAGGTACCAACTGCTCTGAGTTTTGCCGCAGAGAGCATTCCGTTTGGCTGAATGGAAATGAGACATTTAAATGGTGGTTGTGGAATGAATGTGCTAAAAACCCCGTCCAGCCACAAGGCGGAACGTGGATATTTGACCGCGCAGGCTGGTGTCCTGGCGATGCGGTACAGACCTACGATCATGAGTTGACAGATCTGGTCAGTCCTGGCGATACCGTAGAACTCGACTACGAAGTAGACCCACTCGGCCAGCAGCCCGAAGGCAACTGGGTGCTGCGCGCCCAGCTAGTCAGCTACGGCCCGCCGAACCACAAGCTGGACCTTGCTGTGGAAGATGTGTTGGCGCCAACTACCACAGACATTCACGGCCACTTCAATCCAATCTGTGACAATCCCATTGTCAAGATCAGCAACCGAGGGACAGATACCCTCACGAGCTGTATCATCACCTATGGGGTAAAAAACGGGTTTAAACCGTGTTATTATCGCTGGGAAGGGAAATTAGGCTTTCTGGAGGAGGAAACGGTCACCTTGCCATTATTCAACTGGACAGGCGCGCACATTCCTGCTCAGCCCACCTTCTATGCAGATGTCAGTTACCCCAATTATGCAACAGATGGTTACGACAGGAATAATTATATAGAAGTTCCCTTTGACCTGCCTCCGCAGTATCCTACCAATTTTGTCATAGAACTCAAGACGAATAATCGTGCGAATGAAAATCGCTGGTATATCGAGGACGACATGGGCAATGTCGTGAAGCGTAAGGACTTTTTGGTCAATAATACCACTTACAACGACCCCATTGATCTGCCAGATGGATGTTACACCTTTGTATTGCCAGATGTCGGAGAAGATGGCCTCGATTTCTTCTTCAACCGTGCGACAGCGGGTACAGGATTTATCCGCTTTTTGGCACCTTCGGGGGGCAATATTATCCGCCGCTTTGACCCTGACTTCGGGGCGGAGATTCGTCACCAGTTCACGATTGGGTACAATCTGGGGGAAGAGTTTTATGATATTCCTTGTAACGATTTCACTTCCATAGACGCACCTGAAGTCGAAGCATTGCCCATTAGCATTTACCCCAACCCCGCGCAGAATCGCTTCTTTGTGGAGACGGAGTTTGAGCGGGCTCAGGCTACGGAAATAGTGGTGTATGATATGCTAGGGAAAGAGGTATATCGGAAAGATTTTGGGCAAGTAGCTGTTGCGAAATTTGAAATTGACCTTTTAGCGGCAAAAGGCATGTATGTCGTGCGTATACAGGCTGGTAATCAGCAGGTTAGCAAGACGATTTTGATGAAATAGCCTATTACTTTTAGGGTAAATGGAAGAATCCCGAATCTTCAGCAATGAGGATTCGGGATTCTTCCTATTGTTTTTATACTTCTACCATTATTGATGCTTCACCCAAATGCCTGCCGCTCCAACTCCTTCGCCCTCGGCATAAGCACCTCTTCCTCGATACACTCGTGGATATAGAGGTCGCGCTCAAAGGCGTCGAGCTGGGAAGAAAGAATCATAAATGGGAAAGTCCCTGTAAGCTCTGGGTACTGATCATGGATGAGTTGTCGGAGATTCCCTAGCTGGGTGTCCAGTTCATCTGCTTCGTGCTGGCCTGCAAAGGCTGCCAGTTGATAATTTCCAAAAACGCTGTCAGCTCTTTCCATCCCTGGCGTCTCGACCAACTCCACCAAATGAAGGACATAGGGAAACAGGGTATCTTCTTCCAATTTGATATGCTTCACCATCTGCTTGCTATATGCAGAGAAAAAATTATTGAGGAGGGTCAGCAGGGGATGATCTTGGCCATACGCCAAGGTCAAAGAATCGATGGAGCGCTCTATTTCCAGCAGGCGTTTATCCACATAATAGCGGTGAGTCCTATACAGGTAATCGAGAATGATATACGTGGAAAAATTGTGAAATCGACTAGGGTCAAAACCATCAGGCTGATCAAATGCGCGTAGCACCTCCACAAGGAAATTCACGTCTGGACACTGGCGCTTGTCAATACGCCTTAACGGAACATCATTTGTCGTACTGACCATGCCAAATCGCTCAAAAACAATGGAAAGCATGGGATTGTGAATGACAACTTCCCTGGGGGTATTTGTATGGTGGATAAAGCTCATAATTGGATGCTGTTTGGGTTCCAATTTAGCACGAAGAGAATTCCGCAGAAATGACTTTTATCATAATTGACTTTCGACAAAATACATGTCAACAGGCCCTTTGTGTTTGATGGCTATTTTTCCACGATGTAGGCACACAAAGTCCTTCTTCACGCGGTTGTAGGTCGCCTGAGAAATATTCACTTTCCACTCTTCACCAGAAGATTCCATGCGGCTAGCGATGTTTACATCATCTCCCCATATGTCAAAAGTGAATTTCTTATTGCGCTTGCGGCTAGCGGCGACTTCTTCTATGTCATATTTACCAATTACCCCAGCAATCACGGACCCCGTATGCACTCCTACTCGAAGTTCCCAAAAAGGATTTCCTTTCGCTTCTTTTTCTTTTTTCCACTTCCACATAAAGGCTTGCATCTCTAAGGCTGCGCTCACAGCATCACGTGCATGGGTGCTATTTTTGTCGGGGATTCCGCCAGCAGCCATGTAGGCATCGCCTATCGTCTTGATCTTTTCTAGGTTGTGCCTGTCGCATATTTCGTCAAATGCTTCAAAGCAGTATTCTAATTCTTTGATCAGTATTTCTGGCGGCAACTGTGCAGCGATTTTGGTAAATCCCTTGAAGTCAGTAAACAGCATCGTCACATTAGAAAAAACGGCTGGCTGGACCTTGCCCTTATCCTTGAGTTCTTTTGCTACTTTGTCAGGCAAAATATTGAGGAGCAAATCATCCGATTTACGCTTCTCTGCTTCTAGGGCCTTGTTTGAGCGCTTTTTGCTTCGATATTGACTGTATATCAATAGGGCAATCACTACCATGACTAGCAGGGCAGCACTGCCTCCCAAAACGATAAGCTGATTATAGCGTTCTTGCAATGCCTTTTCCTCAGCCAATACAGCCCTTGCCTGTTCCAGGGTAAGGATAATGTCTTCTTTTTCTTTGAGGGAATCCTCTTTTTGCTTTAGCTCACTTTCTTTGACTTGAAGCTCATCTACAGCACGCTGGACCATTTGCCTTGCCTCAACCAAGCTATCAAGGGTTATTTCATATTTTTCTTGAAATTCCTGGGCCTCCATTTTTAGCGTTTGAAGATTGGAAGGCACAGCACGAGCCGAGGGCTTGCCCGCATTTCTGATAAGCTCTTTTACAAGGGAAATATTGTTTTCAAGGTGATTGACGTCGTCTTGGTTTTTGAGTTTTTTGGCGAGCACCAATGCGGCTTCGAAAGACTTGAGCGCTTCCTTATAGTTTTTTTGCTTGAAATAAATCTGACCTATTTTATTGTGTGCAACGGCTATTTCAGCCTCGTCATTAAGCTTTTTTTGGATAGCAAGTTCTTCCTTATAATTGCTGAGCGCATTGGGGTAATCCTTTATTTGATCATAAGAGTGCCCTAGTGACTTGTAATTCACCAGCCGACTCTTCACATTGGCTTCCCCTTTATTAAAGGGCAAGGCTCTTTTGTAGGCGCCAATGGCGTCTTTATAATTTCCTTGGTTGATATAGCGTGCTCCCAAGCTTGCGTAAGCTTGCCCCTGACGCTCTTTGAACTGCTTGGCAAGGCGAACAGCCGCCTTAGAGTACTTCAATGCCGTTTGGGGAGCAATCCCGCGAAGTTCATAGGAAGCACGGACCAGCAGCTCAATTTTGGCCTCATTGTCTGGAGCATTGCTGACTTCCCTCTGAACTTGTGCAATCTTCTGTTTTGCACTTTGAGAAAGAAGATTGAGTGGAAAAAATAAACAACAAAGGGCTAGGCAAGTAAGTGTTACCTTAAAATTCATAAGAAAGGGAAAATAAAAAATATGCTAATAATTCTCGAAGAATCATTAATAAACAAAATAGATCATTACTATTTGATTATCAGTAATTTATGACCGACCAATCTATCATTTGATAAATTCGCGACGCCTTAAACCTCTAAGTTGCAAAAGAAATGCCTAAGAAGAAACAAATTTGTACTATATTCAAGTTGCGAAATAGCCTCTCTATATAATGGACAAGAAAAAGATAGTCGACACCCTTCTCAAAAGTCCCTTGTTTCAAAGTCTGAACAAAACCCAACTTGGCAAAGTAGCCAATAAGGTAAAGGTGCGTCAGTATTTTCCAGAAGAAATCATTGTTTGGCAAGGTCAGCCCAGCAACAGCCTCTTTGTCATCACCAATGGCATCGTAGCAGTCAAGCGTGTCAGTTATGAAGCAGAGAACCTGCTTGCCTACCTTATGCCTGGCAATACGTTTGGAGAAGTCGGGATTTTGGAAAATCAACCCCGTTCGGCTAGCGTCGTAGCGCTCAGTGAAGTAGACCTTCTGGTCATCCAGCGGGATGACTTTCTTTATATGCTCAATCGATATTCCCAAGTGGCCATCGAGTTGTCACGCATCTTGGGGCGATATCTGGTAGAATCCAATCGTAGATTGGCCAAGGATGAAAAAAAGATTCAGGTGATCCTACTGTTCAATCTTCACGAAGACACTGGCGGGACGGGTATCGCCAGCCTCATCGCCCAAGAACTCGCTGCCAAAAATCAACGCCCCACGGTTTATGTAGAGTTTCGGACGGATGAGGAAGTCACCAAAAATATTCGTAGCCCAAAAGGAGGGGGCACGTTCCATCACCCCAGTGGATTTGACATTATGCTCCCCAACGAGGACAATTACCTGCCTGGGACCACCCGTACCACGTTGATGATGGATAAACTGCAAAACACATACGAAAATATCGTCATCAGCCTGCCTGACCACCTAGACGAGTCTAGCAGCTTGATGCTAGAACATGTGGACCAAGTCCTGCTGCTGATATCTCCGCTAGAGGATGCCCGCGAAAAAATTGATGCCATCAATGCACAGTTGCGCAAGCGCTTGCGGCCAGGAGAAACCAGTGTCTTCACAATGCTCAATCGTGCCAAGCCTGAATATCAAGACCTAAAGATCACTCCACCTCCAACGGACTTTGAGCTGCCCTATATGGATGATTTTCCCGCTTATTCATTACCCAAAAAGAAAAAACTCGCTATCCCAGATCCGATCTTGGATGTGATCGATACATGTATTGATCGCCTTGAACGCACACATAACATTGGGGTATTTATTCCTACGACCACTGATGTGGACCAGTCCATAGACACCAGTACTTATGTGGACGAAGTCCTCAATTTCATGGCGGAGCGCTTTGGCGGAGCGACTTGTCGCGAAGCGAGTGGGGTGTGGAACAGTGAAGATGTCGGCTTGGTAGGGGAAAAAGTGTTTATCGTCGAATCCTACATGAGCCAACAAGACATGAATACCCACCTGGATGAAGTTGTGAGTCTGGTGAAAAAACTCAAATTGGAACTGAGTCAGGAGGCCATGGCCCTTGAAGTAGATCGGAAATTGACGCTTATTTAGAAATTATTGATTGGGAAGTAAGTAATTCATTTTCGTTTTTGTCAGGACCATTTCTTAAGGGTAATAAGCAATAACCTGGTCTTTATTTATTGACTCACATAAATGGGTAGGCAGTATTTGATTGCTATAGCCCCCAAAGGTTGAAGAAAACCTTTGGGGGCTTTCTTCTTTTATCCCCTTTTTTTCTATTCAACATTTCACTTTCAGCGTAATCCACCCATTCAAAAGACAATGACATTCCCATTCATAGGATATACTTTGAGGGTACAATTATTTTTTCACCCTCAAAATCCAAAGAATAATGCTTAGAAAACTATTTACCCTATGGCTTGCCTCTATGAGTATAGTACTCATCGTGCATGGCCAGACGCCAGCCAATTTGGATATAAATGGCATAGACGCCATGATCCACCCTTCGGGCGACTTATTTTGGGACTTGATTGGCAATAACCAATTTGAAGTACCTAAAGGTTCAGGAAGTCATACCCTGTTTGCCGCCAATCTGTGGATGGGGGGCATCGACCAGTCAGGGAGTCTTCGCCTAGCCGCCAATACCTATCGCCAGTCTGGCAATGACACCTGGGCTGGTCCCATAGCCAACAGCTACTCCATGGCATATGATGCCCGCTACAAACGCGTTTGGAAGATCACCAAAACCCAAATCGATGACCATATCCTCAACTGGAATAATCCAGGGTATACCGTACCTCCTGTCATCGCTGATTGGCCTGCCCATGGCGATGTCGCCAACGGCGAAGCTGCGCAGCTCGCCCTCTTCCACGATGCCAACGGAAATGGAACTTATGAACCCGCCCTTGGCGACTATCCCCATATTCGCGGCGATATGGCCGTTTTTTTCATCTACAATGATACCCGTACCATACACACTGAGACAGGCGGCGAGCCGCTAGGCGTAGAAGTCCATGGCATGGCCTATGCCTATGATCGACCACAAGACTCTATTATACACCACACCATTTTCTTTAATTATACCATTTTTAATCGTTCTGGCAGCCGGATCAATGATTTCTCTATCGGAAACTGGGTGGATTTTGATCTCGGTTTTTTTCGAGATGATTATGTAGGATGTGATACAAACAGAAATACTTTCTATGGGTATAATGGGGATAGTTATGATGATGGTATGTTTGGCTACGGTGCCAACCCGCCTGCACAAGCCATTACTTTCCTCAATCAGCCCATGACCCACTTTGCCACTTATAACAATACTCTTGACTCGATGGGAAATCCTACTTCGCCTTCAGCCTATTATGGCTATTTGACAGGATATTGGCCGGATGGGTCCCCATGGGTAGATAACTATAATAATGGAGGCTCAGGCACCGGACATGGAAATGGCAACCCGACATCATATTTATTGCCTGGAGACCCAGTAAATGGAACGGGCTGGACAGAAAAGAATTCGGCTCGACCGCCTTCTGATAGGCGTGGGATGGGATCAACGAGTTCTATCACTTTGGACGCTGGAGAAAAGATCTGTCTGGACTTGGCCTATGTATATGCACGGGGATATTTTATGGATGAAATTGGCAGTGTAGCCAATATGACTCAACATGTGGATTCCATCCAGCGTTTTTACAACGCCCAAGGCTACCAGTGCAATAGCACCATGACGACCTCGGTCGAGCGAGAATTGCTAGATGCAGAAGTAAGCATTTCGCCCAATCCTACTACTGATGCCCTCTTTGTGGAATACAGCCGCGCTCTTAGTCCTTCTGTCACATGGCAGTTGATGGATATGCAAGGGCGGGATTTAGGAAAAGGTGCACACCCTGGCGTAGGCCGTCAGGCCCTTGATCTCTCTGCCCTTAGTGCAGGCATGTATATGCTGCGCCTCCATATCGACAACCAGGTTGTCGTGAAGAAAATCGTGAAACGATAAAATACGATCGTAAACGCGTAGAGACGGAGGAATCCTCCGTCTCTACGCGTTTACGATCCCCACCCACCGCCGCCTGGCGTCTCCATCACAATCATATCGCCAACAGCCAATTCCGCCTCGTCTATTCCTTTTAAGGCTATTTCATACCCATCAGCCTTGAGGATGGACTGGCGGCCTTTTTTGCCAGGACCTCCTCCTTCCAGTCCATAGGGAGCCACTTCGCGATGCTGCGTGAGGACCGTCAGGGAAACGGGTTCCAGGAACCGCAATTCACGGATGATGCCATCCCCTCCATTCCATTTGCCCATCCCCCCAGAGCCCCTTCGAATCGCAAACCGCTCCAGCCTTACAGGATAGCGAAGCTCTAGAATTTCGGGATCGGTGATGCGCGTATTGGTCATGTGCTGATGCACGGCGTGAGCGCCGTGGAAGCCTGGCCCAGCGCCTGTGCCGCCACCTATGGTCTCGTAATAGCCAAAGGTTTCGTTTCCAAAAAGCAAATTATTCATCGTGCCTTGGCTGCACGCACTTACGCCAAGCGCTTTCAGCAAGGTATCTACCAGCCGCTGACTAGTCTCTGTATTGCCTCCCACTACTGCAGGGCAATTGGTGGGGTCTTTTGGGAAAAGGGGATTAAGCATACTCAATGGCAAGGTCAGTTCCACGGTCTCCATAAGTCCCTCATTGAGGGGCAAGTCTTCTGCCAGTAGCAGGCGCAGGACGTAGAGAATAGCGCTATTGACAATCGCAGGATTGGCGTTTAGGTTTCCTGGATGAACGGGACTGGTCCCAGTGAAATCGAGGTGGGCTTGGGCACCTTGTATCGCAATCGCTACACGGATACAAGCCCCATCATCCAAAAACTCTTCTGCCTCATACATCCCATCTTTGAGCCCTAAAATAGCCGTTTGCATTCGACTAGCGGCATACTGCTTGAGTGCTTTGAGATAATGACTTACTCTGTCCGACCCATGGACCTCACATAGCTTTTTTAATGATTGCACACCGACTTGTAAGGAAGCAAGACCTCCATTCAGGTCGGCGATGTTTTCCGTGAGGGCACGGGTAGGGTGTCGGTCATTTGTCAACAAATCCTCAATCGTCTCCCACTGAGGTTGGCCGTCTCGAACAAGGTACATAGGAGGAATGACGACGCCCTCTTCCGCCAAGCTTTTCGCGTCGGGAGGCATGGAACCAGGGCGTTTGCCACCGAGTTCGGCGTGATGGGCACGGTTGGCGACATAACCTACGAGGTGATTATTTTTGTCAAAAACGCCTTGGATAAGCGTAATATCGGGCAAATGGGAGCCGCCAAACCCTGGATGATTGGTGATGGCTACGTCACCTGGTGCCAATGGCAGCACTTCAAGCACCTTGCGTACGCAAAGGCCCAAACTGCCCAGGTGGACAGGGATATGGGGCGCATTCACCACCAATTCCGCGTTTGCATCGAGCATCGCACAGGAGAAGTCCAGGCGCTCCTTCACATTGACGGAGAAGGCTGTCCGCTCCAGCAAAGCCCCCATTTCTTCAACGATCGCGCGAAAGCGGTTGGTGAAGAGTTCTAGCTGGATAGGGGTTTGGTGGGTTTGGGTAATGGCCTGATTCAGGGAAATTTGTTCAAGATTCAAGTGGGCATTATTCGCCTCATCAAGATAAAAAGTCCAATGGGGCTTGACGAGCAGCGTGCTTGTCTGATTCAAGACCAAGGCAGGGCCCTGGAGGGTAGCGCCTGGCTCGAGCTTCTCCCAGTCATATAAGGGAATGGGCAACCATCTTCCTTCAACGTATGCATCTTGATGCTTATAGGCGGAAGGGGAATTGGGAGAAGCAGTATTCGGAGAAATGGCTGTTTCGGTGGAAAGGCTGACAGCTTGGACCTTGATGGAAGCAAGTTCCAGTTCTTTGCCCGCTATCCAATGGCCGTAGAGTTGTTCATACGTTTGGCGGAAAGCTATTAAAGGAGAGATTTCAGGAGAATAATCAATGGCTAATTGATGATCTTGGCCTTCCAAGCGCAAAAAGAGTTGAATCGACTGAATCTCGATTTCTGAAGGCCCAAAACCTTCTTTGCTTAGTTTGTCTATTGCCTCCTTCCTCAATTCATTTACCCACCCTTCCAATTCCTTTTCCACCCTACCCAACCGCTGGAGCACTTGTCGTTCCGCAAAACGCTCAATGACGGCGGCTCCCATTCCCACAGCACTTAGCAAGCCTGCGTCGAAAGGGATGATCACATGGTCGATCTCCAATAATTCCGCCACACTACACGCATGTTGACCACCTGCTCCGCCAAATGCCAATAAGGCATACGCTTTCGGGTCATACCCCTTCTGAACGGAGATATGGCGGATGGCTTCTGCCATTTTCTCATTGGCTATGGCCAACAGGCCTTCTAACAGCGCTTCGCGTTCTAATCCACTTGCCTCCATCAAAGGCAGCAATGCAGCCTCTGCCTTCTCCTGGTTGAGGGGAATCCCAAACGCATCTGAGGCCAGGTATCCCATGAGCAGATTGACATCCGTCAAGCACAGCGGCCCTCCAGCGCCGTAAGCAGCTGGCCCAGGATGAGCACCCGCACTTTCGGGCCCCACCAAGAGCTTATAGCCATCGTATTGGCAGATAGACCCACCGCCCGCAGCCACGGTTTCGATGGCCATTGAAGGGCTGAGCAAGTGAGCATCGCCCACTTTTGATTCATAGCGATAGTCATAGCCGTGATCATAATGCGCGACATCGGTGCTGGTTCCGCCCATATCCAGCGTCAGGATTTGATGGCAGTCCGCTTGTCGTGCACAATGAGCAGCCCCTACCACGCCACCAGCAGGCCCACTGAGCAGGCTGTCTTTAGGCAAAAAGTATCGATGATCCACCAAGCCGCCAGCGCTGGTCATGACTTTGAGTTCTCCTTGTTCTAGCTTGCTTTTTACAGCGGATAAATAGGTTTCTATGACTTGTGCCAAATAGGCATTGATCACTGTGGTTTCTGCTCTGGGCAAGAGCCGCACAGCAGGCGCGATCTCATGCGAAGCTGAGACGTAAAGAATCCCTGCGGCCCGTAACGCTTCTGCAATTTGCTGCTCATGAAGCGGATTGCGATAGGCATGCATCAGGACCAGCGCTACCGCATCACAATCACTGGCTTGCACTTGCTCGACGATAGTGGCTATAGCTTCTGGAGTTAAAGGCTGCAAAACGGTTCCTTGGGCATCCAGTCGCTCGGGGATTTCGATAGCACTATCATAGAGGGGTTGCGGTTTTTGTATGTCTAGTGCGAACAAATCTGGGCGTTGCTGGGTTCCAATTTGCAGCAAATCGCCGAAGCCTTTTGTGATCAGAAGGGCCACTTTCGCACCTTTGTGCTCTAGGAGCGCATTGGTACCTTTGGTGGAGCCGAGACGCATGGCAATGGGGGGGAGCGGCTGATGACGAGGGGTGGCGGTAAGGATACGCGCAGCGAGGATGGGCGCTTCTTCGTCCGACTGGAGTTCGAAGGTTTTTCCATCAAGGTTCACCTCCTTAGGGAGAGAAGAAAGTCGAAGGATGCCTTCGTTTATGTCACTGGAAACTACATGGATAGGCGGGTGATCGACGCCAAAAATATGTATAGCATACCCTTCAAAGATATTTGCTGGTGTGCCCCAATTTTGGGAGATGTAAAGGGTGTTTTGGGGTAAATTAGTTTTGACAACTTGCCCCCTTAACTTACTGCTACTCAACACTTTTGCCCGAAACAATTTCCCTAAAGGATCATAAGCAATACAGTCTGTGAAGGTGCCGCCTGTATCGATGTATAGTTGCCAGTTGTCTTGCATGGGCAATTTTTGGTTTTTTAATTTTTCCTAGCTTTTTACACATTATAATACTTACCCTTTGTGGTGTTACTTTTTTTAGAAAAAAGTAACCAGATCCTTCGACAAGCTCAGGACAAGAATCGAAACGGGCCAACCAATACCAACGCTGCAATCCGTCCGCTCACGCCCGTTTCATCCCAGCCGCACAAGTACTCAATATCAGTAAGTTGCTGATTGTCAGAAGCTTAGTTGTCGATCGTTCAATTAATAATCAATCAATCAATTAATTAGTCAATCCTTGTGTATTTTTGTCCGCTGATTTTCACGCTAAAACTATAACTATTATGATAAATAAACTGATTTGGCTAGGGATGGCCTTCATGTGCTTGAGCCTTGGAGCCAATGCGCAACTGGAAGTAAAGCGCAATTTCCAAGCGGCCTATGACCAAGAAACGCGATCAATGGATGGCGCACCAGGCGCTAAGTATTGGCAAAATCGCTCTGACTATAAGATTCAGGCGAGCATCGACCCTGCTACCCGTGAACTAAAGGGCAGTGAGACGATTACTTATACCAACAATAGCCCTGATAGTCTGGGCAGTATTGTCATTCGCCTATACCAAGACATTTTCAAAAAAGGCAATCCGCGTGATCGCAGTGTAAAAGCAGACGACCTCACGGACGGCACCCAGATCAGTCGCCTGAGTCTAAACGGCCAGGAGGCTGACCTCAGCAAGGTATCAGGCGTCCCAGCCCGCTACAGCCGCGGTCCTAAAGCCCAACTGACCCGCTACGGCACCAATCTCTATGTGCAGCTCAATGAGAAAATTGGGACGGGACAGCAGGTCGAGGTAGAAATCGACTGGAGCTTCATTATCCCTCAAGACTCCCGCATGCGCATGGGTTCCTATGGGCCTTCTTCCTTTTTTGTGGCGTACTGGTACCCCCAGATCGCCGTCTATGATGACATCGACGGATGGGATAAGACCAACTATACAGGCACCGTTGAGATGTATAATGACTTTGGGGATTTTGACGTAGAGCTGACCATGCCTGACAGTGTGATGGTGTGGGCAACAGGCTTGCTGCAAAACCCTGAAGAGGTATTGGCGAAGGAACAAGCCAAACGCTTCAAGAAAGCGCAAACCTCAGATGAGGTGGTGCGCATTGTCACCGCTGAAGATCAGGAGAAAGGGAAATTTTTGAAGAAAAATGGCCAGAACACCTGGAAGTTCAGTGCGCAATACGTGCCTGATTTTGCTTTCGCTGTGAGCGACTTTTACCTCTGGGATGCGACCAGCATCGAGGTAGAAAAAGGCCGTCGCGTCTTGGTAGATGCTGCATATCGTCCCGACGCGGACTTTTATGATCAGGCAGCAGAGATCGCTCGCGCTGTGGTCGAAGACCTTTCCGAGAACCTTCCAGGGGTACCTTACCCCTTCCCTGCGGTCACCGTTTTCAACGGTTCTGGCGGCATGGAATTCCCGATGATCGTCAACGACGGTCGTGTCACCAGTCGCTTTGGCTTAATTACCCTTACTTACCACGAAATAGCACATACCTACTTCCCCTTCCTCATGGGCATCAATGAGCGCAAATACGCGTGGATGGATGAAGGCTGGGCGCAAATGTTACCCTATGACCTTGCCTTCAAATTGGAACCAGATGGTCCCAATGCCATGCGCTGGGTCACGATGTCTTACGAACGCACAGCTGGAGGAAGCATGGAACTTCCGCTCATGACCCCCACCGTATTCACGGCTGTCAGTGGTTATGGCGTACATGCCTACTCTAAACCTGCGTTGGCATACACCTTTCTCCAAGACTTGATGGGAGAGAAGCAATTTGCTAAAGCGGTACAGCACTATGTCGAGAACTGGCGTGGGAAACACCCTATTCCTCACGACTTCTTCAATAGCATGGAAGCGAGTTATGGCAAAGACCTTGACTGGTTTTGGCAGCCGTGGTTCTTTGAAGCGCTGGTACCAGACTTGGGCTTTGAGAGTGTTGCGCTCAGTGGCAATTCGGCAAAATTGACCATAGAAAATAAAGGAGGCATGCCCTTACCAGTTCATTTGACGTTTGTATTGGCAGATGGCTCTGTAGAGGAGAGGCATGAAAGTCCAGAAGTGTGGAAGGAAAAAGATTCTATCAACCTCAAGTTTAAATTTGATCAACCTGTCAAGCAGGTGGCATTGGGCGGTCCTACCATTCCCGATGCAGATCGTTCTGACAATTTGCATCAGGTGGAGGTTAGGTAAATTTGCTCGCAAAGCCTCGCAAATTTAGTGATACGAAGGTGTTAACATTTTTGTGTTTCTTTCACTATTGCGACGGGTTTAAACCCGTCGCAATAGTTTGGTAAAAATCTATTCGACTGACCATGTCAAATCCTCAGAAGGTTGTAGGGCTTTTGCTTATCGTGATCATCAGCTTATTGGCAAGCTGTGCCCAGCAGGGCAACCCTTCTGGTGGCCCACCAGACAAGACACCTCCCGTCATCGTGGATACGATCCCGTTGCAAAAGACCCTGAATTTTGAGGGAGACGAAGTCGTGCTCAAGTTTGACGAGTATGTGAAAGCGCCTACTTATGGCCAGGATTTGTTTATCTCTCCCCTGCTACCTGAACCACCTAAGGTCTCTATGTCAGGCAAGAAAGTCAAAGTCGCTTTTCAAGAAAAACTGCTTGAAAACACAACCTATGTACTTTCTTTTACTGAAATAAAAGACCTAAATGCGAGCAATAAGATGAATGCGTTCACTTTGGCGTTCAGTACGGGCGATGCCATCGATAGCATGGAAGTGAAAGGGCGGGTAGAAGGTACCACCAAAGGAAAGGGCGTCGAAGATATCACCCTATTATTGTTTGATGCGGATAGCGCGATCGGCAATGATTTTTATGGCAAAAAGCCTGCATACATTACCAAATCCAATAAAGACGGCACATTTACCCTTCCCTACCTCCGCCACACAGCCTACCGAATCTATGGCATCGAAGACATCGACAAGTCGAGTACGTATAACCTTCCGACGGAGGTCCTCGCCCTCGCCGATACCCCGCTGATTCGATTTAGCGACACCACCAATACTGTGGAAGTCACCCTGCTTCGCTTTATCCCCGATGCACGAGCCCCCGCCATCAATGGCTACAACTGGCTAAGTGATAGCGTGCTACGCATCACTTTCAACGAAGGCATCGTCTCCGACTCCCTGAATTTGGTCATGCGTGACACGCTGGGCCAGGATACTTTTCCCATTTCGATAGCTACCTATATTGATCGTCAATTGTTGATCAAAAGCCCTTTCCCAAGAGATTCTTTCAGTGTGCTTTCCTTTCTGAATCTGAGAGATAGTTTAGGCAATGCATCCGACAGTTTGTTACTGGTTCGTCCACGCAGGGCGCGCAAGCCAGACATGTTTCCTTTATTCCACCAAAAGCCGAAATGGACTGTTGATAGCAACGCCTATATGTGGATGATGCCTGTCCCTATCCAAGCTTCAGACACAGCATTTGTCTCTTTGGTAGACACCGCAGGGCGAGCCCTTCCCACAAGTTTGCGCTTTGACGGCTTTGAGATATGGCTTTCTCCCGACACCGTTTTAGATCCTTTGATTTCTTATGAGGTACATATTTCGGGAGAAATGGTAGGCGAAATAGACACCGTTTTTCGCTATCCCATTCAGACATTTGTGAAAGAGGATTTTGGCACATTTTCAGGAACGGTGAAGGTACTTGGGTATGAAGGGCCATTTGTGGTGTATTTTAAAGGAAAAGAGGAATATGTCATTCGAGACAGTGTTTTTAACCTTCAGCGGGTCGCGCCTGGTACCTATAAGGTTTCTGTCTTGCTAGACTTGGACGGCAATGGCATCCTGACGCCAGGCTCCCTTTCTCCCTATAGGCTTCCCGAGCGTATGGTGGAAAGTTCAGAGACTTTTTCCATTCGCGCCAATTGGGACTTTGAGGAGCAACAGATCGTCATAGACCCCAATGCGAAAGTCGCTGTGCCTACAGGGCCTGGGACAGGCCCGAAGGCAGGCGGACCGCCAGATGGCAATGCGCCGAATCCATTTCGGCGGGGGAATTAGGAGAAATGCCATCATTCCTTTTCCCTTTCTTGTTTCCTTCGACTCCGCTCAGGACATGCTTCATTTTTTGTTTTTACTTATCCATGAATCCTCTCTTTTGTGAAAAACCTCAAAGCCCTCGTCTTCCTTTTCCTCGCCAACTTCGTTTCGGGCTTTGCGCAAGGCATCACGATGCTATCGATTCCTTGGTACCTCGTCAGTCATTATGATGATGGGAAATGGCTCAATTCCGCCTTGATGGCGGGCATTACGCTAGGGTCGCTGTTTTGGGGGATATTTGCAGGGTCTTTGGTGGATCGATACAACCGCAAGCGGATTTTTCAGACCTTCAATGGCGTAGATGGCATCATCATGATTGGTTTAGGGACGATGGGGGCCTATTTTGGGGAAATGCCCTTTTTCCTCATCGCCATTGCCGCCGTTACCACCATTTTTACCTTTAACCTCCACTATCCGAATCTCTACGCGTTTGTGCAGGAGCTTTTCGAGCGGAAGTTCTATACAAAAGTCAATAGCGCGGTAGAGCTTCAAGGCCAACTCACCAATGCCTTGGGCATGTTTACCGGAGGGATTTTGCTCGTGGGGTCCAGTGCCTTGCCCCAGTGGTGGCCTGCAGCCTTTGACGCCTGGAAGCTCAATGAGGTATTTCTGTTGGACGGCTGTACTTACCTGTTGAGTTTTTGCTTTATTAGCCTAATTCCCTATAACGCTTCCTTAAGAACAATAGACAAAGGCTCCACCTTCGCCCGTATCCGTCAAGGCTTCCAATACCTATGGTCTCATAAGCCCTTGCTGATCTTTGGGATCAATTCACACCTGGTGTTTTTTGCGGTGATTGTCACTGTTCAGGCCCTCACGGCGATCTATGTCAACGACTACCTCCAGGCGCCTGCCAATGTCATGGCCAACTTCAGTAGTACCTACGCCACTGGCGCGATCATCGCGGGATTGCTCGGGCTGACCGCTTTGGGCAGCCCTAAGGGAACGATCAAAAAAATCATCTTTTTGATTTGGATGGCGAGTACGCTTTTCCTGACCTTGGCACTGACGCAGTCAGTGGTGATCACCCTTACCGCTGCGCTGTTTTTAGGCATCGCCAATGCTGGCACGCGCATCTTGCGCATCACCTATATCATCCGCACCGTCCCCAACCGCGTCGTAGGCCGCGTCAATTCCTTCTTGATGGTGGTCAACGTTTTTATGCGTTTTTCCTTCCTGGCCATGCTTACCTTGCCTTTCTTCGCCCATGAGGAGAATGGCGGGAATGTCGTCTATGCTTTGGGACTTATTAGCATCGTGTTATTTATGGGCGGGCTGATTTTGGTGTTGCGGTTGAAAGCGTATGAGAAATGAAAAGGCATCGTGATTTATTGGGGTAAAAACTGTTTAAACTTTTCCCCAAAAATCCTAATCCCTATAGCTGCCAAGGCCACCAAGAGCCATTTCCAATACTTCATCCATATATTCAAAAATGTCATAGGAGTGGGATCTCCCACATGGATAAATGCTGCCCAATAGAACGGCTCTGGCCGTCCTGTTTGTGAGAGGTAAGTCAGCTTGGCTTGATATAGGGCTTCATCCTTGGCCAGGCCATTTTTGAGGTTTTGGTAAAAAACCCCCAGGATCTGCTCGGTAGCCTGATCTGGGCATTTCCACAAGGAGGCTACAACACTCGACACGCCGATATAGCGAAATCCGCGCGCCAGGCTCATGACGCCTTCGCCTTTTTTTGTCTCCCCTTTGATCGTCTCACAAGCCCCCAAGACCACGAGCGATGCACGTGTATACATCGCATAAATATCAGATAGCCATAAAGAATCCCCACTCAGCACGATAAACGGCTGAATCTCATTCGCCTCAGCATGGGCATACAGGTGCAAAACCTGAAAGGGCTGAGCGGCCATTTCGATGAATTTTCGCTTGGTAGCATCCGTTCCTGTAAGGGTTTCTCCTCCTAATAATTTCACAATATCCTCAACCGCTACTTCGCTTCCCGCCAAAGGCACATGGCCTGGCCCAAAATTGACCGGAGCAACTCCCAGTACATTTTGCGAGAATTTTCCTCCTCTCTCAGCAGAATGGAGCAGAATAGAAGCTGAGAAAGCATAGCTGCACTGGTGATGAACTAATATCGCGTGCTCCATGATTCCATTATCATCTGAGGTCGGTTCTTTGAGCAGGGCTTCAAAGGGTATATTGGCGAGGCTGCCATCTGGCACAATGATCAGGTTACGCGGCAATGTTACTGCCCCAAGAGAACCTAGCAAGTATTGATACATCTGATAAGCTGTAGCGCGATAGGAAGCATAAGCCGCGTCTTGCTCAGGATGAGCGGATACCGCTTGTAAAAATGTCTTGTATGAGGCGGGGCTTTTGGGAAATTCGCGCGCCACAGCCGTTTTATGGTCCACATAAAACAGCCAGATAGAGCTGTCGCCTTCAAAGTATTCTAGCAATGCCGTCGTGTCACCTCCACTTGAATGCAGATAGGCCTGAATGGCGTCCAAGGAAGCAACTGTATTGAGGTGTTTGTACTGATAATACAACACGTGTTCTTCTTCTAGCTGGTCAATGAATAGGGCAAATTGGGACCGCCATTTCCGAAGTTTATGCCTGTATGTTGCCGTTTGAGGCATATTGGATTGTTGGGTCAAATAGGACGCCGTGAGCGCGTTTTCATAATGTGCGATCGAGTCTTTAAATACCTGCTCCTGAGCCAGTTTGCTTAGCGGAGGCGGTGCCTTCTCCTTTGCCCGCGCCTCTCTAACGGCTGCCAACAACAGGCTGGACTTGCTTCGTCCCAGAAACTCAAATGCCAACGGCAGTTGGTTTTGTAGGAGGCAAAGCTGAATGGCATGCTCGTAAAAAGGTCGTGTGTGTTTGATCCAAAACAATTTCGATTCGAGGGCGCGATGGCTCTTCCGCATACGGAAGATCACGCGATCTGCCAATTGGTAAAGCTTGATGGCCTGATCCAGCGAATCAGGAAATTGTGCCAGCGCCTTGGCGCGGTCCGTCAGGTAAATCAACAAACTCGCAGAGGATCCCAAGATGGGCAGGGTATCCAACTTCGCAGGCGAATTGAGAATATTTTCCTTATCAAAATCTGGTATTAGTTGCAAAATCGCTTGGCGGTAAAGCGCTAGCCCTTTGTCCATTTGGCCTTCAAGGCAATAGACATCTCCTTGATTATCATATATTTGCGCCAATTGTGGGCTGGGCGATTGATGGCCTAGCTGCCTGCTCAAGGCAAGGGCCGTAGCAAAATCTTGTTGGGCTTTGGGATAGGTATTGAGGTGTTTTAATGCGATGCCCCTTTCTATATATAATTGTGCCAAAACGGCTTTTAAGGTGGCATCCGTGGTATCCAGCTGTTGGAATAGCTCAAAGCCCTTTTTACAGCTTTCCATGGCCGCATCCCATTGCTCAAGTTGCAGATACACTTCCGTCAAATTCTGAAAGCATTTAACTTCTTCATGCGGGATATTGAGTTGGTGATACCGCTGCTGGGCGTTCGTATAAGCGGCAATAGCTGCTGTTGGCTGATAGAGATTGGCGTAAAGGGCTCCTTTGCACAGGAAGACATTGGCACTGTCTTCCGAAGTATTGTACGATGCCAGGGCATCTTCACAGTGGCGCAAGCCCCTGTCATAATCAAGCGCTGCTTTGTACATAACAGCCAACTGGTAATGGCAATTTCCCAGGACCCACTCAAACTTGGTCTTAGCGGCATGGGATTCTTGGGTAATGCCATGGGTAGTAAGCAAATCTATCGCCTCATAAAAATACTGCTCGGCCTTTTTGAGACGTCCTGCCTCCAACAACGTACTGCCGATATTGAAATAGACATGGCCTTTCCGTCCCAACTGAGGCGCACTTTTGTGGGTCAATATGCCGGTGGCGACCAGAAAATAAGGCACTGCTTTTTCACCTTCCCCAGTGGAAAAGAATTCGAAGCCTTTATCCTGGATCGCTCCATAATAGCTTTCAGCCAATTCCTCTTCCTGCAAGGCAGCATTTTTTTGCATAAAAACACCAACCGCTGGCTCTATTTCTTGGTGGGGGAGTTCCGTGATTTGTACCAATGTATCGAGGAAAAGGGGAGAGATATCTTCCTCCTGGCCCATTCCCAGCAGGGAAAAGCCCATCATACAGACTGTCAGCACACAAATTCTGGTCATATAGCACGATAGATTATTTCAAACAATAATCTATCAATTTATTTAACAATCATTCCTATCGACTTTTGATCCATTTTCCACTTTCTACCAACCGCCCTTCTAGCACAAATTGATACAGGTATAATCCCGCTGGCAAGGTAGGTGCTTTCCATACAAAGGCATGCGCCCCTACTGGATAAGGCTGCTGATGGCGATGAATCAATTGCCCAAAGGCATTGTAAATGTCGATGGAGACTTCATGGGGGCTTGGAAGCGTAAATGATATGTTCACTTCCCAGTCAAAAGGATTGGGGAAAGTATGAATCAATGGCGTCAAACGGTCCTCCAAAGGGTCAACTCCTACTTGGCATGGATGCTGGTCTACCAAGTTCAGGCTTTTGCCATGTATGACAGAATCTGTCAAGGAAGGAAAGCGGAGGGCCTGCTGGAAAAGGATGTCCCGAATCACCGTGTAAGGATCCGTCTTATGGGTCGCTCGACATAGGGCGGCGGCCCGTGTCACATAAGGCGCAGCCATGGATGTGCCACTCTTCTCTTCCCACTCACCCCCTGGGACAGGCCCCAGAATCCCAACTCCCGGCGCGCCTATATCTACCGAAGTCCTGCCCCAATTGGCAAACCGGGCCAACTGATTCATGCTATCGAGGGCAGTGACTGATAGGACATTGGTATGTTCTTGGTTAAAATGTGCTGGCCAGAAAGCGATAGAGTCATTATTGCTTGTATCATTTCCAGCCGCCGTAATGACCATGATGTCTTTGAGCTTTAGCTGATTGAAGATGCTATCCAAAAAGGAAGAGGCATGTGCGGCGGGGTAGCCTAAGCTCATATTGACGAGGTCTACGTCTTTTTCCAGCGCGTAATACGTTCCGCAAATCATCTCAAACAGCGTTCCTCCGCCGTTTTGTGCCAGAATCTTGATCGGCAACACCTCTAGCCGCAAGCAAGGCGGCAACTCTCGGAGCACCAGTCCGCTCACATGTGTTCCATGTGATTCATCATCGAGTGGGACGCGCGCTGGCTGAATCAGGTTCGCGCCCCAATTGTCCTGAAGGACACAGTTGGAGTCATTGTCCGTGCCGTACCGATCTACCAGCTCTGCCTCATTTCGCCAAAAAGAAGAATTCAGCGAATCGTGGAAAAAATCCAAGCCTGTGTCTATCACAGCCACGACGAGGGTATCAGTAATAGTCCCATTGCCATTGGTCGGGAACCCTCCCATACGAGCCGTTTGGGCAGGCCTTCTGATGCGCGTCACATAATTCAAGTCGGCTTTGACGACTTTGGGGGACTTGGCGAGGGACTGCTTATGCTCTTCACGAAACTGTGATTTGATGGTGTCTGTGGGGAGGTTGATGGGAAAAGAATCCACTTCCCATAACTCTATCGTGTCACAGCTACAAAATCGCTCGACATGCGCATTATAGGCCATACGGATGGAATCTTTTTCCTTCTGTGTAGCTGTAGAGGTAAATTGAACAATCATCTGATTGCAGACATAAGTCCCTCCTACCGTATCTTGAACCAAGCAGCATTCATCTGCACAGAATTTCCAGTTATTATTAAAATTCTGATCCCTATTCGTATTCACCCCTACATCAAATCGGTAGCCCCCTTGTAAGTCTAGCAAGGTATCAAATGTGACGATCAGGCATTGATTTGGGTGTAATGTCTCTGTCACCGTTTGGCCAAAGAGGACGGTATCATTGAGAATTAAATCTACCGTAAAGTTCGTTTGTGCCGAATCTCCATAATTTTGAATCTTTACCTGAATCTGCTCCTGATCTCCTAATACACAAGGCAGGTCTTTATCAGGCCAAACCACATGTGTCAGGGCAAGGTCTGCGGGAAAAACCTGCATTACTTCCACATCATCGATGATCCAGAAGTAATAATCTCCTTCAAATCGGAACCGTATCCACACGGCAGATTGCCCACCCGCTACGGAACTTATATTGATCAGTTGACTATCTGCTTCAGCGGTCTCCCCCCCAAACGGACGATCGTTGATGTCTTTATTTATCTCAAAAGTGGTCCACGAAATGCTGTCAGTTGAGACTTCGAGGTAGGTTCGCGAAGCGTGCCCTCGGTAGTATTGGTGAAATTTCACACCGACGCTAGCGATAGTGGAAGCGTCAATTTTGGGAGAAATAATCACGCCTTCATGAGGCGCACAGGCAACGGCCCCTGTGCCGCAGGAGTTGTTGGCGGTGCCGCCATTGTCGAGGGAGTCTGAATTGAATAAGATGGCACCTGTGGCGGCGGTCTTGGACTGAATGGCGGGACGCCCTTCCCAGTAGGCACCGCCGTCGGCTTTGCCGTCAGGCGTCATCTCCCAGAGGGCATTATTGCTTGCCCCAGGACCACTGCTATTGAGGCTGACAATCGTCCAGCCTTTAGGGCCTGTGATGTCATAGGCAAACGTATCACTAAAAATGGTTACTTGAGAAATCCCTGTATGGCATAAAAACAGGATAGTAGAAGCAAAGCACAATAGCTGTTTTTTCATGATTCTGTCAAGGTTAGATCCATTTTGCCAGCTTGTATTTACAATGTAAACCGAAATTCACCGAAATCAAAATGACTTAGGGCAATAGTGATCCTATTCCCCTCTCCATATTGCATCGCGCAGGTTTTTGTTACTTTTGATTAAGAACTAATTTTGAATGAATGAATGATTTAATTTTGAATACGAATTCTACAAATCCTTTCCATTCCGTCCGCATAGCGCTTTATCTCCTGGGCTTGAGTTGGCTTTGTATTGGATGTGCCAATACTTCCTCCCCTAATTCCCAACCTCCCAATATCATTTACATCCTGGCAGATGACCTCGGCTATGGAGAGTTGGGGATTTATGGGCAAAAAATCATAGAGACACCGCATATCGATGCCTTGGCGCGACAAGGCATGCGGTTCACGCAGCATTATACAGGCGCGCCTGTGTGTGCGCCAGCCCGCTGCGTCCTGCTGACAGGTCAGCATACAGGCCATGCCCATATCCGAGGCAATGACGAATGGAAGTCCCGCGGAAATGTATGGGACTATCAGGCCATGTTTGAAGACTCCTCCCTTGAAGGGCAGCGTCCGCTTTTGGATAGCATTGTGACGCTTGCTGAAGTGCTAAAAGGAGCTGGCTATCAGACGGGTATGGTGGGAAAATGGGGTCTGGGGGCGCCTGGGACCGAAGGCGTACCCAATAAGCAAGGCTTTGATTTCTTCTATGGCTACAACTGCCAGCGCCAGGCCCATACCTACTACCCGATGCATTTATGGAAAAATGAAGTAAAGGTATTGCTAGGCAATAAATCCGTCCCTCCACACGCCAACCTAGCTGCGGACGCAGACACGACTGATCCAGCCAGCTACGCTGACTTCCAGCTCAAGGCGTATGCACCTGATTTGATGCATGAAGCGGCTTTGGGCTTTATGGAGGCGCATCAGGAGAAGCCCTTTTTCCTCTATTATGCTTCGCCGATTCCTCACCTTCCCCTTCAAGCGCCGCAGCATTGGGTAGATCATTATCGAAAAAAAATAGGTCCAGAACCCCCCTATACGAATGGCGGGTATTTCCCTAACCTTTATCCCAAAGCGACCTATGCAGCGATGATCTCCTATCTGGATGAGCAAGTAGGGGAATTGGTACAAAAACTCAAGGAAATGGGCGTTTATGAAAATACCTTGATCATTTTTTCTAGTGATAATGGGCCTACGTACACGGGGGCACCGATACGCCCTTTTTTGACAGTGCCAAACCTTTTAAAACCGAATACGGTTGGGGCAAAGGATTTGTACATGAAGGCGGCATTCGGGTGCCTATGATTGCGAGTTGGCCAGGGCACATCGAGCCCAATAGTGTTTCTTCCCATATCTCGGCATTTTATGATGTCATGCCGACGCTCAACGAGTTGGTAGGCATATTCAATCCCATAGAAACGGATGGCATCAGTTTTTTGCCCACCCTTTTGGGACAACCTCAAAAAGCGCACGACTACCTGTACTGGGAATTTCCCGCCTACAAAGGACAGCAAGCGGTACGAATGGGCAAATGGAAAGGGATTCGGAAAAATATGTTGGAAGGAAACTTGACAATTGAGTTATACGATTTGGAAAATGACCTACAGGAGCAGCAAGATGTAGCGAGTCAATATCCCGAGATCATTGCCCAAATCGCCCAAATCATGGAATCAGCGCATGAACCAGCAACGCTGGATCGATTCAAAATTGAGGTCTTAGGAGATTTGGTAGACCCATAGAAGTCTGCTAACTTTGACCGCTAATTATCACACCACTTATGGCAGTAGAACAAGGCATTACCAAAGGAGATAAAAAGGAGCGCAAACTCACGCTCTCTGGCAAGCTATATATTCCAGAAGTGCTGAAGGGAATGATGTTTTCCCTCAAGCATATGTTTCGTCCCAAGGTCACCATTGGCTATCCAGAGAAGCCCATCGAGCTAGGGCCTGAGTTTCGTGGGAGACCTGTTCTGGTCGCGGAGAAAGGCACCGAAAGGTGCGTCGCCTGTGGCCTCTGTGCACGTGCGTGCCCTCCTTTGGCGATCAGCATGCAAGCTTCCGAGACGGAGGACCAGAAAGAGCGCTTTCCAGAGCGATTTGAGATCGATATGCTCCGCTGTATCTACTGTGGCTTCTGCGAAGAAGTATGCCCTGAAGAGGCGATTGTGATGAGTCCTGAATACGATTACAATTTCCAGGACCGCAAAGACGCTGTTTATGGCAAGGATAAGCTTCTGAAAGAAAAAGAAGAAGTCCAGCCACGTCTCGATTTCCTTGCGAAGAAGCGCAATCCGAACTTCGGCGAAGTCTACAATTTTGATCCAAAAAACAATATTCATACCCTGAGAAACAGGGATGAACAATAAAAATAGAAATGAAAATTAAAATCAAAGTATGGCCTAGGTTTTCCTATTTTCATTTTCATTTTCACTTTAATTTTAATTTCCCCCAATGATTCACGCTACAACGGTATTAGGCATTATTCACAATGGAGAGGTCGCGCTAGGGGCAGATGGCCAAGCGACGATGGGTGATACAGTGGTCAAGGGCAACGTGAAAAAAGTGCGTAAGCTCGCTGATGGCAAAATCATGACTGGCTTCGCCGGTTCCACCTCCGATGCGTTCACCCTCCTCGAACGCTTCGAGGAGAAGCTCAATATGCACCGCAACAACCTACGCCGTGCGGCGATAGAACTCGCCAAAGACTGGCGGACAGACCGCTACCTGCGCCGCTTGGAAGCCATGCTCATCGTCATGGACAAGGACGATGGCCTCATCGTGAGTGGAACGGGAGACGTCCTCGCGCCTGAGGACCAGATCCTCTCCATCGGCTCTGGCTCCAACTATGCCAAGGCAGCTGCCGTGGCTCTCAAGAAGCACGCGCCTCATCTTTCTGCCAAAGAAATGGTCAAAGAGGCCCTTACTGTCGCTGCGGACATCTGTATTTACACGAATCACAATTTTGAGATTTTGGATTTGGGAGAGTAGACTAATGAAGAACGTAGTTTTCTCCATTTTACATTACCCCAACATCTTCGTCAATTTCACAAAATCCGCCACGCCTAGCTGCTCCGCACGCTTGGTCATCCAGAATGCTTTTTCCTCAAAGTCTTTGAAAGACAGACCTTTGAGAGCATTGCGCAAGGTCTTGCGACGTTGAGAAAAAGCTTGTTTGACGACGCGCTTGAGCTGGGGGAATTCCACCTCAGGGGGATTATCTCTTCGCGTAAGACGAATGACAGCACTCTGTACCTTGGGTGGCGGATGAAAGGCCCCTGGGCCTACCGTGAAGGCATATTCTAACTCGAAATAAGCCCCTAGCAATACGCTCAGAATCCCATAAGTCTTGCTCCCTGGCCCTTCACAAATCCGCTGAGCGACTTCTTTTTGAATCATGAAGACGGCCTCCTTGACTTGGGGCTGGTGTTCGAGGAGTTTGAAGAAAATGGGGGAGCTGATGTTGTAGGGCAAATTGCCAATAAAATGGCTATCAGGGGGCGTGCCTTGGGCCCAGTCCCACTTCAAGATGTCTTGATGGACCAGTTCAAATTTGCTGGGATCAAACGTTGCGGTGAGATATGTAATGGCTTCGGGATCGACTTCTATTAGGCGAAGATTCTCAAATTGCTCCATCAGATATTGGCTCAAAACCCCTTTCCCAGGCCCTATTTCAACTACTTGATCCGAAGATTCAGCACGCAATAGTTCTGTGATTCTTAAGGCTATTCCTTGATCCGTCAGGAAATGCTGCCCCAGGTGTTTTTTCGGTTTCAGATTGTGCATGGGATGTCGTAGCTTTGTTAGTTAATGCACCAAATCATGGAGGTTCGAGCCATATACGATTTGCCTGAGCTCAATTCCGGGAAGGTAACGGTTTTCCTCGTTTCGAAGGACAACCTACTAAGTAGTGCGGACCTGTGCAAGCGACTCATAGGAGCTGATGTCACGTTTGATCCCAAACGCCATGCAGAGAAGGATTTTATCTCTTTTTTGCCTTGTAGAGATGGCATCGTCGCTACCATAGGGTTAGGTGACCTGCAAGACGCCGAAGACTTTCGGCATGTCGCCTATACAGCCTTTTCATTTGCCCAAAAACATAAGTTCGAGACGCTGGTCATCATCCCCACTGGTGATGACAGTTTGCAGCATTATGAAGCCTTGGCAGAAGGGCTTTTTTTAAGTCAATACCATTTCTCTACCTATAAGACGAAGAAGCGGCCTCAATTTCCTCTGACAGTAGAACTCGTCGCAGGGTCTGAACTAGTAGAGGCAGCATTGAGTAGGGGGAAAAAAATTGCCGAGGCGACCTGCATTGCTCGTGACCTCACCAACGAGCCAGTCGTCACTCTGACTGCCCGTACGTTGAGCAAACGGATTTCTGCGCTTGGCGATAAACATGGTTTTCAGGTGGAAGTAATGGACAAGGCCCGAATCAGTGCCCTGAAAATGGGAGGTCTGCTGGCTGTCAATGCAGGGAGCGTCGAGCCACCGACTTTCAACATCTTGGAGTATAAGCCCAAGAAACCCATCAATAAGCAACCGCTGATTTTGGTGGGGAAAGGGGTCGTATTTGATACGGGAGGGCTAAGCCTAAAACCCACGGCGAAGTCCATGGACTTCATGAAAGCGGATATGGCAGGCGCAGCGGCCATTGTTGGTGCTTTCTGTGGGATGGCAGACTTGCAATTGAATCTTCATGTCATCGGCTTGATTCCTGCCACGGACAACCGTCCGGGGGTCAATGCCATGGCGCCCAGTGATGTCATCAGAATGTATGATGGGACTACGGTAGAGGTCATGAATACAGACGCGGAAGGGCGCTTGATTCTTGCCGATGCGCTCGCCTTCGCCCAACAATACGCGCCTGAGCTGGTCATCGACCTAGCTACCCTTACAGGGTCTTCTGTCATGGCACTTGGCAATGAAGGCATTGCCATGATGTCCACAGCAGCTCCTGCTACGAAACAAGCCCTCATGGCTTCTGGAGAAGCAGTCTACGAACGGCTTGTGGAGTTTCCCCTATGGAAGGAATATGCAGAACCCCTAAAGAGCGAAATTGCTGACCTCAAAAATGTAGGGGGCAATGGAGCAGATGTGATTCGGGCAGGAAAATTTCTTGAACATTTTACCCAGTATCCTTGGATACATTTGGATATAGCAGGCGCCTCATGGCTTTTCAGTAACCATAGCTACCGTGGCCAGCAAGGCACGGGGGTCGGTGTGCGCCTATTGATTAATTTTATTTCAAACTATGAGCAATAATAGACATCAACGCATCAAAATAGGCATTACAATAGGTGACATCAATGGCATAGGTCCTGAAATCCTCATCAAAGCATTTGGAACATCTTACTTGAAAGAAGCATGTATTCCTATCCTTTATGGATCGGCGCGCGTCATCAATATTTACCGAAAGATTCTTCAAGTGCCCAAGTTTCACTATATCGTGATTCAAAATGCCAATCAGGCTCAGCATAATAAACTCAACATCATTGAGACGTCAACCAATGTTGAGCGAGTAGATATAGGCCAGCCCTCGGAATCTGGTGGGCGGGCGGCTTTTCAGGCACTCCAGCGTGCCATCAAAGATGCACAGCACGGGGATATTGACGCTATCGTCACCTTGCCTGTCGATAAATCGACTTTCCAAAAACACGCCGCTGATTTCAGCGGTCACACAGAAATGCTGGCCAAAGCTTTTGGGGCGCAGGATAGCTTAATGATGATGGTTTCGGAGGAAATGAAAATTGGCATGGTGACCAATCATTTGCCTATCAGTGAAGTCGCGCGCAACATTTCAGCGCAACGGATTATCTCTAAGCTCAAGATCATGAACCGATCTTTGCACAATGATTTTAACCTCCCTAAACCTAAAATCGCGGTTCTTGGCTTAAATCCTCATGCGGGAGACAATGGCCTGATCGGGAAAGAAGATCAAGAAGTCATCAAACAAGCCATTACACAGGCAAAAAAGAATGGCCTTCTAGTAGAAGGTCCTTATCCCGCAGATGGCTTTTTTGGTTCCTTGACTTACCGCAAATTTGATGGAATTCTCGCCATGTATCACGACCAAGGGCTGATTCCATTTAAGCTCATTTCTGGATATAGAGGGGTCAATTTTACTGCGGGCATGCCGATCGTGCGGACGTCTCCTGACCATGGCGTAGCCTATGACATCGCAGGCACAGGCAAAGCCAATCCCGTCAGCTTCAGAGAAGCGATGTACCTTGCTATCGATACCTACAATCGCCGCAAAGAGAATATTGACTTGCAGGCCAAGCCGTTAAATGCTGTCAGGAATGCAAAACTCAAGGAACCCGAAATGAAAATTCCTGAGAAAAAGCCTCCCCAAGTAGAGAAGGCAAAACCCGAAACCTCCAAAGAAACTTCTCCAATAGAAACGCCAGAAGTGAATGAGGGATAACTAATGGAACTTCAATTTACCGCTGAGATATTACAATCCCCCAAATTCCCAGGTGCAGGATTCATTGAAATTCCTTTTAGCGTAGAGGAGGTATTTGGGGTAAAAGGTCAGGTCAAAGTAAAAGCTTATTTTGATGGTCATCTGTATCGTGGTTCTATTGCCAAAATGGGCCACCATTGCCATATCCTGGTGGTGACCAAGGAATACCGCACAAAGCTGGGCAAGACCCACGGAGATACCATCATGGTAGAGATTGAGCGCGATACCGAAGAGCGGGTTGTTGAGGTACCAAAAGCCCTTCAAGACCTGTTGGATGCACATCCGTCAGCTAAATCCTTTTACGAATCTCTATCTTATACTAATCGAAAAGAATACGCTCGTTGGATTGCTGACGCCAAACGTGAAGCTACGCGCCTATCGCGCCTCGAAAAGACACTTGATAAGCTTCAAAATGGATTGAAAAACCCTTCAGATAAGGGGAAGTAGGGGGAGAAGGCCAAATTCAACTTCAAGCTCAAGTGTCAAGTTCAAGAGTTTCCCCAACGATAGAAGCTGCTTCCTCTATCACTGCCAAGGTACTTTTATCTGAATCATACACGGAATACCATCCTTGATGCTCATGAGGTGGATCGCCAATTAGTGAGTCACCAGTCTTCCAGATCGCACCAGGCACAGGTGGACGGCTTTCCCCCGCCCATGCCCAGAAATTGATTCCTGCCAGCACCCCGCTATTTGCCTGGTGGGTTAAGACTTCTTCAAACATTCGCTTATAGTATCGATCTCTAATAGCAGTCCCTGAACTAGGCTCATAGGCATTGCTATCTCTTGCGATACCAAACTCCTCCAATACCAGCGGCATACCCAGTTTTTGAGCTTTTTTCACATGCTTTCCCAAATATTTCAACGCCTTCTTTTCCCCGGCTTCATAAGTCTCTTCAGGAAATAAGGGGTCATACCAGCCCCAATTTTGCACCCAAATATGACACGTCATATAGTCGATTCCAGGACATCGATGATCGCGCACAGGGCGGGTCCCAGAAAGGAATGTCGCCGTGCGTCCTTCACTCCCAATACTGACTAAGTGATTGGGGTCCAATGACTTGATGAGTGCTGCGCTTTTTCGGATCCAGCGACGATAAGCGCGAGCCCGAAGCATGCCGCGCGGCTCATTGGCAAGTTGCCAGGTCATGATCGTAGGGTCATCGCGGTAGGGGATGCCCGTCAGGGAATTGATGCGTGTCACGATCTTCCGCACATGAGCTTCATAGGCCCAGCGCGAAGCTCCGTGGTAGAAGAAACGGCTGGTATACAGCGCGTACTTCGCCCAGTTCCCGCCTTCGGCGGGTGGAGGATAGGGAATAGGCCCTTTGCCATGCCAGGCCAGGTATTGGCTCATGCCGCCTGACCAGGGCCAGAAATTGCCTAGGCAAAGGACGGCAAACAAGCCTCGCTTGCCCATTTCTGCTAATAAGAAATCAAGGCCTTTCAGTAAGGCCTCATGGTATTCGCCAGGACGAGGTTGGAGGGACGGCACCACCCGCCAAGGGGCCGTGTCAGGCCCTTCGCTGGAGGCCATCAATCGTAGATTGGTGATGCCTAGCTGCTTGAGGTGCTCAAGTTCACGAAGGAGTTTGGGACGGTCAAAGGCCGCGAGGTGCATGCCTTGCCAAAAATTGGTTCCAATGAATCGATAGGGGGCTCCTTCAAATTCGAAATGGGGACCATTTACAGAAATGAAGGAAGGCATGGGAGATTATTGATTGATAAATTGATTAATGATTGATTAACAGGCCCAACGGTTATTTACTCATAATCACTGAATCAATAATGAATAATCACTCAATTAATAATTCTTCACCCGACTTTAAATGCTTTCTTGATCCAGCCCAATTTTCCTTTGTAAGGAGGATAGCGTAATGGGACATCTAACCATGTGCCTTTTTTGCTGACAGATTTTTGATGAGAAAAGGCTTGGAAGCTGTACTTGCCATGATAGGTACCTATGCCGCTATTTCCCACCCCACCAAACGGAAGGTTATGGTTGGCGAGATGTGCCACTACCTCATTGATACAGGCGCCACCTGAGGATGTTTCGCGCAAGACACGATCTTGGATCCGGCTTCTATTTCCAAAGAAATAAAGGGCCAAAGGTTTGGGACGATCATTGATTGCGTGGATGGCTTCATCTATGTCAATGAAAGTCAGGATTGGGAGAATAGGGCCAAATATTTCATCTTTCATCACCCCGTCATCCCAGCTTACATTATCTAATATCGTGGGTTCTATGTAGCGATCTTCTTTGTCCGTTTTTCCCCCTACAGCGACGACCCCATCTGCGAGGTATTTACTCACTCGATCAAAGTGACGCTCATTCACAATGCGCGGATAGTCAGGGCTTTCTTGAATATTTTCTCCATAAAAGGTCTGTACCCATTTGCCCATTTTCTCAATCAATTCATCTTTGATTTTCGCATGGGCTAGCACATAGTCTGGCGCAACACATGTCTGACCGGCATTGATAAACTTCCCCCAAACGATGCGCTTGGCAGCGAGGTCGAGGTCGACTTTTTCATCTACAATACAGGGGCTTTTCCCCCCCAGCTCAAGTGTTACAGGCGTAAGGTGCTTGGCAGCCGCTTGCATGACAATACGTCCTACGGGTACACTCCCTGTGAAGAAAATATGGTCCCATTTTTCTGCGAGTAAAGCTGTAGAAGTAGAAACTCCTCCTTGTATCACTTGCACATGCCCTGGATCAAATATCTCGTTGACAATTTTTTGGGTGAGGGCAGAGGTATGAGGAGTCAGCTCAGAAGGTTTAATAACAGCCGTATTTCCCGTTCCAATGGCGCCCACCAATGGAGAAAAAGTCAGCTGCATAGGGTAGTTCCATGGAGCGATAATCAGGTTCACGCCATAGGGTTCTGAATAGATATAGTCTGTAGAAGGGAAATTGAGTAAGCTCGCGTTAACGCGCTTAGGCTGCATCCATTCATCCAGGTTTTTGAGCATCAAATCTATTTCGCCAAATACAATCCCCATCTCATGAGCATACATTTCTACTGCTGGTTTTTTAAAGTCAGCATAGATTGCATCGTAAAACGCCTGCTCATTTTCCTCTAGTGCTTTTTTGAGTGCCTTGAGGCTTTTGCGACGAAAAGCTGCGGGCAGGGTAGTTCCTGTTCGGAAAAAAGCACGCTGGCGCGAGATAACTTCTTGGATTTCCGCTGTGCCTACTTCGTGGGGGGTATGTGCCGTCGTCGTATTCATATTGATCTAGTTTGGGTTCAAGATACTCAGCAACCGTCTTTATACAAAACAACCGCTTCCCTAAAGGTTTGAAGGGAGGCGGTTGTTTTTCTAAGCAAATACCGCTTTATACGGTGGTATCATCGGCTTCTGGTGCTGGACTAGCGGCCTTTTTTTCATCATCGTCGTCATCATCGTCGTCATCGTCATCGTCCCCAAATAAAGCTTCGGCTTTATCTTTCACAGCATCTACTGCATCTTCCACAAAGTCTTCTACTTTGTCAAAAGCGTCTTCAGCTGCATCTTTGACTTTTTCCGCCATATCTTCGGCTTTATCCATCATTTCCCCAGCTACTTCTTTGCCTTTTTCCATCGTCTCAGTGGCGACTTCTTTGGATTTGTCGATAAACGCGCCGCCTCGCTCTTTGATGGTGTCTACCGACTCGTCTACAAACTCAGAGGTCTTGTCCACAGCTGCGCCAGCTTGATCTTTGGCACCGCCAAATAGGTTTTTTAAGGATGATAGGAATCCCATAATTATTGGTGTTTGGTTGGAAATTATTAATGAATGATAAGATACTGGTTTTCAGTTTTTTAAAGGAACTTTCTTTCAAAAAAGCCTGAAACCATTACAGATTACATGATAAATATGGATTCTATTTGGGCCTTAAATATCACCACAGATTCCCTCAGATTAACACAGATTATTTACATAACGATTCTCGTTATACCTGCCTTCATGTCCTTAACATTGAAGTTTAGTAGTAAACCTAGTTTTACACCTGATAGCTTTAAATAAGTCATTAGCTGTGCTTTGTGAATAGGGGCAATTGATTCAGCAGATTTAATTTCCAAAACAATACTATTCTCAACCAAAAGGTCTATCCTATATCCAGCGTCTAGTTTTGCCCCTTGATAAATAACTGGCATTGCCTTCTGTTGCTCTATTTTTAATCCTGCTTGTATTAATTCATAAGCTAAACAAGCTTCATAAGTAGATTCTAGCAAACCTGGTCCCAACTCGCTATGGACTTTATAAGCACCTCCAATAACTTTATAGCTAATTTCATTTAGACGCCTAAAATCTGTGATAATCTGTGTCATCTGTGGTGTATCTATGCCTAATCAATTAATAATTCGCTTTCAGAGACCCTTATAGTCCATACATGCTGACATGGCGGAGTTTCTTGCAACTTCTTTGGCAGATAGATCAGTGCCCCTTTGCCGACTTTTTCCCATTTCAATCTCTGATTACTTCCGAGCAAAGTAACGGTCGCCCCAGGCGCTGGACAAATGCTGTGAAGCATGATTTTGGCTGGGGGATGGGTTTCTCCTTCATCAGCTAGATACAGCGCATTCACCGTCCCGTCCCTCAGCTGGGTATAGCAGATATTGGCCTCTTTATAAGGCGCAATGGGCCGTGAGCCATAAATCGCCGAGCCATTTACTTTCATCCAATCCCCTATTTCACGCAAGCGTTCATAGGCTTCTGGCGCGAGGTTCCCATTAGCGTCAGGCCCTACATTCAGCAAGAAATTTCCTCCTTTTGCCACAATATCTACCAGCAAATGCAGGAGTTTGTGGGTAGACTTATAGTTGTCATTGGGTGTAAATGACCAGGAATTAGCCATGGTCATGCAGGTCTCCCAGGGATAGTCCAGGGCCTTGGCAGGCACGCGCTGCTCAGGCGTCCGATAGTTCTCATAACGACCATGAACAGTACGGTCTACGACCAACATGCCTGGCTGATAGCTACGCGCCATAGCAGCGATTCGCGGCATGTCCACATCCTGGATGTAGCCTTTACAGCCAAGCCAAGGCTTGGTTTCCTCCGTCAAACTTCCGGCAGGTCTTACCCAGCCCCCATCTAACCATAAGATGTCGACTTTTCCATAATCCGTCATCAATTCCTCGATCTGGTTATAGGTAAAGTCTTTGAAGCGTTGCCACCGTTCAGGATACTTCTCGGGATCGTAATTCACGTTGCGATCTGGGTGTGCCCACTCTGGCGCCCAGTAGTCGGGATGGTTCCAGTCCGCTTTGGAGAAATAGACGCCAGTCCCAAACCCCTTTTGCCTAAATGCGTCAAATACCTCTTTTGTGATATTTGATTTAGGGTGTGTGGAAAAAGGACAATTAGGGTCTGTAATCCCATATTCCGTCTGTTTGGTGTCAAACATGCTAAAGCCATCATGATGCTTCGTGGTGAATACCACGTACTTCATACCCGCATATTCGGCGGCTTCTGCCCATTTCGCTGGATCAAATTGGGTTGGATTAAAGGTCGTTTTTAGCGCCTTATACTGGCGACAGTATTCCGAATAGTCAGCGATATGCCGCTTGCACCAAGGCACATCTTCCGAACATAGCGACCAAGACTCAACGATACCCCACTGACTATAGGTCCCCCAGTGCATCATAAACCCAAACTTCTGGTCTTGCCACCAATCGAGCTTAGCTAGCACAGCAGAGTCAGTTTCTTGCTCCAGCGGATCATGCTGGGCATAGGATGATGCCCAGCATGAGAGGAAAAAAGAAATTAGGATAAAGTTCAAGCGCAAATTCAATCTCAAATTCAAGAATGAAAACTGCTTCGTTTTTTGGATGGTCATTATTTTACCACCTTTATTACGCCCATACTGCTTCCTGTACGTACTGACAAACTATACATACCTGCAGCTAAATCTGTATTTAAAGGCATCTTCAGGCGATTTTCGCCAGGCGTGATCTCCCAAGTATCCCGCAAAATTACACGGCCTTGAAGGTCTGCAAGCATCACTTGTGCTGTTTCTCTCTCACTAGCCTGAAGGCTGATATTCAATTCGCTTTGAAGCGGATTGGGATAGGCGTTTAGGTGTAATGGCAAGAGGTCATTTGAGGTAATTGACGTATTGTTGGGCACATGAAATACGTCGCCTGTCAGCTCCGTGATGGTCGTATTGCGCAAGATCACTTCCGAAAGGCGTGTCGCCTTGATCGTCGCGATTTCCTGAGCCGTCAGGTCTACGTCATTTTCATAGTAAAAGCGGTCTCCATCTCTCAGGTGCTCAAATTGCATTTTGAGGATGGTAAAAACTGTGATGCCCACCGCCGTTCCTGGCATGTGGTCTTCAGATAACATGCCGACCCACGGATCGACATTCTCAATCGAGCCATACAGGCCTTTGAGGGTATTGGCGAGGTTGGCGTCAGAGGTGATTTGTGAAAAATCTGTGTATTTGGATAAGCCCACTTCTTGCCTGATCCAGTTATAGTCGATCAGGCCACGCTCGCGTCCGCGATTGAGGTTGATAGACACTAGGTCGAGCCCGCCAGCGCCTGGGGCACCAAAGAGGAAGTTGCGCAGATCACTGATCACTTTGGCGTCAAAATTCTGCTGACGCTGAGAGACCATGCCGTTAAAGAAAGGCTCTATGCCTCCTTCATCTACAATAACTTCTGGGTTGAAAAAAGCATCTTTCAGGTTGATATTGCCAAATGTGCTGGGCGTACCATCGTTTTCTATGCGCTGGAGTTCGCCATTGATGAGGGTATGTCCTAATCGGAAGGCTGCAGCCGAAAAGACATTCATGATCCGTGGGTCTACATTGGCATCATATCCTGTATAAGGATCGAGGGTAATGCCCAAAGCAGGCAACCACTCTTCAAAGGCGATCGCCGCAAAAATTCCCCCTACAATTTTCCTAGATTTTTGGTACAATGCTTCATCATCCCAACTTGGATTTAAGGCCGCCAGACTGTCGGCTACGCGATTGTGCTCACGCACAAACAAGGTATGCATACTCGCTAAGATCGGCTGCTCATTGGCCCGGACATCCCCTGCCACAAAAAACTTGGTGCGCGGCATGCCTTCTATCAGCATAAAAGGCGCATTGGGATCTACGGGATCGCTTTCCTCCCCAGTTGTAGTATTATATGGCAAAAAATTGCCCGTAGAGGTCTTCAGTTTCCCGCCTTGGAGGGTCCGAAGCCACATAGCGCGCGCCGCGTCTGACCCATAGACATTGGAAGCATCTATCCAACCCGTGATGTCATTGATATGTTGGCGAGGATTAGATATACTGGTACCACTGGTAGGGTCTGACAATGACCGAAACATGTGGATGGCTTGGCTACCTGTTCCAGTCGGATCAAAGAAAGGGTCAAAGGCAGGGATGGGGATATTGAGTGGTTCTGTGACGTCGTCCAAGACAAAACTCAAATCATGGTCCATGAATTGTCCAAAGGCCCAGCCAAAATCACTAATATCCAGCGCATTGGGAATAGACTGCGTCTGGTCAAAGACGAGGTTGCTGACCATCCGTGGATTGGGGCGCAGGACGCCCGCAGGGTCAGAAATGCTGTCGGCATAGGCCATGGGCAACATATACATGAGCTGCTCCTGGGCTTGCCCCCAGTTGGGGTTGGTTTGGTTGTTTTGGGAGCCGTCGTAGCTCCGATTGGTTTGGGCCCAGAGGCTAAGGGGTAAAAGAAGGCAAAGGGTGAGTAGTAAGTGTTTCATAGGTAATGATATTTTTAAAGATCAAGGTACTACTTTTTTCACCTTTTTTAGCTGACTTTCTTCATTTCATGCTGTATAATTCACCTCATATTCTTTACTCCACACATACATGCCTGATTTCATTGAGGGCTTTGCGAATACGAGAGGGCGGCACATGAACGTCATGCAGGATGTCCTCTCGACCATCAAGCTCTCTACACAGCACGATTTCACGATCCAGCAGACGCTGCTTTTCAGCTTTGGTGATCGCCGTAAGGGCGGTCACGGGGTAGAGATGACAGATGTCTATAAGCTGCTTGAGGCTTCCTTGCTTGGGGAAATCCCAACCGATCAGGTGCAGGCCGGCACATACACCATATTTGATGGCTTCATCTGTGAAAGAGCCATTGGTCACGACCCACCCTTTGTATGCTTTATTGGAATGCTCAGGTGTCCGACCCCATTCACGCGCAAGGTCTCGGAAGCGAGAATGGATATAGAGCGACACCTTCGATGTCACCTTTTTGCCTGCTTTATTCCCAAACTTACATTCTACCATGATCCGCTGGTTGTCCTTTTCGGCGAGAACATCCACCTCGTGCATGATGCAGTGCCCTTTTTCCATTACTCCCACCTCTACGTCGTAGCCTTCATGTTTTAGAATTTCTCCTACAAACCGTTCAAATGGATATCCTGAAGGTCCCAGTTCCATAATCGCCTTCTTGAGGTTGTAGCGGACCGCCGCAGGGCGATGTTGTTTTTTAAGGAGGGAGAAGGCTTTTTGGTAAATCTTCTTAGTGCTGATACTAGGGTAAATATCCGATAAGACCTCTGCAACTATTTGCTCAATGATTTGCGAGGAAGCTCCTGCATTGGAAAGGGAATGGCGAAGCTTTCCTACCTCAAAAGGAACTAATTCCCCTGAAGCCTTGGTGACATAAATGGGTTCATTCATAGGGGGAAGATACGATTTCTCCTGGTAGTTTTTTGTCCCAAAAAACTGTTGGAGAAAATTCAGCCCTCCACATCCTCATGTGGTTTTGAATAGCCCGCTACGCTCGTATCTTTGGCTAAAAACCATTATACACCGATGAAAATATTATCCTTCTTCTTTTCCCTAGCATTAATTGGAAGCCTTTATAGTTGCACGCAGGTTGACCACGGAGACCTTTTTCCTATGAAAAGAGGGGATAAGTGGGGCTATATTAATACATCAGGAAAATGGGCAATTCCCCCTAAGTACCAATATGCATTTCCATTTTCAGAAGATCGGGCGCTTTTTCAACAGAATAATCAGTGGGGGGTAATAGATAAAAATGCCAAGGAAATAATTCCTGCAACCTATCAATTATCCACTACCATTAACCTGACGCCTAATTATGATAACCATGAGCTGCGAACCGATTACTTTTCTGAAGGTGTCATCCTACTATCGAAAGACTATCAGGTTTATAACCTTTTATCTAAGGATGGTGATTTAATAACCACTTTTCCTAATTATCATAAGCTAAGGCCTGTCTCCAGCGGTTGGATGGCTTTTCAGTCACATAGCCAGGCAGGGTATATGGATACAACAGGGACCGTAGTTTTGGAGCTGCCTCCCTACCGGCATATTGGCGATTTTCATGACAATCGAGCACTTTTCCAACCTACCTTTTTCAGTAAAATGGGGTTTATCAATCAAAAAGGGGAAGTCGTGATAGATACGGTATTTCAGTCCGTAAACTCCTTTTCAGAAGGACTTGCTGCGGCTCAAAAGGACGATTTCCTGTATGGATTTATCGATAAAGCAGGGAACTGGGTCATCGAACCCCAATACCAATATGCAGATCGTTTTTCAGAAGGACTAGCGCAAGTGAGAGGGGAAGAGGGAATTTATTATATAGACAAAAATGGAAATGTCGTTATTTCTAGCCCGATTGAGGGACAAGAAATTTGTCAAGCAACATCGTTCCACAATGGATTGGCCTTAGTGAAACTGACGCCTAAAAACAGCCCTTGTTCTATCCCCATAGAAGGATTCAGTATGGGCTTTAATAATACCTTATATGCCTATATAGATACTACTGGCAAGGTCATTTATCAAGAATCTTTAGCAGAATTGAGGCAAAGGCAAGCAAACATCAAGGCAGAACGAATTGCCAAGACGAGTGCATATAAAGCAGAGGAGAAAGCTGAAAAGGAGCGCATGATGAAGGCAATTGAGGATTGCCCAGTCTACCAAGCGTTTGGAGATACATCTGCGCACAATTATGCGGAATTCAATCAATCAGGACATATCAGTCGGTTTTATTTTCCAACAGTCGTCATTATTGCGAATAACTCAGAAACTTTTGACGTACAGTTTCCAGTGATCATTTCCAGCGACCAAGCATCATTTATTCAAATTCCCCCCATCTCCATCAAATATGCTTCAATAGGTGAATTCAATTCCCCTCGTCAGGGACCATCGCAAAAAGGCTTTGAATGCGCTTTGCTAGCGGAAAGGGTATTCTCTTTTTATGAGGATTCCCGAGGGGAAATCGATTCTCTATCTGTCAACCTTCCCGACCAACCTGGCCAAGACTATTGGAAAGGGCAGATAACCTTTGCTTCAAGGGATAGTGGTTGCAGTCTCCTTTTTCATATCAATAGTACCACACTGTCTCAGTATTCAGCGAGGGATACATCACTCGGTTGGGTTAAAGACAGGAGTGAATCTTCCAAAAAAGTGCCCATTACCCATTTAAGGGCTAAATATGATAGAGGACAGTTAGTAGTTGATACTGAAGCTGGCTCCAGATATGGTTCCCAATCTGCTACCTTCTCCCTAAGGAATTTCACGGGCGATGGGAGTTATTTTCATAAGGGACTGTTAAAAGTTGAAGGGTTTGAAACGGGCGTAATGAAAATTCGGCATTACCTCATTCCAGTAATCCCCGAAAACAACGATTATCTTTCTGATGATAAAGAAATGGATGCGGAAGACATTGTCGTCCGAAAGAAAGACCAAGAGGGTCTATTGATCATTTCTACTGATCATATTCTTCGCCCAATATTAGTGGATCAGTAGGGATTCGCGTGAATAATTCTTTATCCGTGGGCAAATTCATAATTTACCCCCATGAATACAGAACTCGCGCTTCTCGTTATTGCCGCTTATTTTGGGATATTACTGGTTATTTCCCTTGTCACTGGACGAAAATCAGACCACAAGACCTTCTTCACAGGCAACCGGGCCTCGCCTTGGTATGCCGTTGCATTTGGGATGATCGGCGCGACCTTGTCAGGGGTCACCTTTATTTCCATCCCAGGTGCCGTCGGCAATTCGCAGTTTGGCTATATGCAGATCGTGATCGGCTACCTGCTGGGCTATTTCGTGATTGCCACGGTGCTATTACCCCTTTACTACAAACTCAACCTCACTTCCATCTACCAATACCTCCGCGATCGCTTCGGCAATCACGCCTATAAAACGGGAGCCGTCTACTTCTTGCTTTCGCGCATCATAGGCGCCAGTTTGCGCCTTTACCTCATCGCGATGGTCATCCAACTCGCTGTGTGTGACGCCCTGGGTGTGCCTTTCGAAGTGACCGTCTTTCTTTCCATTGGCTTGATTTACCTCTATACGTTCCGTGGTGGGATCAAAACCGTCGTCTGGACGGACACCCTACAGACTTTCTGTATGCTGCTGGCGGCAGGCTTGACGATCTTCCTGATCAACGATCAGTTGGGGTGGAGTTTGGGGGAGATGGTCAGTGAAATCAGGGCGAGCGACTATTCCGACATTTTCTCATGGGACATGAGTGATGGGCGAGAAAACTTCATCTTTCAGTTCCTGACAGGCGCATTCATGACCATCGTGATGACGGGCCTGGATCAAGACATGATGCAAAAAAACCTCACCTGCCGAAATCTCGGCGATGCCCAGAAGAACATGTTCTGGTTCAGCATTGTACTGGTATTTGCTAATATCCTCTTCTTGAGCCTTGGGGCTTTGCTCTACCTGTATGGGAGTGAAATGGGCTTTTTAGATATTGAGGCTGCGCAATTAGCTGAAGAAAATTGCGCCATCTGCTTACAAGGTGTAGAGGGCTTGATGGACTGTAGAAAAACTGACGAACTTTTCCCTGTTCTCGCCCTGAATCACCTTGGACCAGTAGCTGGCGTGGTCTTTGTCCTGGGCGTCATCGCTGCCGCTTATTCCAGTGCGGATTCTGCGCTTACGGCCCTGACAACGTCATTTTGTGTCGACATCCTCGATTTTGAAGAAAAAGCAGATAGTGCCCAAAAACTCAAAACACGCTACCTCGTGCATGTGGCGTTTGCGGTGGTGCTCCTGCTGGTGATTATCATTTTCAGTAAGCTAAATGAAGAAGCCGTCATTTGGGAGATCTTCAAAGCGGCGGGATACACCTACGGCCCATTACTCGGGCTGTATGCCTTTGGCTTATTCACCAAACGCCAAGTGAATGATCGAGCTGTCCCTTTTATCTGTATTGCAGCCCCTATTCTGAGTTATGGCATTCAAGTGGGAAGTCCTTCACTGTTGGGCTATACATTTGGATTTGAGATATTGCTGGTGAATGGGCTGTTGACATTCTTAGGGCTGTTTATTTTTAAGAAATAATGCTTAGAGAGCTGGATTACCCACTAGCCCACTCACAATTCCGAAATCCAGCTCAGCATTTCTAAATTAATAATCAGTCAATTAATCAATCAATAATCTCCCCATGCAACTCATCGACCTCTCCAAAACCATCGCCTACAACAAAAAGGATCCCTTTTTCATGCGGGTCAAGATCAAGCATAAGCCACACAGAAAGAGCCGCATGCTCATTCGCTTTTTTGTGGGCCTGCCCAATAAGCTATTCCCTAAAAATTTCCACGGATGGGCAGATGACAAGATCATGGGCATGGGGGTACATGCGACCACGCATATTGATGCGCCGTGGCACTATGGTCCTACCGTAGAAGGTAAACCCGCCAAGACCATCGACCAAGTCCCTTTGGAGTGGTGTTATGGCCCTGGCATCGTCATTGACATGAGTCATAAGCCTGATTTTGAGGTAATTACGGTCGATGACCTGAAAGATGATTTGGTCAAATCTGGCGCCGTTGTAGCGCCTGGAACCATCGTCCTGATCAAGACAGGACGCGACAAGCTCTCAGGCACGCCAGAATACGTGGAGCGCGGAACGGGCATGAGCCCTGAAGCCACCGCCTGGCTCATCGACCAAGGCGTGAAGGTCATGGGCATAGACCAGTGGGGTTGGGACCTGCCTTTGCGCTATATGGCGCAAGAAGCCAAGCGAACCGGCAATGCCGATTATTTCTGGGGGGGGCACCTCGTGGGCATCGACAAGGAATACTGTCATATCGAGCAGCTCGTGAACCTGGACGCCTTGCCGTCTCAGGGATTTCAGGTGGCGGTATTTCCGCTCAAGATCAAGGGCGCGTCTGCCGCGCCTGCGCGGGTGGTGGCGATGGTGGGGTGATTGAATTATTGATTGAATGAATCGAGTCCCACTAAAGCCACATCAACAGGCAGTCGCCCTTTGCTCAAAATAATACTCAGATCCTTCGTTTCCTCATAGGTAAAATCTCCCGAGATCATGATATCTCCCTTCCGAATAGGCTCTTGAACCACTGGGGCCATGACTACCCGGCCATCTATGACAATGGCTATTGCCTTGCCTACATTGGCTTCCGTCATATTTGAAAAAGTCTGGGTACCTTCTTGATTCAAATGGATGGTGATCACCGGCTGTTCTTGCAAGTCGAAGTCTGGAATAATAAGCTTAATATCCCTTTCTGTCAAGGGGGTCAAATGAGATGGTATTTTCTTCAAGGCAATCAATTCATAGACCTCTTCCTCCACGCCTTCAACTGGTGCCTGTTTCCATGCAAGCACCATGTCTTCAGGTAACATTTTCTGGCCAACGATTTCAGCAACATACTGATTCACAGTCTCTATATCTTCAGCTTTAGCATAGCCTACAATTGGAGAACTAGGAGAAATATTCTCAGAGGGAGGAGAGAGCACAGCAAAAAGGGGATTCACTCGCTTAAAATGGGCAATCTCATCTTCAAGTGCCCAGCTTGTGGTATCTTGTTTTTTTTGATTTTCTTGTTGTGTGCCCAAGTATGAATTGGCTTCTGTGATGTATGGAAATGATTCTTGAACCGGATACGTCTCCCAAAATTCCATTGCCCCTGTCGCCGTCAGCAAATGCGCCAGACGCGTCGTATCATACGTCCCTTGAAGATCAATCGTCAGGCGATCCGCTACAAAGGACATCTCCACCCTGTTGGCAGGAATGCCAAATTCATCCAAGCGAGTGAGCAATACCTGTTTTAATGGCTCTATCGAGGCTGTCTGCACCTCTAGGAGGATCGTGGTATGGCCTACTGGCGGTGTGAATTGGCAGGAGAAGGCGAAGCAGGTGATCAGTAAAAGGGGAAGGAATTTCATCTAAATGAGTTGTTTGGATAAAAGTAATTCATTTTCCCTACTTTTGCGCCATGAAGATCACAGACGAACTCCTCGACAAGATCGCCCACCTCTCCAAACTCCACTTGAGCGGAGAAGAGCGCGATGAGTTGAAGGAGGACTTCCAGCGCATGCTCGACTTTGTCGACAAATTGCAAGAGGTCGATACCACAGGCGTGGAGCCACTCATACACATGACGGATGCGGTCAATCGATTAAGAGAAGACAAGCCCCAGCCGCCCCTTTCACAAGAAGCATTGCTCAAAAATGCCCCTCAGTCTGACGGTACGCACTTTATGGTGCCCAAAGTGGTCAAAAAATAATGTTCATAGCTAAGACAGATTTTTATAAAAAGCTTTCGGGACAGCGGAGCCACAAGATTGCCCAGAAAGTGGAGCCTTTTATGCCCGAAAACGGGCAAATACTAGACTTTGGGTGTGGGAACTTGTTCACGGCCAAGACGCTGGCAGCGCTCAGAAATGACCTTTCAATCACGGGAATAGACGTCATCCGCGACCAAAACCTGCACCTTGACGATGACGGTCAGTTGACCTTTTTGCAATATGAAGGGGATCATATCCCCTTCGAAGACGGGCACTTTGATGCGGCGATCGCCTCCTCTGTGATGCACCATACCCACGACCCAGAGTTCTTTCTGGGTGAACTCCAGCGTGTCCTCAAGCCTGGCGGCCAACTGGTATTGGTAGAAGAGATGTACATCAATTTTCTCGACCGAATCTGGATTTCAGCCCAAGATTTCTTGCTCAATAAGCTCAAAAAAGGCGTGCCCGTTCCGCTAGAATTCCGTTCTCATAAGCATTATCAGCAAGAATTTGAACGCCAGGGCTGGGAAGTCTGTCATGGCTCACATATCCGCCCTGGATTTCCCTACCAGCATCATTATGTGTATGTGTTGGAAAAATGAGGTTGAGGTTGAACTTGAGTTTGAATTTGCTCTTTCTCAAGGTCGATTTTGTTCCAAATATTCCATCACCCCTGCCACATAGGCATCTGCGACCGCCCGCACCCTACTCGGTGCGCGAATGCCAGCCACCACGATATCCTGTTGGTTAAGTCTTAAAGCCTCCTCAAGCCCATCCTGACAAAGGGATTCCCCATAGCACAAAGGACCTTTGATTAGGCGTGTGAGGGTGAGGTTACGGGCAAAAACGCCTCGCGCTTTTGTAGGGAGTGAAGCGATCTCTAGGTAGCGTAATGGCGCATCCTGCGCCACTGGCGGCACGCCCAACTTCTGAGTCATCTGCGATACAATGGCTTCCGACAGCGTGATCGACTGAGCCACATTATCCGTCAGGATCATCCGCAGCAGGGCCAAGCGGTCTTCTGGTTTTGCCAACTCCCCCGCCATAAAACTCCCTGGGACAAAGGCCATATTGTAGTTGGCATTTTTGTCACTGGCCGGGAAATAGCCCTCTTCATCGCGAAGGCGCCAACTATCCGAATCCACATTATAATGAATAATCAGGGTCAAGTCTGGCTGAAAAGCATTGATCTTCTGGGCGCGATCCCACAAGTCGAGTCGGTTGTAGAGATTGGCAAATAACTCTTTGTCAGTGGGTTCTCGCTGCAAATAAGCTACTTGAGAGGAATCAATAAAGCCTAAATCATACGCACGTTGAAGGTCTGTTTGAATATACTCACGTTTCCACGTTTCGAAGGAGATGCCACGCGTATTCACGCCGGAAGAGAGGCGTGTCATCAGGACTTCTGCCCCTAGCTCAAGCAGTTGCTTTCGGATCAAGTGTGCCGTTGCGAGGGTGAGGTTCGGTTCGAAAAAGCCAATCTCCTTCATCCCTGTCGCCGCCGTGGGGCGGATTCGCACATATTTGCCTTCTATCATAGCTGTCGCCATGTCTCCTGATATATGCCCTGGATCTAGGGCTATTTTGAGCCCACTGAGCGGAAGTGACCTGTCGACTCTTAGGGTATTGGATGAGTCAGACCGCAATGCCTGCATTCTCACATCAGTAGGCCATCTTTCAGTCCCTTTTTGAAGGTATAGTGCCAATAAGCTATCCGTACTGAGACGGGCGGCAAGCGTTTTGAAAGCGTCGTATTCGTCAGGGAAAATGGCGAATTCAGCCTGACCAAGCTGCTTTGCTGCTAAATCCTCGTACAAGCGGATGCCGTTTTCACTTATCTCGATGTGTTCAAACAGCGTCGGCGATTTAAACATCAGATTCAGCTTATCGACAAGAATGCTCTCAGTCTTTGGATATGAGGGAGTAGAAGCACAATTGGCACAAAGTACGATGACTATTATCATCGCTGGGAGGGGGAGGATTTTGTTTTTTATCACTCCCTAAAAGTACAAAAACCCTTTTTCTTTTCTTGCGTATGAAACAATCAATATCTTACGATTTATGTCAAAATAAACCAAAATCGTAAACAAAAAAGAAATTAGTATACAATAAAAATGATGGTTGATCCCCCCACCAAGCAACAACAACTGGTAGACACTGCCGGAAAACTCTTTATGAAGTTTGGTGTGAAGCGTGTTACGGTAGCTGAAATATGCCAAGAAGCCGGGGTTAGCAAAATGACTTTTTATAAATACTTTTCGAATAAAAAGGGCATTGCTGAGGCGTTTTTACAGAGAAAGTTTGAAGAAGGCATTCAGGATTACCGCAATATCATGCAGCAGTCGATTTCTTTTGCCCAGAAGGTTGAACAAATGATTCAACTGAAGCTAGAAAATACGGAAGATATCAGCAGTGAATTTGTAAAAGATATTTATAAAGATCAGCAATTGGGGCTTCATTTGATCCTGGAAGAAAAGCAAAAAGAGTATTTGAATGAAGTGCTTCAGGATTTTGCCCAAGCAGCTAGCAACGGAGAGATCAGGGCGGGAATAAAACCAGAAATGATTGCCTATTTTCTAGGCAAAATGGCTGAAATGGCAGCAGATGAGCAACTCATCCAACTTTATGAAAATGAGCAAGAGTTGATCATGGAAATCACCAAATTTTTCTTTTACGGCTTAGGCATCCATCATGAAAACCACTAGCGCCATATTTTGTCTGGTTTGCCTGATGGCATTTGGTCAGTTGGCATATAGCCAGTCAGACGCTGCCACTGACTCTACCAAACTCAAATGGCGTATCGAGGGACAGGCATCTGCTTTTACCCTCTACAATCCTGACAATCAACTCTCTCTCTACAGTGGTGCACGCTATATGCCCCAAGTCAGTTTAGAGAAAAAATTGCCCAAGCACAGGCTTATAGACTTGGAAGCCTCTGCCAATATCTTTGGGACGATGGGGGTTCACCCATTTGACACCGCTGTCACCGCTGGCGACATCCGTCCTTACCGTGCATGGGTTCGGTATTCCAAGGCCCAATCCGAACTTCGAATTGGCTTGCAAAAAATCAATTTTGGATCGGCTTCGATCCTCAGGCCCTTGATGTGGTTTGACCAAATAGACCCGCGCGACCCCTTGCAACTGACAGACGGGGTCTGGGGCGTGTTAGGGCGCTATTATTTCCTCAATAATACCAATATCTGGGTGTGGGGACTGTATGGTAATAAAAACCGCCGTGGATTTGACAGGGTACCTTCTAATAGTAAAGTACCCGAATTTGGGGGGCGAATTCAGTTCCCGACTCCCAAAGGCGAAGCCGCTTTCACCTACCACCACCGCGAAGCAGACATTTCGGAACTAAACATGTTCACCCTTGACAATTCGCCCGAACACCGATTCGGAATAGATGGAAAGTGGGATGTCAAAGTAGGGATCTGGGTAGAAGCCACGTGGATTCATAAGACTAGAGACCTCGGTCTCCTTACCAATCAGCATATGCTCAACCTTGGCATGGATTATACCTTAGGCATAGGAAACGGCCTGACTGTGATTGCAGAGCAACTGGTGGTTGCAGCACATGAAGACCCTTTTGTTTTTGAAAACACAGGCACCTTAACGGCTGTCTCTAGCTCCTATCCTTTAGGCCTTTTTGATAATATGTCTGCGATCTTTTATTACGACTGGACCAATGATGCTCTCTACAATTTCCTCCAATATCGCCATTCTTTTGCGAATTGGAGCCTGAATGTCATCGGGTTTTGGAATCCCCAAAACAGCCAATTACCCCAACAACAGAATATAGAAAACCTCTTTGGCGGCAAGGGCATACAGTTTCTCGCCGTTTTTAATCATTAACATCAATTCCATTCGATATGAATCATGCTTCGATTATCTCTATTCAGCACATGACCAAACGGTTTCCGGTTGGGAAAGGAGAATTCACTGCGCTGAATGATATCAACCTAGAATTTGGGGAAGGTGAATTTGCCGGATTAGTAGGGCCCAGTGGGTCGGGCAAAACGACCTTGCTCAATATCATCGGATCCCTCGATACGCCTTCTGAAGGAACGGCCACCGTCATGGGGCAGGATATTTCTACCCTCAGTCACAAGGCATCCGCCTTGCTACGCAATCAGCACATTGGCTTCATTTTCCAATCCTACAACCTCTTGCCTGTCTACACGGTCTTCGAGAATGTCGAATTTGCCCTATTGCTCCAGAACCGCTCAGCATCAGAACGAAAAAAGGCCGTCCTCGATGCCCTGGAATGGGTAGGACTGACGGATAAAATGACCTCTAAACCCGCCATGCTTTCTGGCGGAGAAGGACAGCGTGTAGCGATTGCCAGGGCAATGGTCAAGCGGCCCAAAATCCTCCTGGCAGATGAGCCGTCTGCGAACTTGGATGCCCAAAATTCTCATCAAATCCTGAAAACAATGAAAGCCCTCAATAGAGAATTGAAGACCACTTTCATTTTCTCTACCCATGACGAAAAAGTCATGCAGTACCTAGACCGAATTATTTCTCTTGAGGATGGCAAGGTGGTCAGCGATGTGGAAAAAGCTGCGGCTGCATTATAACCCTAATTTTTGCTTATGTTATCCTTTAAAATAGCTGTAAAAAACCTCATCGGTGCAGGCCTCAAAACCTGGCTCAATGTATTTGTGTTGTCTCTCTCATTTGTAATGATCATTTTTTATAACAGCATGATCGATGGGTGGAATAAACAGGCAGAGACGGATACGATTGCTTGGGAGATCGGCCAAGGGCAGATATGGGAAAAAGACTATGATCCCTATGATCCTTATAGCTTGATAGACGCTCATGCGGTGATTCCGCCTGAGTTAAAAAATCAGGCGACCAAAGGGGATGTCGTTCCCATCCTGATCACACAAGCTTCTGTCTATCCACAAGGGCGGATGCAAAATATCCTGCTGAAAGGAATTCCGACAGACCAACAACTCCTGGACCTGCCAACGGCAGAATTGTCGGACGAAGGGGAGACGACCCCTGCGATCATCGGCAGGCGCATGTCGGAAGCGACCAAACTCAAACAAGGAGATAGGGTTCTGCTGCGGTGGCGCGATAAGAATGGTACATTCGATGCTCAGGAAATTCTCATTACTAAGGTATTTGAAAACAATGTTCCCAGTATTGATGCCGGTCAGGTCTGGATTCCCTTAGCGTCTCTTCAGGAAATGACAGGAATGACAGACGAGGCGACCCTTCTTGTTGTAGGCGATGATTATCAGCCTGTGGCAGACGCCAATTGGGAATTCAAAAGCATTGGATTTCTGTTAGCTGATATGCGTGCAATCATTGAGACCAAAAAAGGCAGTGCCGCCATTATGTATCTTTTATTGTTGGGTATCGCCCTGTTGGCGATTTTTGACACACAGGTTCTTTCGATATTTCGTCGCCAAAAGGAGATTGGGACCTACGTTGCTCTAGGAATGACACGTGGACAGGTCGTGAAATTATTCACCATAGAAGGTGGTGCGCATAGCTTATTCGCCGCAGCGCTAGGTGCGTTGTATGGCATTCCCCTATTTATCTATCTGAATAAAGTAGGCATTCCGATGCCTGCAGGTACAGACAGCGCAGGCCTTCCCATTTCAAGTGAAATCATTCCTGTATATGGCCTAGGCCTGGTTGTAGGCACGATTCTTTTGGTCGTGCTTTCCGCTACGATCGTCAGTTACATGCCTGCAAGGAAAATCGCCCGAATGAAACCAACAGAAGCGTTGAAGGGCAAAATTCAGTGAGTCAACCTTAATTCAAACCACAAAATCTAATGATTTCATTTTTATTAAAAGGCATACTTCGCGATCGGAGCCGCAGTGTTCTGCCGATTGTCGTGATTGCTATTGGGGTCTTTCTCACGGTGCTATTGTCGACCTGGATGAAGGGCATATTCAGTGATGCCATTGACATGAATGCCAATTTTACGACAGGGCATGTCAAAGTGATGACAAAAGCCTATGCAGAGAACGCAGCCCAGCGGCCCAATGACCTCGCACTCATCGGGGTAGAAGAGTTGATTTCAACCCTCGAAGCAGACTATCCCGATATGGAGTGGGTCCAGCGCATCAATTTTGGGGGCTTGATCGATGTGCCCGATGCCAATGGAGAGACCAAAGCCCAAGGCCCAGCATTTGGGCAAGCAGTAGACCTCCTCTCTCCAAATACCAAGGAACCAGAACGGATGAACATGGAAAAATCTCTGCAGCAGGGAAGGATTCCTAATGCGCCGGGCGAAGCACTTTTGAGTGAGGATTTTGCCAAAAAACTCCATGTCAACCTCAATGACGAAGTCCTCCTCTTTGGATCCACAATGGACGGCGGCATGGCTTTCAAAAACTTCAAGGTGGTAGGCACCTTGTCTTTTGGATCGACGGTACTTGACCGCGGAGCGATCATCGTAGATCTAGCCGATGCGCAGCAGGCGCTAGATATGGAAGATGCGGCAGCAGAGGTCTTGGGATATTTTGGAGACAATGTATACCATGATAAAAAGGCCCTCGAAATGACCGCTGCTTTTAATGCTAAACATGCAGACCCCGAGGACGAATACGCGCCAACCATGCAACGCCTCAAAGAGCAAGGGCTCTTGATGTCAATGATCGATATGAGCGAAAACATGCGCAGCATCCTCGTCTCTGTCTTTATCCTAATGATGTCTATTGTGCTGTGGAATACGGGATTGCTAGGCGGGCTGCGACGATATGCGGAGTTTGGATTGCGGTTAGCATTGGGAGAAGAAAAAAAGCATATCTATAAAACCATGATTTATGAAGCGATTCTGATCGGCATTATCGGGTCTATCGTAGGGACAGCTTTAGGAATATCCGTTGCCTTTTATTTACAAGAAAATGGCATTGATTTTAGTTCCTTGATGAAAAGCTCATCTATGATGATGCCCCAAGTATACCGTTCCATTGTCACCCCAGACGCCTTCGTGATTGGCTTTATTCCAGGGGTCTTTTCCATGGTCTTAGGCACGGCATTATCAGGAATAGGCATTTACAAGAGACAAACTGCCCAACTATTTAAGGAATTAGAAGTGTAGTATATTCATTCAAAATTGTTTCTTACCAAATACCATGAAAACCATCAAGCATATCTTTATCCTTGTTCTCCTTTTTATGGGAACAACTGCTTTCACCTATGCACCTATTACTGAACCGACGGGTGAAGAAATCATCGAGAAAGTCGATGCGAATATGTCCTCAGAGAACCGTGTCGTTGAGTCGGAAATGATCATTCACGGCAAGCGTCGGGACCGCACGGTCACCTCCAAGACCTGGTCTGTGGGCAATCAACAATCTTTCTCCGAATACCTCTCCCCAGCCCGCGAGGCAGGCACCAAGATGCTCAAAGTTGAAGGAAAACTGTGGATTTACACGCCCCAGACCGATCGCATCATTCAGATATCTGGGCACATGCTTCGCCAGTCTGTGATGGGTTCCGACATGTCCTATGAAGACATGATGGACGACCGTACGCTATTGGATGTATATGACGCCAATCGCACCGGAGAGGAGATCATCGACGATAGAAAGTGTTATGTGGTAGAACTGCTTGCAAAGGTAGATGACATCGCCTACCACTCCCAAAAGCTTTGGGTAGATGCGGAGCGTTTTGTTCCGCTCAGACAGGAGATGTACGCCAAAAGTGGCCAATTGCTCAAACGGATGACCCTCAGCAATGTTCAGCAGATCGATGAACGCTGGTATCCCATGACGATGACCTATAAGGACATGCTCAAAGACGGAAAAGGCACAGAATTTCGAATCATCAAACTGGCTTTTGACCAAGACATCCCTCCCCACACATTCACCAAAGCCATTTTGAAAAAGTAGCCAAATAGGGGTAAGCATCCACCAAATTGTCCTTAGGGAGAATTTTTTCTAAATGCTTACCTCTATTTTATGAAACTCCTCAAACTAAGCTTCCTCCTCACCCTGATCATCATGGGATGCTGGGGAGGACAGCTCCTGGCCCAGAAGCACACCATCAGTGGTTACCTGGTCGACGCTCAGAATGGCGAGAAACTCATCAGCGCCAAAGTCTATGACGAATTGACCGCTCAAGGAGCCCTCACCAATAATTTTGGTTTTTTCAGCCTGACATTAGACGCAGGATCTGTCCAACTCGTCGCTGCCTATGCTGGCTATCAAAGTGTCAAGATTCCTTTTGAATTGACCCAAGACACGGTCCTTACCCTAAATCTCGACTATTATGCGGTAGATGAAGTGGAAATCATTGCAGAGAATGTGCAGCGAATTGAAGAACGTACAGAGATGAGCACAGTCTCTATTCCCATCGAGCAGATCAAGCGACTGCCAGCTTTGCTTGGGGAGGTGGATGTCATCAAAGCCGTGCAACTACTTCCCGGTGTACAATCGGGCAATGAAGGCAGTACAGGGCTGTATGTGCGGGGAGGCGGTCCTGACCAGAACTTGATTCTGCTAGATGATGTGCCACTCTACTATGTGAGCCATTTGGGGGGCTTTTTCTCTGTTTTTAATGCAGACGCACTCAGTTCTGTGAAGCTGGTGAAAGGCGGTTTCCCTGCTCGATATGGCGGGCGCCTGTCTTCCGTGCTTGACATTCGCATGAAAGAAGGCAACCTCAACAAGTTTGAGGCAGAGGGAAGCATCAGCAATATCGCCTCTAAACTTTCTATCCAAGGTCCCCTTGTCAAGGGAAAAAGCTCTTTTATTGTGTCAGGAAGGCGGACTTATTTGGACCTATTTACCAGACCGCTTTCCAAGGCAGCTAGTGGCGGAATCGGCTCTTTTGGATACTATTTCTATGATTTAAATGCGAAGGTAAATTATATTTTTTCAGACAAGGATCGACTTTATCTGAGTGGCTATTTAGGAGATGATAATTTGGGGGTAAGTGTCGCCGAAGCAAATGGGGCACCAGGGGATGACAACTATTGGGAATATGATGTAAAGAACCGCACCCTTTGGGGAAATAAGCTGGCGGCCTTGAGATGGAACCACATTTGGGGAAATCGCCTTTTCAGTAATTTAACCACGACCTTCACCAATTACCGTTTTCACGTCAAAAACGATGTACTGGACGTTTTCACAGACAATCAGCAAATCACCCGTACCGAGGCCTTCCTGGGCTATCAATCGGGAATTAAAGACCTAGCGGCAAAACTCGATTTTGACTATTACCCTAATCCAAATCATGACATCAAATTTGGCATCTCAGGTATCTATCACCAATTCACGCCAGGACTCCTAGGATTCAGAATTGCAGAAAGCAACCAGAGCCTCATTGATACCACCATTGCCGCTCAGCGACAAAAATCTGTCGAGGCTACCGCTTATATCGAAAACAACTTTAGAATTGGGGATCGCTTTAGCGCGAATGTAGGGGTGCATGGTGTGATGTATCGGGTAAATAAGAAAGACTATTTCTCCCTCCAGCCACGTGCCTCAGCCCGCTATTTGCTCACAGATCGCGTGTCTTTGAAAGGATCTTATGTCCAGATGACCCAATTTCTTCACCTCCTCACGAATTCTACTGTGGGATTACCCATCGATATTTGGGTACCTGCTACAGACAAGGTCCCGCCTCAGCAGTCTTGGCAAGCGGCTTTTGGGGTAGCCTCCTCCGTTTTTGGGGATCAATTTGAGCTGAGTGTAGAAGGGTATTATAAGGAAATGGATGGAATGATTGCTTACAAAGAAGGCACCAACTTCTTCCTAGGAGTAGCTGGGGCGGACTGGCAAGAGCTGGTGGAGACTTCAGGCCACGGCGAAGCATATGGGGCAGAATTTTTACTCCAAAAAAAGAAAGGAAAAACCACAGGCTGGATCGGCTACACCCTCTCTTGGAACAACCGTCAATTTGACAACCTGAATGCAGGACAGCCTTTTCCCTACAAATTTGACCGCAGACATGACATCAGTGTGGTGGTAACACATGACTTGTCGGATAAAGTCAGTATTTCAGGGACCTGGGTTTATGGTACAGGAAATGCCCTTACCTTGCCCAGTGGGGGGTATGGTCAAGTGATTTTCCCCAACGAATTCAGCCCTAATGGATCCTTTGGACGAACCTTCGCGGGATTTCAGTTTGGCAGCGGGATTCAGTTGTATGAAAATGGCCGCAATGGCTTTCGCATGGAATCCTATCATCGGCTGGACCTAGGCATCAATTTTCATAAAGAAACAAAATGGGGCGAAAGAAGCTGGAATATCAGTATTTATAATGCTTATGGTCGCCAAAATCCCTACACCTACTTCTTGGGAAGAGACCGAAATGTATTCACAGGGGAAGGTAGTGGAAAACCCGTCCTAAGGCGTCTTGCCCTTTTCCCGTTCATTCCTTCTGTCAGTTATAGTTTCAAGATAAAATGAGAAAACAATTTTGAATGATTGAATGACTAATGTTGAATAAAAAAACAGTGCCTATTTATTTAAAAAATCATGCGACTCATGTATAAATTTTTCTGCCTTTTCATTGTCCTTCTTGGACTCCTATCAGCTTGCGAAAAATCCGTCGAGCTTCCCCTTCCTCCTCATGACCCCAAAATTGTGGTCAATGCACGACTAAGTGCTGGTGATTCTATTGAAGTATATGTATCAAGGAGTTATGGTCCATTAGAGGACGTGGATTCAGAAAATATCCAACTCACCGATGCAACAGTAGAAATATTGGACAATGGCCAATCACTGGGGCAGCTGGCTTATAGGGATACGACCGTGCAAGATTTTTGGGGAAGTGGAGAAATCATCTTGGGTAAATATGTCCTCAGAAATCACCTAGCCCAAGCCGACCATACCTATAGCATCAAGGTCTCACATCCTGACTATGAGTCAGTTACAGCAGAGACGACGGTGCCGAAAGCCATGAAAATCACACAAGCAGAAGTGGCACAAAACGCTTTTCGTAAGGTTTATGGTGATGGCTATGCAGAGTACCAATCTTTGCTACGAATCACCGTTGATGACCCCGCCGCGATAGAAAATTTCTACCGAATCAATCATCTTCAAATTACCGTGCGGAATACTTTTGAACCCAGCATTCCTGACAGTATTTTCACCATGGATATTTATGTCGAAGGCGTAGCTGAAGAAGCGGGTGATGGGGGGTATGAAGCACTAGAGAGTTATGGGAAAGATGAGACATTTGACGGAACCTCTGGTACGATCGACTTCCTCTGTTATTTGCCAACTTCGGACCTCGCACCTAATGAAATTTTTGACATGGAATTCACTGAGCTTATCATTACCTCCTTATCTGCTAATGCAGATTGGTATCAATACATCGACAAAGTCAATCTTCAACGGGGAAGCGACATCGATGACATCGGTTTATTCCCCTCAGAATCTGTAGTTGTCTACACTAATGTCGAAAATGGCTACGGCATTTTTGGGGCAGCAACGAAAAAGACGGTGCAGATTCCACAGTGATATGCGACAAAAACTGAGATGAATCCACTAATTGGCAGAAAAGAAGAAGTTAAAAGGTTAAAATCCTATTTAATCTCCCGAAAATCGGAGTTTGTAGCAGTTTATGGCAGGCGGCGAGTGGGAAAAACATTTCTCATTCGAAAAGCCTATAACAATGATTTTTCATTTCAATTAACAGGTCTGGCAAATGTCTCCATGAAACAACAATTAAGTCAGTTTCATGCGGCCTTAGTTGGATAAAAATACGCTGAAAGCCTCAGAAACAAATTGGGTAATTTTAGAGGGCTGACAAAGACTAAAAAAGCCCTGTTTTTGACCTTCATTTCCACTAATGACATATTTCACAATCCAATGCCTTCAATTCAGGGGTTCGCCGAAGTTGATAATACTTATCAACCCAATGGCAGAAAAGCGCTTGATCACGATCTATTAGACGGTTTAAGTACACGTTAAGCTCCTTGAATTCCATGTCATTCCTCAAGAGTATGAGCGTTTGAATAAAATCAAACAACACGTTCGTACGCACCGTTTCCTGCTTTGCCCAAGGCTCAAGGACCTCTATCGCCCAGCTATAATATTGATGTCTATTGAAGTAAAGGGCAAGGCGATGCGCTTCTGACTCAGTGACATTTGATTGCAGGAAATAGGAACGCACAGCACGCATAGAGCGCATTTTCTGTCTATAGTTATTTTTATAGTAATGATAGTCGACGGCAGCTAAGTGAAAATTGATCATGAGGCGGCTGAGAAAGTTGCGATAATCCGTGATACCTAGCCTATCCCACCCAAGGCTATCATCTAAATGAACGATAGCCGTTTCAATCTCTTCTGCGGTAAGGTTGGGCCTAAAGGCTTCGAAACCGTCGGTATTCGCAAAATCACTCAATTTTTTCACCTCTTGACGGAGAAGGTGATAGCGCATCGGGAGAGGTACAAGAGAGTCTGTGAGCCACTCGTGGACCGTTTCTCCCCATAAAAGCTTGCTTTTCCCCAAGGTCCAAGGAACTATCTCTCCGCTTTCAGTGAGCATCGCAGCCATTTGATTATTAATAAGCGGATAAAAAGGAAGGCTATCGGGAAAGCTTTTGCCTAATAAACCCATCGCTGAAATCTCCGCAACCTTGCCCAAGGCACGAATGATCTTACTTTGTACAATCCAGGCCTGTTCGACGTTTTTTTGTTCTATCAATTGATAATAAGCTGGTGCCAAATATCGTGCAGGTGTCTGGTTGTCATACCGCCCTGCGATCTCTATCTCTACCATAGCCCGCCTCTGTTCGGCCAAATAAAAACTAAGTTCTTCCTCGAATTGAGGGTCTTTCAGCAAGTCCTTTACCTCCGATTGAGGTAAATCAGCCAAGAAGCCGTATTCAGTGCTATCTATTTGTTCATAGAAAAGGTCCCAGCTTTCTATTGACTCAAATGAAATCAGGCTGTCTGCTATTCCCAATTGGGTAAAATAAGCCTTCACTTGCGCTGCCCGTTCTTGCTGCAAGCGCATATTGATAGCAGAATCTCCTTCTACAGAACTATAAGCATGGATGTGGACCTTTTGAAGAAATGGCAATAAATTGCCCATTTCTTTCAATAAATTCTGAAATTCTTCCTGCTCATAAGTGGTTACATTTTTTTCAAAATGAACTACATGGGCCGCCTGTGCATGAATGGAGTCAGGTATAATTTCTCCGGAAGTCAACATCCAGATCGGCTTTAACTCAAAGTCTCGAATGTCTCTTTGTGGAACATCCACAGGGTAAGAATATCGACATAAGTGTCTTTCCTGGATAGTCAGTAAATTGACTTGGTAGTTCGCTTCAAGGTTTTTGGGAATAGTCCCTAAAAAACTGACAAGTCGATTTTTTCGCTGAGCGCGATTCAATTGAAACAATTCATAGTGGTACACAGGCGGACGCATGACGCCATCAAAAACGGCAGAGCCGTGAAAGACATTTGCCCCATCACAGGGCAATTGTCTGGGTTCGATGAAATCGAGCGCTAGGCCGTCATTGGGATGCCTCAGCATCCTTTTTAGGTAAGCTAAATCATGGAAATGAATGAAAATGGAGTCTCCTCTGGTTTCCAGGTAGCTCCCCAGCTCTTCTGCTGTGTGACGAAAAGGTTCCAGCCTTTTGCAGGCTTTGTTATTTGGGTCTGAAACGCCAAAAGCATCCCTAGGAGAGGAATTGTCTTTTGGGGGCACATAGGGCACCCCGCCAAAAACCTGCGTAGCATAGGCCCTTCCTGTTTTTAAATTGACTGAGAATCGGATGCCAGTGGTGTGGTAGTCGGGGTGGACCATATTGGCATAATGCCCTGGCGAATTCAGCCAGCCAAGGAAAAAGGCGCGCGCTAGGCGCTGATAGGATTTTCCATATCGCTTTGCACTGACCATTGCACAATTCTCGCCTGTAAGGCTATGTGTGCCTCCATAAAAAGCGATGCGCCGTGAAGGGCTTTCCTTGTTTAAGGTCACCTGGTCATGGGTGACCTTATTCGTTTTCTTTTGATAATAAGCCTGGTCTGAAGCAGCCTTTCCCAAAATAGGATCGACACTTAGCGTAGACAGACCTAAACTGTCCCGTAAGTCATTTACTTGAAAAAGCACCCATTTTTCGAATGTATGCTGGTCTATTTGCTTCCAGTTGATGGACTGAGCGTAGGAAGTGGAGAAGAGGAGGAGGAAAATTAGGGTATAATGCATGATAATAGGGGTAGAGATGGAATCCTGATATTATGTAAATCTTGAATAAAGATTCTACCGTTTTTCCTACCCAATCTAAGAAGTATGCTAATTTCCCCCTTGTTCTTCCAAACGCTTTTTTTCTAACGCGCGAAGGTAGCCTTTCATTAGTTTGCCATAGAAAGATGATGTTACGCGACATGTATACGTAGATGATGTCCTTTGGTCAATTACGGAGACCTTGGTTGAGTATGCAGATCCATTGTGAAACTCTCTTGCAAATAGCCGATACCTGTATTTACCTTTATTCCTATACTTTGAGTTTGTTAGGTCACTCAATGAAACAAACTCAACAGGCCCATGGTATTCTTCCTCGACATACTTTTTTAATAATAGGTTATTTCTCTTTTTTTCATTTAAATCTAAAGTACATAGTAAAATCTCCCCTTTTTTGCCAAAATCAGGAGGTATAGCTTCATTTTCAACTGAGGAATTACTGGCGACTTTGACCACAAGCCCACAAGAAGTCAAGCCAAATAGGCTTACCAAAAAACAAATGTAAACTACCGTCTTCATAAAAATTAGGGTTGGATAGTGAATGTCATCTTCAAAAACTAAACTGTCCACCAAACCAAATATGGCGAGGGGCCAAATACCGCGCTGGATTCAGCGGTGGCAAGCCTCTATCCTGCGGATCAGGATAATTGACATCTCTCCAAGTCAGCGGGACAGGGTCACCGAGTTCATAAGCCGTGCCTGTCACCCCATTGATGATGGCTGCAGAGCGATAATTGGTGAGGTTTTCGACTTCGAAATACAAGGTCAAAGAACTGTTCCTATTTTTGCCTAAGAAAAAATCGCGACTGACGCGCATATTCAGCCAGAACCAAGGTGAACCTACCTTGGCAAAAGGCTGATCATCGATCCGCTCATATTCTGGACGGCCAGAGAATTCATTTACTTGTGCTAAGAAGAAAGGCGTGTAGCGCAAGCCCGACTTAAAACTAGAAGTCATGGTCACACGAAATCCTTCTAAAGGAATTTTCCCCAAATACACCGTAGAGTCAGGCGTAAAGGCCAACCACAACTTCATGTCAAATGGTCGATCCCAAGCGAGGAATTGCTCTTTTGTGGTATTTACAAACCCTTGTTGACGAATTTGGAGGGAAGATTCAGCCGCACTATTTGACTTGCCCGTGGCGATTTGATAAGCGCCACTGAGGGTAGCGGTCAAGCTATTGCCAAGACGCCGAGTTAAAGCCAATTCTAGGCCTCTGATTCGCGCATAGTCTTGGTTGATGAAAAAAGTCTTTTCCACAAATCGTCCTGTAGCGTCCTTCACCTCTATCCGTCGACTGACGATATAGTCAAATTTGTCATTATAAAACGCTGTCGCGGTGAGGGCGAGGTCTTTCGTAATTTGAGACTTTAGCCCTACCTCATAAGAAACCGTGACCTCTGGATTCAAATTGGGGTTACCAAGATTGGAAAGGAAAGATCGATCTTGATAGACGGGATCCAACCCTGCATAGACAAAACGTGGGTGAGGAAGACGCATAGAATGCCCATAGTTGAAATAGAGGACATTATTTTCGGTCACGGGAAAGGAGACGTTGATCCTAGGCAATAAGCGAGCCTTCCATCGCCGCCCCAAAAAACGCGTAGTTTGCTCCTGATAAGCCACCCTGGTTGCTTCCAACACAGGTGCCGCGGGATCTTCTACAGCATTGTCGACAAAGGCACTAGGCGCCCAATAGTTGAAGCGCAAGCCAAGCGTCGCAATGATCCCTTTGTAACGAATTTCATCTTGAAAAAAGATGCCACCAGTCGCGGGACTTGCTTTCCAAAAGTCACTGCTGCGTCCAAGACTAGTCGAAGGCGTCGTCAAGGTATCATTGATCTGAATCGGCGCACCGACCCAAGGGCGAGTCACATCTATCCACTGGTAGGTCTGTTCTTTGTGCTCAAACCCCATTCCTAGGTAGTGAACCTTGTTTTTGCTTTTGTAGGTGAATTTTGTCTTAAAGGTATATTCTTCTGCATAGTGATCGTGCCACAGGGTCGCTATTCCGCCATTATTGGTTAGCCCAGGTCCAGGAAAGACATATACGATCTCATCATTGGGATTAAAAATGTCTACTTGACCTGTCACGATTGATTGTGGATCAAATATCTGATCTACCGTTGAAGTACGAAAAGGGCGACCATTGGCATCTGCTCTCAGGTTAGTGAAAAGCCGCCCCACAGCAGCGTCAAAGCTCCATTGCTCACCGATAATCCCACGTAGATTCGCGACACTCAGGTTGGAGTGGTGGGTATAGGTGTTGGCGTGATCTAGGTCTAAGCTAAAGCCGTACTGAAAACCTGGGCGTACCACCTCATCGTTTCCGATGATTTGAAGTGAACGAGTGCTCTGGTTGATGTTTAAGCTTTGCTGATTGGTAAAGCTAAATTTTAGGCCAGGCTTTATTTGATAAGCTAATTTGAATGTGCTCGACCAACGGTTGTCCTGGCGTGGCGACCAGAGGGAATCATTTGAAGGAAAAAGAGAACTGTGTAATTGGCCGGCTGTAGGACCAAAGTAGTTATCTGATAAAAAAACACTACCGCTGATGAAAAATGTAACTTTTTCATTGGTGAAAGGTATAGGACCGCTTAAGGATATATTTCCATCATCTGTATTCCAGCTGGGGCCTTGATTGGTGTTGTACCCAAGATTGTCACGTCGGTAACTTCCTTTTACCTCATATCGACTAGAACCTTCCTTGATACGTGTAGCAATCACACCAGAGGTACCTCCCCCATATTCTGCACCTGTTCCCCCTGTTATAACTTTCACATTTTGCACGGCAGATGCATTTACATCTACTCCAAACCCTGTTCCTGCAAGGGGATCTTGTGCGCTGATTCCATCTACGAGATATTCTGTTTCATATACCCTTCCTCCTCGAATCTGAATCCCGTCTGGGTTTTCACTTACCCCTACCTGCATCGCTACTACTTCTTGGACGTTCTTTACCGTCATTTGCGCGATATCACTAGCCGACACATCTGTTTCTGATTTACCTGACTCCAGATCAATCAGACCTCTTTTTCCCACAATTTCCACTTCACCCAACGTCGCACCCACTTCTACCATGGTTACCTCTAGCCGTTTGGTCTTTCCACTTTCAATAGTGATTCCGTTATATATTTTCTCTGCATAGCCTACATAGGTGAATCGAATGGAGTAGTCGCCTGATTTAACATTTGGAATACTGAATTTGCCCGCTTCATCTGTATATGCCCCTTTATAAGTACCAATAATAAACACAGTAGCACCTGATAGGGCCTGGCCTGTATTGGCATCTTTCACGCTTCCAGTAAGCGTCCCATTCTGAGCAGAAAGAGAAAAAGAACAGAGAATTAGAATAAAAGAAAGAAGAAATGATAAGCGGATCATAATCGGATAGGTTAATCCTGTAAATATCGCTAGATCGCGATTGGATCGCAAACCCCATTTTAGGGAATTTACCTTAGCCTGACTTCTTCAATAATTGATACCCTATTTCGCATTCAAGGCATCGTTTTTTGTCACAATAATGCTTCTTGAGTTGAATGACTCCTTGAGATTGGGCAGCGTTTTTCGCCGAAATACCCCATGTATCAAATAGCCTCGTAATTTTATTTTTTTCTACAGGAATAGTCGAAAGTCCATTTTCTACCAACTCTGCCAATGCAGTCTTTCCATGAGCTTGATGATATAAGTAAGCAAGCGGAATTAGGACATTGATCACCAAAATATTCTTTTGTGCTTTACCCAAAAACTTATGTGTAAAAGCGGTTTCTCGTTCAAATATGTAATGGGTATGCCAATAAGGAGATACATCTATTTCCTCTTGCATGAAGCGTAGCCTATATTCAGGAAGTAAAAGCTGTGTCAGGCGCGGAAAAATTCGAATAAGGCCAATCAGTTGGGCCAAGCGGATGGTAGGCATCGAAGCAGGCCGCATGCGCGAAAAGCGAACTGGGATTTTGCTTTCTGTTGTTATTTGATGCTTCTTTTGTAAAAATATCCATATTGATGCTAATTCCTTAACATAAGAATCGCTTCCTATTTTCCCATCTAATAAGCCTGAAGCCCCATACAGTAGCGCCTCCAACCAAAGCGGCTTTTCTCTGTATATAGTCATCCACTTATATGGCACACGCATGGCCACTTGCCGAAAGGCTTCCTTATTGACAGTCCCTCCCATCATAGCAGCCAATTCTTCCCAGATTAATTGATCCCAATCATTGAGTTCTTCGATTCGATCTTTGAGTACAGTAGCTTTGGTAGCTATTCGCTCTATGGCGAGCCGATCGATCCATCGATATAGATGAAATGGGTTAACTGTTTCAATTAATGAGGCACAAGGGATCATTTGGCTTGAGGTTACCAAATCGTGATATGCTTCAAACAGGTAAGGGGCTATCCGACCATTTAGTTCTAGTTCGGGAATTGACGTGCCGTCTTCGCGGATAATGGGCTTTTCAGAACCGTATAGCACGACATGCAAGACTACATTATTATAGTTGGGATCATTATGATGTTTATGATGATACCACTCATTAGAATGAATATGTAGTTCGATATGGCCACGCCATCTTACTTCACCAATCATCACATTTCCATCCAAAAAATCAGGACCTTGATTATGATTCCAAGTGCCTGGGTGGATAAGTTGAAGCTGTTGTCCGCAAGTGGTGGTTAAGTGTGTGACATTAAAACGTAAGGTACGCCAGATGAAATGGAGAAAATCCTCTTGGATAGGAGACATAATTAGGGCTTAGAAAATGATTAGGGAGTTAAAATAACAAATTTATCAGCATATTTTCCATTTTTTTTAGCATTTATAGCTGCCCTTTTATGTAGTATTGGTAAAAAGCTCCTTTGATTGGAACAAATTAGTCCTAGAACCCGTAAAGTAACCATGGCAAAAGAAATCGTATTAAACCCGGAAACAGAAGGAGTAGTTGAAGCCCTACGTGAAACAAAGGCAAAGCTTAAACGAGATTTTGGCGTCATTAAAATCGGCGTTTTTGGAAAACTACCCAAATCAGAAGTCATCAATAATCAAGACCTCAACATTTTAGTGGAACTCAACAATTCCCGATTTGACTTATGGAGGCGATTAAAAAACTTTTTAGAAGACTTATTAGAACGTCCTGTGAACCTTATTACAAAGGGAAGTGCTATGTCAGCTAATATGGACATCACCAACAAAAAAGTGAGAAAACTGGTAGCGTTTGCATAAGCATTTAGTTTTTCGCTCCTGAGACCTCGACGATTTACGTAAATTACACATAACCTAACCTGGGAAGTTCACCTTCCCAGGTTTTTTTATGCAAAAATAAGTGCACTACCCAATAGAGTTGTCTGATAAACAAACGACCGATGGTTTTTCGGCGTTTTAAGCATAACCTTATACGCATTATTTTTCAACCTTTTTAAGTCTTTTAGCCTTATGAAAGCCAAAAACTGGATCAACAGGATCAGAAGGGAATTTAGCGGAGAGCAATACCAAAAATGGCTAATGGCCAGTTACGCTCAAAAGCGCCTCAACACAGTCTCCTTGATGACAGGAGATCTCCTGTTACTGAAAACATGGGGGCCTTATGCTTCCGATGGAGCTGACAGTCATTGGAGCCAAGTGTCGATGGTGGTGCAAAACCCTTCCTCAAAACTTCGTGAAGTATATGAACTCTCTGACGAACATCAAACATTTGTCTTGGAAGCTGATATTAGCGCAATTAAGCGCGAAGAAGTTAAACTAGTTCCACTAGAAGAATTGATTTCAGCTTACAGGGATTTATATGGAAGGGACTTCCTGTATGTCTATAGGAAGCTTGAGCTACCTGACCGAAAAGACGATGCCGTAACTTTTCCCGAGCTAGAAAATTGGCTTCTTGCTATCAAAGGGCGGTTTTATTCCCGTTCCAAAGAAGAGTTGCTTAATAATATCATCAGAAAAACGGCTGAAGCCTCTGAAAGAGGGCTTTTTTCAGCACAACTGATTTCTGCTACTTATAAAGAAATGGGCCTCATTCGTCCTGAAGAATTGTACCAATTGCTTCAAAGGAGACTGCCCAGCCTATTGAGACATGGATGGGAAATGAGTCCGCTTTGCTTACTTAGGGGAGCTGCACTCGATCTTGCAAACCGTCTTGTACCAACCTCATAAGAAAAGCCCGGTTGTCAGGGCCGGGCTTCTGCTTGCAGAGAATACTACTATCTACACTACTTAACTATCATTAGGTCTTTTCTTATAGATTTAAAGCTAGTAACTACATCCCTTTTGGAGAAAGACAAAATTGAAGCGGGATTACACAGTCTGAGGGATAAAGGAATTATTAATTGATAGATTATTGATTAATTGTAACTATTCAGCCCTCACTTGACTTGGCCCCAATATGAGCCTGTCTTTAATCTGATCTGGGTTTAGAAAAAGCTCATTGAGTGCTTGGAAAGCGGTATACCCTTGCATTCTGGCGGTTACGAGG
>JAUIKF010000105.1 GCA_030430575.1 Bacteroidia bacterium | reverse complement strand
GGTAAAAATGACCGATTTAGTGCAATGGGCCAGAAAACAATCAGCTGATAATCAGGCAACTAAACGAATGCAGTTCCTTAAAAATTGAACCAACTTTTTCAACTTTTGAACTCCCTACCTCCGAGGTCTCACTTAATCTTTAGCCATTTTATTCCTTTACTAACTTAACCGTTTGACGCTGAGTCTCTGTTTGCACTTCCAAGATATAAACCCCTGTCTGAAGGTCAAAGGTATTGAGTTCTCCTTCCCAAAACGGGCTGTCAAGTGTCAGCCTTTCGCTACGTACCACACGACCCGTGAGGTCTAGCAAGCGTAAGAGGACTTGACTGCCCTGAGGGGCGGTTATTTGATAAGAAAGCTGATCTTTCACAGGATTGGGATAGGGTTGAACCTTCCATTCTGGCCCCTCAAAAGCGGTACGCAAGGCGACGCCATCGGCGGAAAAATTGTCCAGGGTGAATACTTGGGTACCTCCCGTGGCGCCTTTGCTCACTGCTATACCCGCCTCATAGCTACCTGCTGGCACAAACGAAGCAGTGCCTACATATTCCCAAACGGTTCCATTGGAAGAGTAATACCCAATGACATTGGGTCCTGTCCGGGTGAGGCGCAGCCAGGAGTTGAGGCGCCTGCGCGCCACGTCCGTGGCGACAGCCATGGTGACGCCACCCGTTGCAGACCGTCGGGTCATTTTGACCTGTCGCTGGCCATTGACGACGATGGCGACATTGGCCGCATCTGGACCAAGGCCTTCGCGGAGCATCAGGCCCGCCTGGCGGCTGGCATTGTTTTGAATGCCTGTCACGCGGACGATAAGGTCCAGGTCCCCCGCCTCAGGACGATGAACAAAGTGGAAGCCATCGGCGGCTCCTTTGATGCCCGTACCTGCCACAGTCGAAGTGTAAATGCCCGATGCATCCCTGCAGGTCAGGCCTTCATTGCCGCTCACATCACCGATGTCTTCCGCTATATAGCCCCCTGGCAAGGGGCAGATGGGGGGGAGGACAAAGGCGGTAGGGCCGTATTTGGCAAGGTAAAAATCGGTGTTACCGTAGGTGGAGAGCAGGTGGGTTCCTGCCCCTGGATCGAAGTCTACATTTAGGCTATAAAAATTTCCCCCCAGGTACACAGTTCCACTGGCATCAGCAGCCAAGCACCTTCCACTTTCACTTTCGGTTCCGCCTACATGAAACCCACCCGCATAAACGCCATCGGTGGTATATTTTGCGAGGAAAATATCCAGAATGGCGGTTGAGTTGTATAAGTGCTCCGTCACAGGGTCGGGGTCAAAATCGACATTCACATCTCTAAACGAACCCGTGATATACACGTGACCTGCCCCATCCAGGGCCACATCGCTTCCTTGGTCCCATTCGGTTCCGCCGATATTAAAAGCCCATTGATGTGCACCGCTGCTATTGTATTTTGCCAAAAAAATATCGCCATTGCCATTAGAAGATAAGAGGTTGGCCGTGGCGGGTGAAGGGTCAAAGTCCGTATTGGCACTCCGAAATTCTCCAGTGATATAGGCATTGCCAGAAGGATCTACGGCCATGCCAGTTCCCAATTCTATGCTAATGGTGCCTATGCTAAAGGCCCACTCGAAGACGCCCGCGTTGGAGTATTTTGCCAAAAAAGCATCTTCATTCCCTTGAGAATTCAGGATAAAGGTGTTGGTAGGATGTGGATCAAAATCAGCCGATAGGCTTGAGAATGAACCTATCAAGTAAACATTGTTAGCAGCATCTACGCCTAATGTGGAACTTCCATCTACCCATTCGCCTCCCATCCCGATGGCCCATAAGAGGCTACCACCACGGCTATATTTGGCCACAAAAATATCCGAATTTCCATTAGAGGATAGGGGAAATGTGCCTATACCTGGGTCAAAATCTACATTTGCATTCCGAAAAGTCCCTGTAACCAGGACATTGTCTACGCCATCGACGAGGATATCAGCTCCGCCCTCATTGCCGCCAGTACTTCCCGTATGATGTGCCCACAGAAAATTCCCGTCGTTATCATATTTGGCTACAAAAATATCCTCGCCCCCATTGACAGAGAGCAGGTGGCTGCTCCCGGGTGCAGGGTCAAAATCTACATTGGCTCCCCCAAAAGAACCTGTCACATAGACATTGCCTTCACTGTCCAAGTCAATGCCTGCGCCACTGTCAAACCATCCGCTGCCAATGGAAAAGGCCCATACCAAAGCGCCTGCGCTGGTATATTTGGCGACATAGATGTCGGTGAGGCCATGGGAGACCAAGTTATGGGTAGCGGCAGGATCAGGATCAAAATCAGCAGTCGAGCGAAAATAGCCTGTCGCATAGACATTTCCGGCCGCGTCCGTGGCAATTTCTGAGACAACGTCGGCTTCGTCAGGGGCCGTATTGCCAATATTGAATGCCCAGTGGAGGTCTTGTGCGTTGAGGGTTGAGAAAAGGGTAAAAAGGGTGATTAAAAAGGTGAATCGTTTCATCTAGCTGGTTGTGTAAAGGGTGAATCTTGGCGTCAGCAGCCCTTTATGCCAGCGGTAAATTGAAAGGTAACTGGTTGGGGAAAAAAGATTGCAGAATATTGAACAAGGAATTAAGATTGAAGAAGGTTTGTCTGTCCTTCCCAAATCCTTGTTCTGCAATCATCAATCTTCAATCATTCTCCTCCTCGCCTCCTCAATCTTCGCCAAAATCTCATGGGCCGCTTTCAGCGCCCGATAGCCATCCTGAATGGACACACGGATCGGCGCATCGTGCAGGATAGACGCCGCAAACTCCTCCAATTCCATCTTAATGGCGTTTACTTCCTTGACTTCAGGGAGTTCATAGCCGAGGTACTTGGTGCCTTCATCGGTTTCTATGGGAAAGTCCAACGGCCCGCCCGCAGGCTGCTCGGTGAGTTTGACCACTTCACTTTGCTTCTTGAGGAAGTCGATGGCGACATAGGCTTCTTTGCGGAATAGGCGCAGGCGGCGCATATTCTTGAGCGAAATGCGGCTGGCCGTGAGGTTGGCGACGCAGCCATTCTCAAATTCAATGCGGGCATTGGCGATGTCGGGCGTGTCGCTGACAACGGCGACGCCGCTGGCGCTGATGGATTCAAGGGGCGAATCGACCATGCTCAGGACGATGTCGAGGTCATGGATCATGAGGTCGAGGACCACGGAGACATCCGTGCCGCGTGGATTGTAGACGGCCAGTCGATGACCCTCGATGAAGAGCGGATTCAGGTCAATGTCAGCAACCGAAAGGAAGGCGGGGTTGAAGCGCTCTACGTGGCCGACCTGGGCTTTGAGGCCTGCTGCTTCTATTTTTTGTACCAAAGTCTCGGCCTCTGCTACTGTATGGGTGATCGGTTTTTCGACAAAAATATGCTTCCCAGCTGCGATGGCCTGCATCGCGCAGTCAAAGTGAGAGAGCGTAGGCGTCACGATGTCGAGAGCATCTACCTCGGCGAGCAAGGCTGCGATGCTGCCAAACGCTTTTACCCCATATTCATCCGCTACCTTGCTTGCCACCGCTTCACTGGGGTCGTAAAACCCCACCAAACTCACTGTCTCTATCTCTTTGAGCAGCCGTAAATGGATTTTTCCCAAATGTCCTGCGCCTAGCAAACCAATGTTGATCATGTTCTCAGGAGGTAATGTTGAATGATTGAATGTTGAATATTGAATGAAAAATAGCCACTTATAAACTCGGGCAAGTATTTGGCATTTTGTCCTAAATGTCGCCGCAATTTACGCCATTTTTGCTAATTTTGATTTCTATGAAATTGCTACCTATTATTTCCCTCAGCCTCCTCTTTTTTGCTGCCTGTAAGCCCGATCCCCCTGTTGTCATGGAAGACAAATCGGGGTATCCATCGGACGTCGCAGCGATTGTCAATACCAACTGTGCCCTGTCGGGCTGTCATCTAGGTGCGACCCTCGAAGGGGGGCTAGATTTGGAGAGTTGGAGCAAAGTCATGGAAGGGTCGGACTTTGGCGCGGTCATCGTGCCTTTTAGCCCCAATTGGTCGCACTTTTTTCAGCATTTGAATTCCTTTGAGGAATTGGGGGTGATGGCCACGCCTGCGATGCCACCTACTGGCGACCGCCTCACCCAAGTCCAAGTCCAGACGATCAAAGACTGGATCGACAACGGCGCTCCCCACAAAGACGGCACCTATCGCTGGGCAGCGGAGGAGACACAGAACGGGGGCAAAGTCTTTTCCCTCTGTGCGGGGAGCGATCTCGTCGCAGTCACCGACCTCAAGAGCAATCTGCTCATGCGCTTCATCGAAATCGGGCAACAGCCCGATAAGTTGGAGGCGCCTCATTTCATTGTCATGTCACCCGACCAGCAATTTCTCTACATTACTTTTATAGAAAGTGGCGGCACAGGCATGGGCAATTCCGCTATTGTGGAAAAATACACCACGGACACCTACGAGCGGGTAGGTACAGTAAATGTGGCGAGTAACCCCGCGCTCATTCAACTCAACCTCATCGGCACCCGAGCCATTATTTCTCATTTCAATGACGGAGATGGCACCAAACTGACCTTGCTAGACACTGAGAATATGGTGGTGTTGGATGAAGCTGCTGGCAGCAGTGATCTCTTGAGTCGTCCGCACGGGCTTTCCGCGACACTGGATTTCGAAACCTTGTACGTGGCACCTGCTGGCGGCAATTATTTTGCCCAGTGGGAGATCAAAAACGACCAGTTTGTTTCGCAGGAGAAATACGTCTTAGACCCTTCCGAAGGTGCACCCCTTGCTTCCTCCAAATATGCACCTTACCACTGCATCCTCTTAGAAGCAGACAGCCTCCTCTTTATTTCCAATAACAAGACCAACGATGTCCGCGTCTTCCACACCGGTGACCATAGCCTGGTCAAGGTCATTCCCGTAGGTGCCTTCCCGCGCCTGATGACCTACGACGAAGTCAGCAAGCGCATCTTTGTAGCTTGTGCCAACGAAGAAAACACCGCTGTCCAAGGCAGTATCAAGGGCTGTATCTCTGCCATTGATGTAGCTTCGCTGACAGAGGTCAAGCGCATCTTCGGGCTGGGCCAGCGCCCTCACGGCGTGGGCATTGCACCAGGCAGTCGCCAGCTTTTTGTCACTTCGGAGAATGTGGGCGGCGAAGACCCACCCCATCACGTCATCGACGGGATCAGCGGCCCTCCAGGCAAGTATTACATCGTGGACCTCACGACCCTTGAAGTCATCGCTGACTCTGAGACCGAGATTGGGGTGTTTCCCAATGCGTTGGTGGTATCGCCGTAGGGGGGAAAGGTTCTAGGTTTTATGTTCTATGTTCTAGGTTCTAGGTTCTAGGTTCTAGGTTCTAGGTTCTAGGTTCTAGGTTCTAGGTTAAGAGGCGACATAGAACCTAAAACTCTGAACATAGAACTCTCTTCATTTTTGGTCCAATAATTGCTACTCTATCCCTCAGTGTAGGGAAACACACTATTTTACATTTTTTTGCTTAACCACATACTGCATTCTCACTCGCAGTCCGCCTACTATGAAAAAAGTCCAAAAAACCCTTAAGGTTTTCATCCAGCATCCTCGAAATTCGATTTCGCTGATGATCCTTTGTGGGCAAACCATTCTAGCACTTTTACTCATCTGGTCCATCGTGGCCATTCATGGGTAAAAGAAGTTTTACGTTTTATGTTCTGAGTTTTAGGTCTAAAATCAACTTAAAACATAGAACCTAGAACATAAAACCTTCTCTCTTTCTCCCCCCTTATTTGGTGATCAATCCGACTAGCCCTATTTTAGTCGGAAATAATGTTTGGGAAAAAAGCACATAGCGACCAAGTGATTATTGATCACATCCGCCAAGGCGGGGTTCAGCGATCCCGTTACGAATCCATATTCTATCGACAATTTGCGTATTTTGTGTCCACACGGCCAGCAAAGTATGCATTGAGTGATGAAGAGGCCCGCGATGCCTATACAGAGGCCTTCATGGCAGTAGTGGACCACATCGTCAGTGGCCGCTTCAAAGGCGATAGTAGCCTTAAAACGTATCTTTCGAGAATTTTTCGCAATAAATGTGTTGATAGGTTTCGAAAAAATACGACTATAAAGGTAGAATGGGTGGACGAGTTTCCAGATTTACCAGATGACTCGCGGGATTTTCTGCGGCAGATGGTAGGGGTGGAGATGGTCCAGCAGGTAGAACATTATATAGGAAAGCTGGGAAAAGGGTGTCAGGACCTCCTGCGGTATTCGGGTCGAGGGTACAGCCCAGCAGAGATAGCAGCAGAACTGGGATTCAGTTCTGCCAGAAGTGTTTCTAGCCAGCGTTATAAGTGTTTGGGACGTTTAAGGAAAATTATGGGGAGGTAATTAGGAATTAATAATCAGTCAATCAATAATTAACTGACTTTGGAAGAACAGATAGACAAATACCTACAAGGGCAGCTTTCAGCTGAGGAGCGCGTTGCTTTTGAAGCGCGGTGCAAGGCAGAACCTGCCTTGACAGCTGCTTTGGTAGACTTTGTGACTGCCGAGCATGCCGCCCGACGCTATGCGCGCCAAGCGCGCTTCGATGCACTGAATGGCGTATATGACGAGCTGGCGGCCGCTGGCAAGACTACCGTACGGACCCTGAACCTTCGCACTTATGTGATGGTCGCTGCTGCAGCAGTAGCCGTACTGGCTGCCGTATTTGTTGGGTACCAGCAATTGCAAACTCCTACGCCCGAAGGCTTATATGCTGAGTATGTCACTCCATTTCCGCTGTCTTTTCAGCGTGGTGCCAGCACCGACACCCTCAATCAGCTGAGTGAGGTCTATTACCAGGGAGATTATGAAAAAGCCATTACCCTGACCCAAGACCTCTTGACAGACAGTACCGCTGAGAACAGGAATAAACTCTATATGTGCTTGGGCATGAGTTTGCTGCTAAAAGACCAAGCAACAGAAGCCGTAGCTGCTTTCCAACAGGTAGCCCCTGTGAGTTCATTCATCGAAAATGCGCAGTGGTATACGGCATTGGCCTATCTAAAGGCGAATGATATTGAGTCGGCAAAGCCGCTTTTTGAGGAAATGGCATCTTCTGATCATTACAAACGCCAGGCAGCGGCTGAGATTTTGGAAAACTTGTGAGAAAAAGCAGTTCTAGGTTTTAGAAAAAGCAGTTCTAGGTTTGAGGTTCTAGGTTCTAAGTAATTGACCTAGAACCTAAAACATAGAACTTAGAACCTTCCTACTCCTAGAACCCTGAACCTAAAACCTAGAACTTTAATATCCCCCATGTCTCATTTTCCATTCTTCCCTTCGACGCTGCTCAGGACAAGCATTCTCCATTTCTCATTAATCCTTCTCCTCTCAAGTTGTGTAGAAGAAATCCCAGGCTGTACGGACCCTTCCTCTCCGAGCTATAATCCAGCAGCGACAATGGATGATGGGTCCTGTGATTTTAGCATTCCCACTACATATACTTTCCAACGTGCCGAACTCTCTGCGGTCTCCCATACCGAAGCTACGGTTCGACAATTACTGATCAGCGATCTAGGGCTGCGGATAAAGGCTTTGGGCGAAAACGGCGCTTCCGCCATTTCGATAGCGGAATTAATGGACTATTATACCCTTCCAGTGGAGGATTCCCTCATGATCCAGACGCCTGTCGGAACGGGACTTGGCAAAAGTGATAGTGCTTTTACGGGAATCGATGCGGATGCAAGACTCAGCGAAATTGCTGCTGAACTGCCTGGGATTTTTTCGCCCGAAACACAACTCGCCGAATGGTTCGAGTACATCGCCATACAGTCTCAATCTGCTGCCCTGGGTACCCCAGACGTCTATACAACGGCTGAAGGCCAAGACCTCTCCCAATTGCTGCCGATAGCGGTGATGGGGGCTACGCTTTACAACTACGCCTTAGACAGCCTGCTTGTATGGGTCGATACCTTGGATAATACAGATTTTCTTTCGGGAAAAAGGTACTCTGCCATGGAACATGCCTGGGACCAGGCTTTTGGCTATTTTGGGGCGGCGGCTGACTATGGAGGCTTTAGCCTTGAAGCTTTGTCGGGAGAGATAGATGGGCAGGGAAATGTCCCTTATGTGGCAGATAGTGACGGGGACGCTGTCATTGATTTTGAGACGGAGTACAATTATCTCTTTGCGCGCTTGGCAGGCAAGCGTGATTTGAGCGCAAATGGCGCAACTGATTTTACAGCACGTCTTTTTGACGCCTTTGTGTTAGGACGTGCTGCCATGGTGATAGGCCCTGGGGAAGAAGCGACGATCATGGCTGCACGTGACGAGATATTTTTGCAATGGGAAAACATCGTGTCAGCCACTTTTGTCCATCACCTCAACGCTACCCTAGCCCACCTAAAACTGCTCGACACCCCAAGCTATGACGTCACCCTGTTTCGCAAAGAATGGAGTGCCATGTACGGCTATGGATTGATGCTCGCCTACCATCCCCAAAGTAGGCTGGGCCTTCCTGCCACGATCCAGCAAGACATTTTACAACCGCTGGGCAGTGCGCCCTTTATTGGCTTCGCGGGTTCCCCTGAATACACAGCTTACCTCCAGACCCTGGAGGATGTACGGGCCCTTGTGGGAGATGCCATGGGTTTTTCGACAGCTTTGCTAGAAGGGTGGTAGCGGGAGCATCCGAGCGCTCCATCAACTCCTTTTAAAAAGGAGTTTGCTCAATTGCGACGGGTTGAAACCCAGTCGCAATAGTAAAAATGAGCGGCAAAGAACTATTGCGACTGGACTTTAGTCCGTCGCAATAAGGGAAAACGAATTTTAGCAGGATAGGGTATCAGTTTAGCTTTAGCTCCGAGACGCGAGAAGTGTCGGAATGGCTAGCCATTCCCTACTGAAGTTCGCCTTTTCAAACAAAATTGAAAACATTCTCTATCTTAGCGGCTCGTTTCACCTCTTAATTAAGAAGCATATATGATTTCGATTTTATCAGGACTACAAGAATGGTTGCCGAAGATAGCTGATACATTGTGGAGTTGGGGGCCTAGTTTTTTAGGAGGCATTCCTCTTTTGGTCATTCTATTACTGGGGACAGGTATTCTCCTCACCATCTTTACAGGAGGCGTACAATTCAGGAAATTTGGTCAAGCATTTAAGCTTTTGCTTGCTGGAGCGATGGGAAAAGATGGCTCCGACAAGGACAAAGGCGACATCTCCCCTTTTCAGGCTTTGATGACCTCTCTTTCTGCTACTGTAGGAAATGGAAATATTGCAGGGGTCGCTACCGCGATTGCCATTGGAGGCCCAGGGGCTGTCTTTTGGATGTGGTTGACCGCTTTATTTGGCATGGCGACAAAATATTCCGAAGCCGTGTTGGGCGTAAAGTTCCGGGTCACATCTGATGATGGGTCTATGTCTGGTGGCCCCATGTATTATTGTGAACGGGGTGTTGGAGGTAAATTTGGGAAAGCATTAGGGGTCTTTTTTGCTGCCGCATGTATCGTAGCCTGTCTAATAGGCACGGGCAATATGTTCCAATCCAACTCTATGGCCGTGTCCGTAGTCGCTTCCTTAAAATCCTTCGATCTTATAAGTGAAACTACCAACACGACCCTTATTCAAGGAATCGTAGGATTGGTATTGGCGGTATTGGTCGGTTCTGTTATTCTGGGAGGTGTAAAAAGGATTGCAGGAGTAGCCGAGAAGCTCGTCCCTACGATGATTGGGTTCTATTTCTTGGCTGCAATCTTCATCATTCTCTGGAATATCACCGCAATCCCTGATGCATTTGTTACCATCTTCCACTCTGCATTTACGCCTAAAGGCGCACTTGGAGGAGCGGTCGGGATCGGAATTATCCAGGCCATTCGATCTGGGGTAGCCAGAGGCCTTTTATCAAATGAGTCAGGACTCGGTAGTGCCCCTATCGCTCACGGAGCCGCTAAAACCAAAAGCCCTGCTCAACAAGGCCAAGTAGCCATGATGGGAACGTTTATCGATACCCTTGTCGTCTGTACCCTTACGGCCCTCTGTATCACTGTGACAGGTGCCTATCTTAGAGGTCCTTTATTTGCCGAAGAAGTATCTATAGGAGGGGAAATGGTCCAGCGACTGGCAGATGGCACTGTGCCGTTACAGAGTATTGATATGACGATGTATGCCTTTGATCAGGTGATTCCTTCTGGCAATGTCTTGATCATGATCGCCTCTTTCCTTTTTGGGTTTTCTACCTTATTGGGATGGTGTTATTATGGGGAAAAATGTACCGAATATCTCTTTGGAACTTCTAAGATAAAAACGGGTTACCGTATTCTATTTATTGTTTTCCTATTCATCGGCTCCCTGCCATCAGCAGAAGGGATAGCCACTGTAGCCAAAGTGGGAGACATCGGTAATGCCCTCATGGCTTTGCCCAACCTCATTGCCCTCATCTTGCTCGCCAAAGAAGTGGGACGGATCACCCGAGAGAAATTTGCAAGCTAACTGCCAAAGGGTAGAACTTGTCACCAAGAATTAAAAACCGTCCGCTATTATAGGGGGCGGTTTTTTGCATTTGTAGCTTCACTGCTTTATCATACGCTTTAAGGCATAAAGATTTTTTGTTTCCAATTTCTCAATCGTTACATATTTTTATAATTTGGGAAAGATGAACTGGCTAAAGATATGGGAACGAATATCTGCTCAAGGGACCTCTCCACATCAGTCTCTTAGCGGCGCAAGGCGTATTCGCCTTACCAATCAGCTCGCCATTGCTTGTGCAGTCATTACCTTAGGATGGAGCCTCTTTTTTGCTTCAGTCAATCCTCCCATTGTCCAGCTGATTTTTGGGGTAGAAATCCTGATATTTTTCTCAATCATTTGGTGGAATCGGCAGCAGATGTATTTCATCGCAAGATACCTGCTTTTGGGTACCGTATGTTTCTCCACCTTCATGGTAGCTTCTTGTTTTGGCCCTGAATCATTGACCCAGCTGATCTTCATCCCTATATTTCTTGGAGCTACGCTGATTTTCAATTTCAAAAGAAGGATGCTTTTTTGGGTTTCTATCCCTATCCCTATTTTATTTTGCTTATTGACCTTTTTCCCCGCCTATTCCATTTTTCTCATTCCAGACCTTACCCCTGCCACCATCACAAAAGCATTGATTGCCGCTATAGTGGTCACTTTAACGGGTTCTTTTCTGGTAATATGGTACTCGACTCTTGCATAACTATCTACAAGAGATAAAGTACATTAGATGAAATAAGTAATTTTTCAGTTTAGGTCAAAAAGTCGTAATCTTCTCCAAAAACGAGTTGGTTATGATCCCCATCGTAAAA
>JAUIKF010000047.1 GCA_030430575.1 Bacteroidia bacterium | reverse complement strand
TCACCATGTGGACAAGAGAAGCATTTTGGCGTTCGAGGTAAGAAGGCAGCAAGGCGAGGATGCGATAGCGTTTTTTTTCGAAAAAATGGAAAAAGCCTTTGATCGCTGTTTCCTCATAGATCGAGAGGTCCTTTACGAAATGCTGAGAGGGCACTTGCCCTGTGGTGCCACTACTTTGGAAGACAGCTGCAGCCTCCCAGGGCGGCGCCGTCTTCAACTCAAATTCTTTGAAGAAAGAGATCGGAATGAACTCTTGTTTCTCCTCCCCTAGCAATTCGCAAAAACGCTGAATCGTGGGATTTTGGGTACTTTGGTGGTGCCAAAGTGCTGCTGCCAAGTCGTCAAAGACTTGACCTGGGGAGAAGATTTGCTGGGCAAATTGGGTGGGGGAGAAAGGCATTTTTTATGAAATAAAAGTAATCATATTTATTGTTTTCATAAATATAATTAGGTTTTTTGCATAAAACAATTTAACTTATTATGGTATTAATAAACACAGAAACTGGTGAAAAGTACAAGGGTATCATTGAGAAAATAAGTCCTACAGAAATTTTAAGGTTGAAGAAAAATCCCAATTTTACATTTGACTGGCCAATTGAAAAAGAAAATGCAGTTTATAAAATTCATTTAAAAGATCAAGAAGAGATTCTTGGTTTGATTTCACTAATTGATATTCCAAAAGAATTTAGAATTCACATAAACCTGATAGAGTCATCCATAGCTAATCAAGGGAGAAATAAAAGAATAAAAAATATACCAGGTTGTTTGATTGCTTTTACGTGTAAAAATGCTTTTAAAAAAGGATATGATGGCTTCGTTTCATTAATCCCTAAAACCAAATTAGTTGAACATTATCACATCAGATATGGCTTCATCCAAGTAGGTAATCAAATGGCTGTCTTTGGAGAGTCATCAAAACTATTAATTGAAAAATATATCGACCATGAAGAAATATGAAAAAATATACCAAGAATTAAGAAAGACCCTAACAGATGAAGAGATAGCCGATTCTATGCTTATCCCTGAAGAGTTATCAGCAGCAGAACAGAAAAAAGCTGATGAAGAATTAAGAGCGTTTCGGTTTAAGTTATTGAGGGAACGCACAGAAGAGCAGCGAATATTTTCTGACTTAATGCGGCTCAGGTTTCAGATAGAAGATTACATCGAAAGTGAGCCTTTTTCTGAAGAGAAAACCATAGGGAAGTATATTGAAGAATACTTACGGATATTGGGACGAACCAAGAAATCTCTTTCTGAAGATTTAGCTATCCATTATACCAGATTGAGTAGAATCATCAATAATAAGGAAGAGCCTAATATTGAATTCATCTATCGCTTGGAAAAGCATTCAGGCAACTTGATTGCAGCTATGCTTTGGTGGAGATTGATCACCAAAAAGCAAGAATATGTTATCAAGAAAAATGACCTTCTCAGAAACCAAGAAGCCGCAAAAGTAACCAATGGGCTTACTTTTGCGGCTTAGCATTCATTCAAAATTATTCCCCTAACCGTCAGGGCCTCAACATTTTGCCCGAAAACTGCGCTTCGTTTAGTTCAAGTCGATAGATGTATGTGCCTGGTGCCATTTCTCCTAAGTGGACAGGCATGGCTGCCACGCCTGAGGCAGCAGTCACTTGTTGCGTATGCACCTTCCGCCCCATCATATCGAAGATGTGAAGGGTGCCTGTACCGCCGAGGCTTTGGACGCGAAGCGTCATCTCATTGGAGAAGGGATCTTCTTGGAAGGAAATCACCTTGCTCTCCAGGCCAGTCGATGTGAAGGTAAGTTCTAGGGCTTCTCCCAGTGGATTCTGGCTACCATCAAGGTCTACCTGTTGTAGACGATAGGTATTTAATCCATCCGATGGATAATAGTCAGTAAAACTGTAGGTGCGTTGGGCCTGGCTATTGGCCATGCCATCTATCCATGCAATAGGGGCAAAATGTTGCGATTCCCTATCGAGTTTCTCCAGGATAAAGTGGCTATTGTTCTGTTCTGTTGCAGTCTCCCATTGCAGATCGATTTGATTGGTAGCGACCTCCCCTTCAAAGCTTAGCAACTCCACTGGGAAACTATTGCTAGCATTTACACTATAGTGGGCTGATTCTATACTATTTTCGAGGCCTTGCTCTATTGCATATAATTCTAAGGTATGATTGGCGAGACGGAATTGCTCGGTAAGAGGAATATTATTGAATAGGGTCCGTAGCCTAATATTAGCGACCAAGAATGACTGCTGGTGATTCGCCGAAATAGTAGAAATTGTACTCAGAATACGTACTGGGGGATATTGGTCCAGTTTCACGTAGCACTCTATAGGATCCGTATTGCTCCCGATGCCATCATTGCGAATAGCTACCAAGATTGTATAAGTGGTTTCATAATCAATTAAAGAATTCCAGCCACTTACTTGATTATTGGTTATTCTAAATCCTGCAGCATCTATAAAGAGAATTTTCTGGCGTACAGTGTCCGTTGTAGGTACGGTAATAGAAGAACCGCTACCGTTTATGCGAGTAGGCCAGATGATGATGTCATGAACGAGTCCTCCCCCACCGCCAAAGCGGGCAGGGTTAACGATGTAATTGGGGTTCGTGACACGCTTGATGGTATCAGTAGAGCCAGATGAAAGAGGCCATAGCGGAACATGAAATTTGTCATCGGCTACCAAGGTGGGGGTATCTCCATTGACAGATGCCCATATTTGAATGGAGTCTCCTGTCGGGATAAAGACACTCCCAGGATTGACACTCGAGGTACCGAATACGGTCGGCACGCCAGAATAGATGACATTATTCCCACCATCAATGGAAACATCTCTCAATTCAAGAGCAGCTTGACCATAGGCACTAGTAAGCCCCAAGAGCCCAATAAGCCCGATCCCAATCCATGTATGTAAGTAGTTTCTCATCTTTCCCTATTTACCTATATATTAGCACATCGAAATCTGAAGATTTCGAGAAAAATGACCAGTTAAGACCAACGCTATGCACCAAAAAATGTTAGACCATCTCCAAGCAGAACTTGCTCAAATAGAAAAGGCGGGTCTGTATAAGCGCGAACGAATAATCACCAGTCCGCAAGGGGCAGAAATTGAGGTATTATCCTCTTCCAAAGTTCTCAATTTCTGTGCCAACAATTATTTGGGATTATCGGCACACCCTGCTGTGATAGAGGCGGCCAAAGCCGCCATTGACAGCCATGGTTATGGCATGTCTTCCGTCCGTTTTATCTGCGGTACCCAAGATATCCATAAAGAATTGGAGCAGAAGATTTCTACCTTTTTACACACAGATGATACGATCCTCTACGCAGCGGCATTTGATGCCAATGGAGGCGTTTTTGAGCCTTTATTGACAAAAGAAGATGCCATCATTTCGGATGCATTGAACCATGCCAGCATCATCGATGGCGTACGCCTCTGCAAGGCAGCTCGCTATCGCTATGCGACCAATGACATGGCCGACTTGGAGAGGTGTCTCCAAGAGGCACAGGCACAACGTTTCCGTGTGATTGTAACCGACGGCGTCTTCTCTATGGATGGGACTATCGCCCAGCTAGACAAGATCTGCGACCTCGCAGATAAATATGACGCCCTTGTGATGGTAGATGAATGCCACGCGACTGGATTTGTGGGAAAAACAGGACGAGGTGCCATTGAATACCGAAATGTCCTCGGACGCGTGGACATCATTACAGGGACACTGGGGAAAGCCCTTGGCGGCGCTTCTGGGGGGTTCACTTCTGGCAAGCAAGAGATTATTGATATGCTGAGACAGCGCTCTCGCCCTTACCTTTTTTCCAATACCGTCGCCCCTTCTATCGTAGGTGCCAGCATCGCGGTGTTTGATCTCCTGAGCAAAACCACCGAACTGCGGGATCGGCTGGAAGAAAATACGATGTATTTTCGGGAACAGATGACAGCAGCAGGGTTTGACCTCAAGCCTGGGGTGCACCCGATTGTCCCCATCATGCTTTATGATGCAGTACTGGCGCAGCAATTTGCTGATAAGCTATTGGAAAAAGGCATTTATGTGATAGGCTTCTTCTTTCCTGTTGTCCCAAAAGGCCAGGCGCGCATCCGCGTACAGCTCTCTGCTGCCCATACCCGTGAACACTTAGATAAGGCGATTGCGGCTTTTACAGAAGTAGGAAAAGAATTGGGGGTTCTTCAATAAATAGTTCATCGAGACATTTAGTGGAATGCTCACTTTATGCCTAACATTCACCACGGATTACACAGATTTATACGGATTAAAGAAAAAAATCTGTGGGAATCTGGGTAATCTGTGGTTTTTTCTTCAATCCTCTACTAAAACCCTCGATGAGCCAAATAAATGAGCTTTCACACGAAAATTGCCAGAGAACCGTTTTTTTGAGTAACTTGAGGGCGCACCCCTAGCCAGTTAGAGAATTATTAATTATAGATTGATTCATTATTAATTAACAAACAGCCCTCTAAATCAATAATCATTCAATCAATAATCAATAATTTTTCTTCCTTACCAGAATGCTTATTTGGTCAGGAGTCCTATTTTCCGCTCATGTTCCTCACTTAACCCCGATCTTACCGCGCAGTGGATATACTCGAACGAATTATTGAAAATCTGACCAGTGACGAAGTAAGACGCTTCAAAATCCTCTCTAATCGCTTCAAGGCAGATGAAGAAAAAAAGCTGATCGTACTCTTTGATGCGATCCGTGCAGGTGGATTCAAAGAAGTAGAAGATGAAGTCATCACGCAGCTTTATGGCGATACCAATGCCCGCACCAAAAACAGCTATTACAGGCTCAGAAATAAACTGCTGAGCAACCTCGAAAAGAGCTTGCTGTTTTATCACTTTAATTACAAAAATACACTTGAGTCACATAGCCATATTCAACTAGCGACCTTGTTTAAGGAAAAGGGCATCTACAAAGAAGCCTATCATTACTTGAAAAAAGCCGAAAAAGTGGCACTGGCACATGACCAGTTTAGCGTGATCGAAGTTGTCTATGACGAGATGGTCCAGCTCGCAGGCCGGGACATCAACATTGACATAGAGACGGTCATCGAAAAGCGAAATGCCAATCTCAAAAAGATTGATATTCAGCGATCTACGACCGAAATCCTCGGCATGGTCTCTCAAAAGGCTAATCGCCTCAGCGTCGCAAGAGGCCAGAAAGGGGCCTCCATGATCGAGTTGCTGGAACAGATCAAGGATCGCCTGGAAGAATACCAGGACATCTTCAACTCTCCGTCGGGAAAAATCTCTGTTGCACGAACGGTATGCGCCATCTTGCTGCGCAAAGGGGTCTATCAGGAACTCAAAGATTATATCATTGAGACCTTCGAATCCTTTGAGAAGGACAAGCTTTTTGATAGGAACAATCACTCCTTCCGCCTACAAATGCGGATTTGGCTGATCAATACCTTGCGGAAGCTCTTCCAATTCTCAGAAGAAGCACATCAAATCAAGCTTTTGTTGAAAGACCTCAAGATGTATGGTAAGCAGAATTACAATGAATATGCGATCTACTACTATACCTCTAAGATCAATAATGAAAAGTTGGTGGGAAATCTAGAAGCGGCGGGAGAGACCTTGAAGGAAGCTTTTAACAATAAAGCCATTGTCCAAAATGACTTGAGTGAGCTTTATTTGCTCATCAGTCAAGCTGATCAATACTTCAATCAAGAACTCTACGCCCAAGCATTCGATATTCTTCACCGTATCCAAACACACAAACGCTTCGAAGACTTGGACGTAGAGGCTAAATTTTACCTATCTATATTTGAAATTGTCGTCGGGTATGAGGCTCAAAAGTATGAGCTAATAGAAGCTAAATACAAATCACTAAGAAAAAAGTACAAGAAAGTTTTGTCTGATGGCGAGTATGCTAAGGCGCAAAAGTTTGCCACGATTGTCATGCGCCTCAATGGCGCTGCGACTGAGAAAAGAAATGTATCTCTTAACGCTACCTACCACAGTTTTGTCGAGAACTTTCCCAAGTCGGAAGTGGCTGATAATCAGATTATCATGTACGAGGTTTATCTAAAAGCTAAATTAGAGGAGAAGTCTTACTACGAGTTATTTCAAGATGAAATATTGGTGGCAGCTACCTAAAGTAGCTCTGTGTCAAATTCATGGAAGCAAGGAATTTTTACATAGGCCAAATAGTAATATCTTTCATCATCACACTAAGATTTATTAAGTTATAAAATCGTTAAATGACAGTTTTTTGTGGTGTCAGCACGGATTGCTTCTATTGACGTCAATTTATTAGAAGACTACCCTACATTTTTAAGAACGTGTCACCAGGGCGGAATCCGCCTAAGGTTGCTGTTTCACATGTTCAGAGAAATTGTAAGCTTCGCCTACAAATACAAGGGGGGTCTTTTTGTATGTGGAGCACTTTATTTAAGTTGTTATCCGCATACGTCTAGGTTAAATCAATTACTGTGCCAATTATACTATTACCTAACATTAAAATACACCCAGAATAAGATTCACCTTTTCGTTATTTATGGTTTTTCCGCACAAATCGACTATCTATATCTCATTATTTTAGCACATTTTCGCCCAAATTCTTACACCTGAACCGATTTAGCCAATATATCCTGCCATCTGGGACTGTAGCGCAAAAGCCGCATCTCCTGCCGCTTTTGCAAAATCTTTGCCACTCCCCGCATAGATGATGCCTCTACTCGAATTGATCAATAATCCACCCATCTCATTTTTTCCCATACGACAGACCGCTTCCAAATCACCTCCCTGAGCGCCTACGCCAGGTACTAAGAAAAATGCCTTCGGCGCCAAAGCCCGTACCTCCTGTAAGGCCTCTGCCCGTGTCGCCCCCACCACAAACCCCAATTCGCCAGGAGCGCTTTCTCCCCATGCTGCAGAACGCTTCAACACACGCTCATAGAGTTTCTCTCCACCGTCTGTATGGTATTGAAAATCAGCTGCGCCTGCATTGGAGGTCAGCGCAAGGGCAAATGCCCACTTGCCAGGTCGTGAAAGAAAAGGAGTGATGGCATCCCTCCCCATATAGGGCGTCACCGTCACAGCATCAAAATTCATGGTCTCAAAAAACGCCTTCGCATATCGCTCGGCAGTATTGCCAATATCCCCTCGTTTGGCATCGGCTATCGTCAGGACGTCTGCGGGGAGATAATCCAACGTACGCTGGAGGCTGGTCAGCCCTTTTGCCCCCAAAGCCTCATAGAAAGCGAGATTCGGCTTATAGGCAATCGCATAAGGCAGGGTCGCATCGATGATCTGCCGATTGAATTCAAAGACAGGGTCTTCTTCGGTCAGCAAATGCTGCGGGATGCGATCGATGTCCGTGTCGAGTCCTACACAGAGAAAGGAACGTTTTTGTTGGATTTGGGCAAAAAGTTCGGTTGGCGTCATGAGGGGATATTATTGATTGACTGATTAATTGACTGATTATTAATTCCCACAATTTCAGCCTACAAACTTGAGAAATTATCCTAAAAGAGAAAAGAGTTCATTAATTATTGAAACTTTTGAATAACTTTGGCGTTCCTGTTTAAAATTATTCATTGAATGATTATTGATTGATGAATGGGTTATAGGAAGGCTCCTGAAATAAATGAAATCATTTGAACTTTTCCTTAAGAATGAATCAATCAATAATTAATAATCACTAATTCCTTCATGCTTACCACCGATCTCTTGGCCAAAGCCCTCCAATTGGAATTCCTCACCGAGGAAGAAGGCATGTACTTGCATCACCATGCCAGCACCGCCGACCTCATGTATACTGCGCATGAAATCCGCAAAATCAAGAAAGCAGGCTCCAATGACATCGTCACCTGGCAGATCGACCGCAATGTAAACACGACCAATGTCTGTGTCGCCAATTGCAAATTTTGCAATTTCTTCGTGCCACCTACAGAGAAATATGCGCATAAGGCTTATATCACTGATGATGCAACGTATAAGCGTAAAATAGATGAAACCTTTGCCCTTGGTGGAGATCAGTTATTATTGCAAGGCGGTCATCACCCAGAATTGGGTATTGAATATTATGAAGAAACCTTCAGCAAGCTGAAGGCTTGGTATCCCGCGCTTCGCTTGCATGCCCTTGGCCCGCCCGAGATCGTACATGTAGCGGAACTCTCTGGCCTCTCGTACCGCGAGGTACTCCAGCGCCTCATGGCTGCTGGCATGGATTCCATGCCAGGAGCAGGCGCAGAAATCCTCGCCGACCGCGTGCGGCGCATCATTTCCAATGGCAAATGCCTTGGAGAGGAATGGCTGGAAGTCATGCGTCAAGCCCATCAACTAGACCTCACGACGAGTGCCACCATGATGTTTGGCCATATCGAGACGCTCGAAGAGCGATTTGACCACCTCGTGCGCATACGCGCCGTCCAAGCGGAACGGCCCGAAGGTGCCAATGGCTTCAAGGCGTTTATCCCATGGCCTTACCAGGATGATGGCACCCTACTAAACCGCGTGAAAGGCGTTCGCAATACCGTCTCTGCGGATGAGTACATCCGCACCATCGCGATCAGTCGCATCATGCTCCCCAATATTGAAAATATTCAGGCTTCCTGGCTGACTGTAGGTCCCAAGGTCGCCCAGGTCTGCCTGCATGGTGGAGCTAATGACCTTGGATCTATCATGATAGAAGAGAATGTCGTCTCAGCCGCAGGCGCGCCCTATCGCTTAGATGCGACCCGCATCCAAGAGATTATTAAAGAGGCGGGCTATAAGCCTGTTTTGCGTACGCAGCTCTATGAGTATCGGGAGACGCCGGCACCGCTGGTGGGGAAGATCTTGGCGTAGGGAGGAAGAGGGTTCCTCAAATTCCTTTTTAAAGGAGCTTGCCTCATTGCGACGGGTTGAAACCCAGTCGCAATAGTAAAAATAGGCACATAAAGTATTGCGACGCGACTTAAGTCCGTCGCAATGAGGTAAAAGTCAAATTTGACTTTCTGGAGAAAACGCATGGTTCAAGTGTGAGGCTAATTTTTGAACCCCTGAACTCCCGTTGAACGCTTGAACTTGCCTTTAAAGCCACCGCTTTCTCCGAAAATACCACAGCAAGCTCAAACTGGCTACAACGATAATTCCCAGTACCATGAAATAGCCGTACTTCCAGTGGAGTTCGGGCATGTGGTCGAAATTCATTCCATAGAGTCCTGTGATGAAGGTAAGGGGAATAAAAATGGTCGCCATGATGGTGAGGACCTTCATGATCTCATTGGCGCGGTGGCCGCTGAGGGAGATGAACTGGTCCTTGAGGGTATCGAGAATATTGCGCTGGTTGTCAAACTGTTCGAGGACTTCTAAGACTTGGCCTTCAAGGTCCTTGAAGTAGGGAAGGGTTTTGGGGCGGATCAGGTCATGGTCTCCATTGAGGAGTTCATTGAGGGCTGTCCGGAGCGGAGAAATGGCCTTTTTGAGGAAAAATATGCCTTTTTTGAGGTCCTGTATCTCTGCCAGCAAGGCATTGCCTGAATCCAGGCTGAGGCGTGCTTCCAGCCGTTCTATCCGTTCATCCATGGCCTGAACCACCACAAAGTATTGGCTAACAATCAGGTCAATAATGGCAAAAAAGAGGTAATCTTCGCCTAGCTTTCGCACCCTGCCAGTGGCATTGCGCAGGCGCTCGCGTAGCGGCTCCAGCACATCTTCCTTTTTCTCTTGAAATGACACCACAAAGCCCTTTCCTACCACCAAACTGACTTGCTCTACGTCAATCATGTTTTGATGCGGATCAAAGGTTAGCATTTTGATGATCAGGTATAAATAGCTTTCATGTGCCTCTACTTTGGGGCGTTCCTCGGTCTGGACGATGTCTTCTGCCGTGAGGGGGTGCAGGCCTAGCTGCCGCGCGATGGCCTCGATAGACGTGACATCATGGACGCCATCTACATTTACCCAACTGACTTCATCGCTTTTCACGGCTTCTGCCACTTGACTGATGGGAATAATGCCTTTCTCTTCCAATCGCCTATCATTATAGCTGATGAGGCTTACTAAGCTTTCTCCCACCTGCTTTTTTCCTACATAAAACAAAGTCCCTGGCGGCATGAAAACGGTATCTGCTTGAGAAGCCTCTTGGGTGTTCCTGGTTTTATTGAAGCGAAGCCTTCCGCTCTTATTCAACATTTTTCCGACCAGGGATTCGTTGGCCCGCTTGGGCTTAGGGGAAGGAGATTGGGATTCCATCAGTTTTTTGAGGTTGGGGAGTTGGCGCAGGGCAGCTTGGTAGCCAAGGGCAAAGATTTCATCGGCTTTGCCGAGGTCAAAGAGGCCGTAGTCATCGCCTTCTGGCTGGATGACTACCTCACATTGATGGAGCCGTGGCTCGACATTGGCCCACATGGCGAGGTCGAGGCTCCTGTAACCTACTTTCAGCAGATTGCTGAGATCTTCTTCCCTACTGATCGGCGTCACATTGACGCCGATGACATGGTCACATTGAGCCACTAGTGGCTCTACGGGCAAGTTATTGAGGAGCCCTCCATCTACATAGGTCTCCTCATTGAGGAGACGGGAGCGAAATAGCACGGGGATGGAACAGGAGGCTACCACCCAGTCCATTAGGGGTCCCTGGCTATAAATCTCATATTGGCCTTTGCTGAGGTTGGAGACACAGACAAAGAACTTTTTACCCAATGCCCCAAACCGGTCTTCAGGGATATAATCGGACAGGATTTCCTTCAGTGTGCCTGCATCTGTAAGGCCCGTATAGCTCGTGACAGAAAGCACGGGTTTGAAGATTTTGAGCAAAGAAGTGTTTTTCACAATCTCCAAAATCTCCTTCGGCGAATGCCCTGCTGCGTAGAGAACGCCTACCAAGGAGCCCGCACTGGTACCTGAAATATAGTCCGGAGAGATTCCATTCTCTTCCAGCGCCTGCAAGACGCCTATATGGGCTATACCTCGTGCCCCACCACCAGAAAGGGCTATGCCTATTTTTTTGCTCATTATCGATTATCTCTTAATCCAATAGATAGGTGAATGTCGGCGCTGATGCCTACAAATGGCTTGAGCATGATTGCTCCCACATCGATGGAGCCATTGCCCGACGTGTCGAGTTCTTCCAACACCGTAACGCCTGCATTGAACCGCACAAAGCGAAACAGGCTATACCCTGCCCCAATATAGTAAGGTCTGCCCAATAAAGGGCCTGAAAATTCCTGGTCCATATCGTCTTTAAAATTTTTGAGGAATGCGCCAATAGAAAGGGATGTATTGCCCAGAATATTTCCCGAAAATATCCGACTACTCAACGGAAGCGAAAGGCCCAGATAGAAGCTTTCCGCATAGGTAAATGTCTCTGCTTTTCCGCCCAAATATACGCCTCCATACCCTGCATTCAGTGCAAAAGCAGTCCGCATCCGCTCCGTGGGATAATCCCGAACGGTGCGCAAGTCCACTTTCACGAGCAACTCGGACTGCAAGAGGGGTTCTAGTTCAGAGATGACTTGACGTTTCAGGGCTTCTTTTCGATTTTTCATCGTCGTCTCAAAACTGCTATCTACCGACAGCGTCTTGGGGGATTGCTTGGCGTCGAGGGAGCGAAGTTCTCCCTTTACGACATCAGAAAAAACCTCAAATGTGAGTTCATTGGTGGCTCGATAGGGCGCCAGGCTATTGGCGACAATGGTATTTAAATCCGTTCCCATCTGATGGGGATTCCGTCCCAATAGGACTTCATGGGGGTGGATGACCACATTTTGGTCGATATAGGTGCCTACGGCATCTTTGATGCGATTTCTCAAGGCCGTTTTTTCGGCTAATGTTACAACTCGAAAAAAGGCGATCTGGATGTCGTAGTCATTATTCCCATGGAGCTTGTAATGAAAGGGGACTTTAAAGGTTTCCACTTCAGAACCGGGAACCCGCTTCCAACTGGCAGAATATAGGGCGCCTTGCTGGTAACTGGATTTGGAACGATAGACGCCCACTTCCACTCGGTCTATATTCAGGGCGACACCGCCTGAAAAGAGCATGTGAGACTCGGCGGGCAATGGCTGACCGTTGTTGAAGTAGTTGAGTTCGTAGTCGAATACAACTGCGTCGTATTGGGCGATGCCCCACTGCCAGCAGAGGCTGAGCAGGAGGGAAATAAAAATAGTGCTTTTCATGAGTTACATCAAAATTTCTAAAAATCTCCGCAATTCCCAAGGCTGGAGTCCTGCCTTGATCAACTTTCCGTCGGGCGCGTAGAGCGCGCCATAGGGCACATAGCCCAGGTGCATCATCGATATGCCGAAGTCTAGGGTGTAGATACCAAAATTCCAAGGAAGGTCGTGCTGCGCGATATGGCGCGTGACACGGCTATAGTCTACCTCATTGACGACCAGGCTCAGGATGTCCAATCGGTCCTGATAGCGGTCGTAGGTGCGCTTGAGGGTAGGCGTCGCCTCAAAGGAATTTTGGTGCCAGGTACTGAATAGCTCCACATACAGGTATTTGCCTGGATGGAGCAGGCTATCGCTAGGGAGTTTTTTGCCCGAAATCAATTCTACTGTGAGTTCGGGTAAATGGTCTGGTATATAAACGGTGGGCGTCGTGGTGTCTGGTATAATGGGGTGCATCTCTATCCAATGGCCTTCTGGTGAAAGGGCATCAACTTGAAAGCGAAATTTGCCTACGGAAATGGTATTGACGGTGTCCAGATAATTCGCGCTGCTAAAGGGCAGCAGCCGAAAGGTATCAGCTTCAAATGGGGCTAAGATGAGCACGTCTTGACCGATGTCATTGAAGATGCCATTGCTATTGAGGTCATAAAGACCGATGCGAAAGGACTGCCCTTTGTACTGGACATCGCCGCCCCAAATCAAGCCTGGCTGTTCGGATTCGCGATAAAAAGGCCGAAAGTCTGGCGATACATAGTAGCGCTTTGTCTTGGTGAGCGGGCGGTCCAACTCAATGTGTAGGCTGTCAGGCTCGCAGGATACGAGGAGGAGGAGAAAGAGAATGTTGAATTTTGAATGAAGAATGATGAATTTTGAATTAGAAGCGGTAATAATCGGGGCAATTGTCTGTAATTAATTAATCAACTTAAATTTAAAGGGAATTTCTACCCAAAAGGGAACAGAAACTCCGTCACATATCGCAGGAGCAAAATAAAGAAATAGGATCTGCCTACTCACTGCATCTGCTAAGATAGGGTGCACTTTTCGGATAATCTTATAACGCTTTACCGTCCCTTCACGCGTGACCAAGGCACGAACGATGACGGTTCCTTGAATGCCTGCATCTTTAGCGATTTCAGGGTACCCTATTTTTTCCTTGATGGCTTCCAGATTGAGCGGCAAGGGTTCCAATTCCCCAAAACTATCCCACCCTTCAGGCCCCCATTTGGGTGTTCCCTTTTGCTGGGATTCTATGCCTCCATCAGGGAAAAAGGTCGTTCGATGTACAGGAATTCCATCATTATAGGCAAATTCAAATGCCTTTTTTCCATTGGGATACCAAAAAATCTCCGTCCCTTTTGGGGTTCCATTTTCGAAAGTCTTTACCTGCATCTTCTGTCCATCCTTATACCAAGCCTCCCAAAGCCCCTCTCGCTTCTGATTGACGTAGTGACCCTGCCAAACAACTTGATCATTGCCATAAATTCTCTTCCAAAAACCCGTTTGGTATCCCGCTTCATACTGCCCTGTCGTAATCAGGGTATCCTCTCCATGCTGAGTTGAGAGAAAGGTAGTGTCAATATACGCTCCCGTTCCCTCAATGACTATCTGATTGCCATTTTTTAGCCAGATATTTTGCACTTTTTCTACCCCATTTGCCCAAATGGATTCTTTCTTCTTTTGCCCATTTTCATACCACATTTTCTCCTCTCCAATAAGTACATTTTCTATAAATTTCCTCTTGATATGAAGCTGCCCATTTTCATGAAAGCAAACTTCCTGGCCGTTTTTCTTCCCCATACTGTACTGGGTAAATTGTTTGGGTTTTCCATTTTCAAAATACTGCTGCTCTTGTCCTGCAAGTACAGGCGACTTCCCGCGAGTCTCAGTCCACTGAATTTCAAGCTGATCATTTTTTCGATAATAAATACCGATACGGTTCAGCTTTCCTTCTCTCTGTTCTAAGCGATAATAAGTCGCTGTATCGGGGAGACATTCAATCCAATTGGCATCTAAAAAAGTAATGTCATCGAAAGATTGGGCAGGGGTGATTAGGGGTAAAAATAGGATGATAATTAGGGGTAATTGTTTCATAATTAGGGGTTTATGGGGTTGTGTTAATGTTTTATAGGACTTTCTAGGCCTTATATTTTAAACCATAAAAGGCATATAAGTTCATTTAAGGTTACTTTTTATGCTAAACTATCGACAAATAAAGATGACGGTATTTCCACCCTTATTTTTCTATTTTTTACTCAAAAATCATCTCATATCACCATGGCACAAAATAATTTTGTACAAGTACGCAACCTCACCACAAATGTAATTCACGGAACCATCAAAATCTTCCGCAACGGCGGAAATATGGAAGAACTTGTCTTTAACGACATTGACTCCGACGGCAATGTATCAGAGTGGATTACGGTAAACAACCTTGATGCTTTCAGATGTGAAGTTCATGTTGAAGGAGCGCCTCATGTAGGCGTAGCTTCAGCAGACCTTACGATCTCTGGAGGCGCCAATGCCTACCTGATGCTCGATGTAACTCAGAACGGATATGTGAATATGTTTGCATCTTCCCAGGCGGCGAATGCCCCCATCAGATAACCCATTCGGGCCCATTTCGTCTCTCAAAACCTTTCAATAGCCATTGCTGTTGGAAGGTTTTCCTATTTTATATATCCGCTAATGTTTCTAACCCTTTAAACAAGATGATAACAGTGTAAAAGTTAAGGGAAATCAATAAATTTGCACGCGCTCCCATCTCAGGTCAAATTGATTTTCTCAAACCTAACTCCAATCCTCAAAAATGGTAATCCTTATTTTCTTCATTATTCATTGGTACTTCTCTCTCTTTTTTCAGACTTTTTTTGATCACAGGTATGCGGCACACCGAATGTTTACGATGTCTAAGGGCTGGGAGAAAGTGTTTTACATCCTTTCCTTTATCTTTCAAGGGTCCTCCTACTTGAGTCCCTATGCTTATGGGGTCATGCACCGCATGCACCATGCTTATGCAGATACTGAGAAAGACCCCCATTCGCCCAAATACGACGACAACCTGTTCAAAATGATGTGGCGCTCCCGCCTCGTGTTTAACGACATTTACTATCGCCGTGCAGACATAGAACCTCGTTTCCTCAAGGACCTTCCCAACTGGTTGGCATTTGATCGTTTCGCTTCTAGCCGCCCTGTACGATTGGCTTGGGTGATCTTGTATGTGCTCTTTTACATACAGTTTGCGACCGCTTGGTGGATGTATTTATTGATCCCTATACATATTATCATGGGTCCTGTACACGGCGTGATCATCAACTGGTTTGCTCATAAATATGGCTACACCAATTTTGAAACCACTGATACCTCCAAAAACCTTATGCCATTTGACATCTTCATGATGGGTGAAGGGTACCACAACAACCACCATAAGCACGGTTCTAGGCCTAATTTTGCTCTGAAATGGTACGAAATCGATCCAGTTTACCCCTTTATCCGATTATTTGATAAATTGGGGATCATCCAGCTACGAACGCCCAAACTGCAGCCAGTCAAAAGTTGACCTAAAAAACCCTTTTACCATGGCAAATCACATCAAGGTTCTCGCGATTCTTTCAATGTTTTTTGCCTTGGTCGGTTGTATGGGGAATCAAGGTATCCCCAAAGACTTTGACTATGGAACGCTCCAGGAAGACTGGTATGTCAATGCCTTCTTTGACATGGAGGTGAAGATTCCCGAAGGATGGCAAATCCAAAATAAAGAAGCATTTGAGGAGTTGGTGGATAAAGGGGAGAATCTGGTGGCAGGGGAAGATGAACAATTCAAGCGGCAGATAGAAGCCTCCGAAGTGAATACGGCGAGCTTGCTCACAGTTTTCAAATACCCATCGACAGACTCCGTCCAATTCAATCCATCCTTCAGCTTCATCGCTGAGAATGTCTGGAAGTATCCTTCGATTCAGACAGGCAAGGACTACCTCATCAACACCAAAAACCTGCTTGAACAGTCTCAGATGCCCTATTCCTTCGACAGAGACATGTATCAAATGGAGGTGGGCACCCAGACGTTTGACGTCCTGGAGGCGAAGTTATTCTACCTAGGAGGCGAGATTCGCCAAGAGTATATATGCGCCATTATCAATGGATTTGCGCTCAATATCATTATCTCCTATATGGATGATGCCCAAAAGCGCGAATTGCGAGATGTGGTAGATCATGTGAGGATTTGAGACCGCTCAGGCTCCGCCTTCGCTGTCAGACCGTTCGGCCTAACGGCCTCACTGTCAGACGAAAGACCGCTCGGCTCGAAGACTTGCCTCGCTCTCAGACAAAGGCAGCCTTTCTTAGTCTCTTATCTGATAGCGAGTCTTCGAGCGGTCTCCCTTCTATCATTCTATCATTCTATCATTCTATCATTCACTCATTCTATCACCCATTCATTCTCTTCATGAAAACTTACCGAGGAATAGGACTAATGTCAGGCACATCAATGGATGGGTTGGACATCGCATGTTGTGATTTTTTTGAGGAAAATGGTAAATATCGCTTTGAGGTCGTAGTGGCTGAGACCGTGGGGTTTGATGAGCGGTGGCAAAATCGATTGAGGAAAATTGCGGACCAAAACGCGGAAATATACGCCAAGACCCATGTCTATTTTGGGCATTGGATGGGGGAGCAAACGCGACAGTTTATCGATAAGCACGGGCTGGAGCCTGACTTTGTGGCTTCTCACGGACAGACCGTCTTTCACCAACCGCATAAGAGCTTCACAGCTCAGATAGGAGATGGGGAGACGATGGTGGCAAGCCTGCCTTGCCCGTTGGTGACCAATTTTCGAAATAAAAACGTCGCCGCAGGCGGCGAAGGAGCTCCTCTTGTGCCTTTTGGCGAGCAGTACTTATTTTCTGATTATCAGCTCTTCATGAACCTCGGCGGCATCGCCAATATGACCTGGGGCGAGCAGGCGTTTGACATATCTCCCTGCAATATGGTCTTGAACCGCATCGTCCAGGCCCTTGATCCTGATCTGGCCTATGACAAAGATGGAGAACTCGCCGCCTCAGGGGCAATCGATCCAGCCCTTTTAGAGGCAATGAACGCTTTGCCCTATTACCGCCAACGCCCCCCCAAAAGCCTGGGAGCAGAATGGGTCGACACCCAGTTCATCCCCCTTTTTACTCAATACCAACCAGCTCCGCTAGATGCCCTTAGAACTACCGTGGCGCATATCGCTTTTCAGATCGCTCTGGCTGCCAAACGCCTCGGTATTCGCGACCAGCAAATGCTTATCACTGGGGGCGGATATCACAATTCATTTATGCGGGAGCAGATAGCATCACACTTGGCGCCACTAGGGATCGTCGTAGACCGTACCGTGAATCTGGCTATCGTGGATTTCAAGGAAGCCATCATCTTTGCCTTTTTGGGCCTTGCCGCGCTGAAAGGCATGCCCAATACCTTGGCCAAAGCCACAGGCACCCAATTGCCTGTTCTCGGAGGGGCCATTCACCTCCCTCCTCATGGATGGAAAGAAAACTTTATTCTCTAATCTTATCGCTGTATATTTGGAATTATTAATTGACAGATTGATTGATTATTAATTGTTATGAAGATACAGTCATTCAGCCTTGTGTTATTTGGAGCCCTCTTGTTGGTCGCATGTGGAGGAAATAAAACAGTCAGTGAGACTTCATTTGAGATGTCGGGAGAATTGGTAGGGTGTACCTCGGACAGCATGAGGATATATGCCCTAGATGGCTTTCTCCTGAAGACAATTGCCAGCGCCCCAATCGAACAGAAAAGTGGGAAATCCACTTTTACGCTTTCTGGTGAGATTCCCGCCAAAGGCCTGTACTGGCTCGGAGAGAGTTCTCAGAACATGCGGAGCATGGTACTCGGTGGCGAAGCAGGCATCATTGTGACTGGTGCCTGTGGTAAATTGCAGCAAACAAAACTGGTGAATTCGCCTGCTAACGACAACTTCGAAGCGGCGCATGGCACATTTTTCAAATACCTCAATCAATACAATGGCCTCACTAGACAGATCAGTCAGTTTGGAGGAGCAGCGACCCCAGAGATGAGTCAGCAGCTCAAGGCCCTCTATGCCAAGCAGCAGGCCATCGTTGACTCCTTAGCTACGACGGATCCGCTTACCAGCAAAGCGTTAGCCCTCTATCTCGGCGCAGGCCCTTTTGACCCTACCAACAATCCCAATAACCATTCGGATGCGCTTTCCTATTTTGCGGGAGAGTTCTGGTCAAAAGTCAATTTGCAAGATCCTGTTTACAATTATATTCCCATTCTAGCAGATCAGACCCAAAGCTATGTGCAGAACCTGCTGCAAACGAACCTCACCAAGGATAAAGTGGCGGATTACTTAGAAAACTTTTTTGCCAAGCTTCCCTCCGGTTCACAGGCTCAGCAAAATGCCATGGCGCGTGCGCTTTACATGATGGAGCAATCTCGATTTAAGCATTATGGGAAATTTGCTTCACAATTTGTCAATACATTTCCCAATGACCCCAATGTTCCTCGCATCAATCAGGTCAAAACGCAATTAGCGCAATACTTTCGTCAGAAGGAAGAGGAAGAACGCCTCTTTGCTGTAGGGGCTACGCCGCCAGAGATCGAGCTGAATACGCCAGAAGGGCGGAAGATGAAGCTCAGTGATTTGAAGGGTAAAGTCGTCTTGATTGACTTCTGGGCGAGCTGGTGCGGGCCTTGTCGCCGCGAGAACCCCAATGTGGTGCGGGTCTATAATGAATACAAAAAGAAAGGCTTTGAAATTCTTGGCGTAAGCCTGGATAAGGAAAAAGGAAAATGGGTCAAGGCCATCAAAGATGATAACCTTACCTGGCTCCATGTTTCTGATCTCGGCGGCTGGGCGAGCAAGGCTGCAAAAGCCTACAAAGTCTCAGGCATCCCTATGACCTTTCTCATAGATCGGGATGGAAAGATCCTGGCCAAAGGCCTCCGAGGGCCGCAACTTGAGCAAAAACTGGCTGAAGTGCTGGGAAGTTAAGAAATTGTTAATTGTTGATTAATTATTGATTAATTCTTATGAAAAATGACAAATGACTGATCGTCAATAAGGTAATGTTTAGTTCCTTTAATCAATAATCAATCAATTTCTAAATCAATAATTCTTCCCCCCGATGGCGACCACCAAAATCCTAATAGTAGACGACGAAGTAGATATTTTAGACTTATTGGCCTACAATCTAGAGAAAGAAGGCTTCAAAGTCGAACGGGCCATGGATGGTGAAATGGCCATTGAAATGGCGACTAGCTTTCGGCCTGACATGATTCTTTTGGACATTATGATGCCCAAAATGGATGGCATTGAGACTTGTAGGCGTATTCGAGAGATTCCTGGCTTAGAAGGCATTTACGTAGTATTTCTCACAGCTCGTTCAGAGGAGTATTCGGAACTGGCAGGTTTTGAGGTAGGTGGAGATGACTATATCGCCAAGCCGATCAAACCGCGCGTGCTAATGAGCCGTCTAAAGGCTATATTAAGGCGGAAGTCAGGGACTACCGATGAGGAAGAAGGGGAAGTACTCAGGGTCCATGACCTGGAGATCGTGAAAGACGAGTACGTCGTTAGGAAAGGGGGTGAAACCATCACGCTCCCCCGCAAAGAGTTTGACTTATTATTTTTTCTCGCCTCCAAACCCGGGAAAGTCTATCGCAGAGAGCGTTTATTGGAAAAAGTGTGGGGAGATGTCTTTGTGGTAGATCGTACGATTGATGTCCATGTCCGGAAATTGCGAGAGAAAATAGGAGAATCCTACATCGTGACCATTAAAGGAGTAGGATACAAGTTCCTCGCAGAATGAATTACAAGAAGTTTAACTCTACGCTTCTTTCCCTATACATCGCCCTTGCGTTGACTGGGATTTATTTCCTTGGGTTCCAATATAAGCCTGATACGCATGGCTCCATCTTGATGAGCACCTTTGTATTTTTTCTCCTCTCCTTCCTGATTTTATGGGGTATTCTGGAGTGGTTTGTGGTCCGTAGCTTAAAAAATGTGCGGCTGATGTCTCAGCGGGAAATCAAGAAATTGCGCGACCTGGAGACCTATAGAAGGGATTTTCTGGGGGAAGTCTCCCATGAGCTGAAGACCCCCATTTTTGCCATACAGGGATTTATCGAGACGCTGTTAGATGGGGCGATGGATGATAAAAGTGTCAGGGAAAAGTTCTTGAAAAAAGCGTCCAAGAATGCCGATCGTCTGGCGAGTCTTGTCCAAGACTTATTGATCATCACCCAGGCAGAGTCTGGTGAGATGGAAATGAAAATTCGCGCGTTTGCGATCTACGACCTGACCCTTGAAGTAATAGAAGCCATTCACTACAAATTCACAAGGAAAGGGCGAAATATCAAATGTCGCGTGAGCGGCAAGCACTTAGAGACACTCGTCTTGGCAGATCGGGAGCGCATCCACCAAGTACTGCTCAACCTGATCGACAATGCGGTCAAATATGGCGATGCCAACGGAGAAGTGACCATTTCTTTTGAGAAAGAAGGAGGCAAACTCTTGGTCTTCGTCTCGGACAATGGCCCTGGCATTGATGAAGAGCATCTCAGCAAAGTCTTCCGCCGTTTTTATCGGGTAGACAAAAGCAGATCGCGAGATCGCGGGGGTACAGGCTTGGGCCTCTCTATCTGCAAGCACCTCATAGAAGCACACGGAGAGCGGATTTGGGTGGATAGTGGGCAAGGGGAAGGAACGACCTTTTCTTTTAGTTTGAAGCTTGCGGAGGGGTAAGGAATTAAAATGAAAATCAAAATAAAAATGAAAACTTGTCCGAAGTCCAGTCGAAGGATCAACATGAGCCTCTTATCGGCCATAATCATCCTTTTAGGAGGCCTTCCGGTACTTCCAGCACAGCAGCTCGACTCGCGCTTAGGCGCGGTCCACACGCCAAAGGGCCACCTACATCTGCTCGTCATTTTTGTGCGCTATGAAGACAAGGACCTTCAGCCCTGGAGCAAGCCCTGGCCCAATAGCGACCAGTTGCCAGAGATGGCAAGGGGAGAGAACAACAACCTTTTTTATGCCACCCCAGAACCCCTTAAGAATGGGGAGAGGAAGCGCAATATCAGCGATTTTTATTATACCATGTCTGGCGGGCAATTTATTCTTACAGCTGATATTTACCCCGTACAAGTACCCGTCAAATACATCCCTGAACACGGTGTGAGCTTCTTTGGCCGTCAGACGCGCCTCAATGAAGAAGCCATCAAATGGATTGCCATCAATCACCCCGAATTCGACTGGAGTCGCTATGACAATCGCACCAACAATCCGCGCTACATGTCAGATAATTCTGACTCCAAGCCCGACAATATCCTCGACTATGTCGTGTTTCTCCACCGCGCCCCTGGCGGACAGACAGGCATGGCAGCCACGGGCAGCTTTCGCGTGCCCAATGGCCTCTACAAAGTCCAAGACGGCCTTACGGCTATCAAATGCTACACAGAAGCCAAGCACCAGTGGGAGTACTTCAAGCACGAGTTTTCCCACAACCTCTTCGATGCGCCTCACTATATGGGCGCCAATGGCACCGATGGAGACCACTACTACCTCCAACGCGGTTGGGGCCTGATGTCTACCCTCAATCCCCCCTTCTTCACCGCCAATGCGTGGGAACGCTGGTGGCTGGGCTGGTTTGAACCCCAAGAAGTCACGAAAAAAGGCACATACACCCTCAAGGACTTCGTCTCAACGGGCGATGCCATTCGCATCCAGCTTCCAGGAACTCAAAACACGTTGTGGATTGAAAATCATCAGAAAACAGACCTGTGGGATGACAAATTATTCTATACCAGCTATGACAAAGGCCACCCTCGAATTTCAGATGGCCTCTATGCCTTTGTCGTGGCCAATCCTGGCGCAGATCGCCACAAGCCCAAACTCCGCACCTTTAATCCCAAGGATTGCAACCTCATGAAAATCCTCAACGGCCAAGGCCACTGGGACTATTCAGCCGAAGGCAGGATTGACATGAAGTACTTTAAGAATGCACCTGTCTTTAAAAAAGAGATTCAGAACCCTATTGCGGGGCAAAATGACCTCCAGGCGATCCGCTTGGATTATAATAAAGACGGCAAAATTCCCGTCGGGATGATCCACGGCAACCGCGACGGGCGGGCAGGAGAGCACAATGAAATCTGGGTGGAGGAAAGGAAGGGCGAAGCGGTAGTAGGGTTAAATAATATGGGAAATGAAGACGATCGTTTTCATACAGGCGATGAACTGGGCCTCTCGGGCATCGTGCCCTTGCTCAATTATCCCAGTTGGGACAAAACTACAGAGACCCTTTCGCCTTATGTATTAAATGGCATTACCATCCGAGTCGTGCAACAATTCGATGATGGGAGCTACGAGTTGGAGATTGAATTGGACGATTGGGAAGTGCGCGAAGACAAGCGCTGGTGCGGCAATATCTTATTACCCTATATCGACACCCAAACCGACAAACACCTGACTATTTCCAAAAGAACCAACATCTTGCTCGACCTAAGCGGCACCCCTGATCGCAGCACAGCACACCCCCAGACAGGCACCTGCTCCAATCCCACCCGCCTACTCGTAGAAGGGGGCCGCGGCATCCGCCTTCAGAAAGGTAGCCAAATGATCGTCGATCGATTCAGCGAATTGGAACTCGCCACAGGCAGTCAGCTCATCATTGAAAAAGGCGCATCTCTGATCGTACGCGGCGAAGGCAAACTCATCCTTCAGGAAGATTGCCAAGTCATCGTCCGCAATCGCGGGAAGCTCATCATCGAAGCAGACGGCTATCTGGAACAAATCGATGATAAAGCGATCCAAGTGGCGCGTAGGGGGAAGTTTCAAGTGAAGCGCTAAGAGAGGAGAGGTTCAAGTCGTTGAACGAAATTGAACCTCCCTATTCCTCTACCATCATCTTCTTACTCATCACCTGCCCTCCCGCATCCAGGCGGTAGATATACATGCCAGGCGTAAGGCCCTGGGTATCCCACGCATAGCGGTGAACTCCACGTGGCAAGGGCTGATCTACAAGCCTTGCGACTTCGCGTCCATTGAGGTCGTAGACCGTGAGCTGAGCGATGGTACTGAAAGGCAGGGTAAAGGGAATTTGGGTAATGCCTGTCGCGGGATTGGGGTAGTTTTGGCCCAACTGAGGGACAGGGAAGGTTTGCTCCAACCCATCCTCAATCCCCACGCGCACGCCCCTACTGTCTGTCCGTAGGATCATCCCAAAAGCCCCTACCACAGTCCCTGTCAGGGAATCAGTGAAAAAGCAGTCTGCTATCGGGCAATTGGTTTGGCTATTGTCCTGCGTCCATGTATCACCACTATCATCGCTGTTGAGGATGATGCCATTTTGACCAACAAGCGTCACGCTGAAGGCATCTTTGCTGCTTCTATTGGAAACGCCAAGTCCTCTGAATAGGGATAGCCCGGTAAAGTCGAATGTAATATTCGGCACAGGCGAAACGTCCTCCCAGGTATTTCCCCTGTCCCTCGTTCTAAGAACAACCCCGTGATTACCACAGGCCATCCCGACACTGTCATCCAAAAAGGAGACATGAGTCAGCCATTCTGAAGTTCCACTCGCAACTGCGACGAAGGTATTTCCGCCGTCTACTGAACGAAGAATGGTTCCATTTCCTCCGACTACAAATGTGGTCGTGTCACTGGGCATGGCGGTCGACAAAAACCAATCGGTAATCCCTGTAAACTTCAAAAACCAGTTTTTGCCTCCGTCTTTGGTCACCCATAACCAACCGCTTGGCCCTACGGCGGTCCCATTGAGAGAATCAGAAAAGGCAATGTCGAAGAGCTTGACAGGGGAAGGGATAGGTTGTGGCGTCCAATTGAGGCCATCGTCATCTGAAAAGGCAATCCGGGCCGAATCACCAAAGATGCCACCCGCTAACCACAATCGTCTCTTAGTAGGTTCAAATTGCAGAGATTCCCAATCGAAGTTCAGTCCCGTCTGAACAGGAAGCCAATCATTTCCTGCATTTTCTGTGCGGAGGATTGCTCCCTGATGCCCAGTCGCAATCCCAAAAGAGTCATCTAAAAATGTAACAGCGGTAAGATTAGGACGGAAGCCTGTCCCAATGGGGTCAACAGTCAACCCGCCATCAAGCGTCCTGTATATAATCCCATGGGCTCCACCGAAGAAGCCATTCAAGGTATCATTTTTAGGAAATATGACTGTGTTGAGGTCTCTTTTGATAGGAGAAATGATCAGAGACCATGTGTCCCCGCAATCCTTAGTGCGGAGTATCGTGCCATTAGGGCCTGTCGCAAAGCCATTGTCTCCATCAAAAAACCATACATTTGAAATATCTACCGTGACATTTGAAATCGGCGTCGACCAGGTAGTGCCTTTTGTAGTAGTAGAAACAATGACTCCTTTGTCTCCTACCAATACTGCCTTATCTGGATCTTTTTCAGGCACAAAGACACTGTTGATATTGATCCCAGCGAGGGAAGGATTGCCAGGCCCATAAGGATTGAAAGTATCGCCACTATCTTCTGAAACGATAATAGGAGGGCCTCCAAAAGGCGGGAAGGAATCTCCCACAATCACGCCAAAATCTGGCGTAGGGAAAGAGATGCCATTAAGGTTGGGCTTAAACCCTGGCAATGGATCATAGACCCACGTATCACCTCCATCACGCGTACGGAGGATGGTACCCGTATCGCCAACAGCAATAGCTGATTGGGAAGAGAGCAGTGAAATGCCTCGAAGCGTATCCTTACGTCCACTAGACAATTTCTTCCACGTATTGCCACAATCAGTGGTTTTTAGAATGGTTCCATTTGTCCCTACAGCCATTCCGCACCTGGTTCCAATGAAAAAAATCGAGTAAAGGTTTTCGCGCGTAAAAGTCTTTTGGCGGGTAAAGGTCTGGCCGCCATCCTTCGACTTCAAAATGGTTCCAGCATCTCCCGCAAAAAAGACAATATTATTGCCAATAGTAGCAGAGCTATGCAACGTATTCCCCTGGGGCAAGGGATTTTGCCAGCGCCAGTTTCTGTCTTTCTGACTGTATAGGGTACTCAATGAGGCAATCAGTAGAAAAACGATCAGGTAAAATGGTTTCTTCATGGTTAGGTGGTGAGTTAAGGAATAATTGATTAATAAAGGGAAGGATTATTAATTCATTTGGTTAAACCTCTTAAGGTTAAAGTGCAAATATGTGAGAGATTATGGGCAAATGACATCCCTCATATGTGGTATTTGCAGGAAGCGCTAATTATCCAAGATAAATAAAAAACAAAACATAAAAGAAAGCCCCCGTAGGTTTTTGAAACCTACGGGGGCTTTTAGCAATCTTATTTATTCAATATTTTCCCTAAAACCGCTCGTAATAGTTCTTCACATAACTCGTCACTTGGTTAAAGATCGGCTTGGTGAACTCAATGAACAATGCCTGAGCAGAAGGCGTAGCCACTTCTCGGTCATGGTTGAGGTAGCGCTTGTCATCTTTTGTGAGTGCACGCTCATCGCCATTGAAATAGCCCCAGCGGTCACTCCACCTATAGGTTCCAGGAAATTTTTTCTGGGAAAGAAGTTCTTGTCGATTGGGCTTATAGATACGGAAGTCTAGGAGACCAGAAGACGTAAGCGTCTTTTCGAAGCGGTGCATCTTGGCCGTTACGGTCCCGTAGACATCCTTCTTGACAGTTTCGCCATTTTCTACTACCTCTACCTGACCCACGACCACACTATCTGCTGAGCGCTCTTCTACTTTTTCCTTGATTCTGGCTTGACCAACTACAAAGTCATCAAAGATCATTTGGATCACATGGTCAGGTTGCTGCCCTGTCGCGTCAAATTCCGCCAAGGTAAAGAACTCCACAAAAGGGCTAAAGGTATTGTTTTTGATATACTCGGTCATCTGGTTTTGAAAAAACTCGTTGGTTAAGCCAAATTTCTGTGAATGGATGGGGATCGGCTCTATAAGGACATATACTGTCGCTAGTTCTCTGGCTTCTAGCATTTTGGCTTCTGCATCGCGGAAAGAAGGTTTCAGGTCAAAGGCTTTCTGAAAATGGCGGTACGCCACTTTGGCCGCATTGCGATCTTCCAACATCATACTTTTGTCCAATTCGATCTGGCCTTGATCGTATCGTGCCTCAGCCGCATAGTCGAGCGCATCATCTTCTTCATTGCGAAAGCTCTGAGGATCGCGGATGACGCGGCTCGCCGCAGGGGCCCGTAGGACCTCGTCGTAGGCGTGGTTGAGTTCTTTATACAACTCTATCACTGATTCCCAACGGAAAGGATTGTTGCTGCTGCTCAACTGACGGATACGGTCCTGATTATAGGAAATCAGCTCAGGATAGGCATAGGCTAAAGTCTCAGCTGCCTTTTTATTATTGGGAGATTGGCGAAGACGGTTTACTGCTTTGAGGACAGAAGAGTAATAATCGCCACGGGTGAGTGCTTTTTTTCCACTGCTACAAGCGGAAAGAAGAAGAATTGCCAGGAAAAAGAGGGGTAATAATCGATTCATGACGTAGTGGTTTGGTGTGATGATAGATGTGCGAATATACACATGAATGAGATTACGCCAGAAAAGTAGGACAGTTTCTGCAAAATGAATAGCCGTGTGTCAATAAGAATGAAGCGTCATCGATAATCAGTCACACGGGATTGGAAGAAAATGATAAAATGAGAGGATGAGTAAATGATTAAATGAAGTTTCTATTTTCTCAGCTAATCATTTACTCATTTTATCATTTCTCTCCTCACCGCCTCCCACACCAACTCATAGGTCCTGTCCCAGGAGAAAGTTTCTCTCCGCACTTTCCCTCGGGCTACCAGTTCCGCGCGAAGTACAGGCTTAGCCCATAATTCTCCTAGCGCATCTGCGATGGCTGGAGGCGAATAAGGGTCTACGAGCAAGGCCGCGTCGCCTGCGACTTCAGGCATAGAAGTCACTGCGCTACATATCACCGGCGTCTCGCTGTGCATGGCTTCCAATATCGGGATGCCAAAACCCTCAAAATAGGGCACGTAACACAAGCCCAGAGAAGCAGCATAAATACCGTTGAGGTCCTCATCAGAGACATATCCTGTGAATCGGACGTCCTCACGATGGCGCATGGCTTCATAGGTCTCAAGCGCGCCTTGATAGTGCCAGCCTTTACGCCCCACCAAGAGCAACTTGGCAGGAGATGCCGTCGCTTCTTTGAACAAGTCAAATGCCTGGAGCAGGCGTTCGATATTCTTGCGGGGCTGGATGGCACCTACAAAGTGGAAGAAAGGCTTTCCTTCAGTGTATTGTGCCCGGATTGCCGTTTTTTGAGCATCATTTGTAGGGAAAAAATGGCGGCTGGCCCCATTATATACTACACTGATCTTGTCTGCCGATAAGCCATAATGGTCCATGATGTCCTTTTTACAGAACTCCGAAACGGTGAGGACATGGCTGGCTCGCTGCGCATAGCGCGGCGAGTACCGGCGGCAGTGCCAGGACGCAAAAGCAGGGATGTCTTTGGGAAAATGCTCGTAGGCAATGTCGTGAAAGACAGGGATTTGTGGGATCTTAGGGTGAGCTGTAAGGTAAAATTCGGGCGAAAAAAACAGATCTGGCTTTAGCCGATTTAGCTTGCGGGGAAGCTGAAAGTGAAACCAGGTATGCCACAGCACCGGATGCCTCGCTTGAGGGGGAATGACATAGGGGGTTACATTTTCACCCAAAACCATTTCAGGTGCATATTTTCTGTCAAACAAAAAAGAGAAATGCACATCCGGATTGTGCTGGACCATGCGACTCAGCACTTCAAAAGCAAAGCGTCCAATCCCTTCCAGCCGATGACTGAGCAGTAAACGCGTGTTGACGGCGATGTGTCGCTTTGAGGTATCCATGGGGTATGTTAGATCAGATAAGCAGGCGGTTTTTATAATGGATTGAATAGTTTTTCAGAAAATAATTAGACAAGAAAGGAAAACTGTAGAATATCTGGCTAATATTACCCTAGAAACAACAGGAAATGATTAATCAATCAATAATCTCCACTCAATGAAACCCTACATTACCTCTGAATACAAGCCCCTCAAAAAAATTCTCATCCATACGCCCGGCGCCGAACATGAGCAGCTTATCCCTTGGGAAGGTGACCATCCCTTGATGGGGCCTTATCCACGATCCCACGTAGAACTTCAGCACAATCATGGCGATCTAAAGCGATTTCTGACGCAAGAGATCGGGGCAGAAAATGTGCTTGAATTGGGCACCTTGCTGCAAGAAATATTTGAACAGTCAGATCTCCCTCAACGAAAAAAAATCCTTCAGGAAATTCTGGAAGGCAATGCCCAATTGTACGAGGCCCACCTAAAGTCTCGTGGCTTACTTCTCGAAAACCGTGAGTCTCACCGGATTGTGAACGACCTCATCCAAGGCTACCCACGCAAACTGGTCCTCCACGAAGGGAAGATTCCGCCCCTGATCATCCCGCCCAAGCGGGAATTGATGTGGATGCGGGATGCATCTGCGGCTACCCCAGCCGGCATCGTCATCAATGCGATGGCTTCCTTTCGCAGAAACCTTGAACCTGCGCTGGTGAGAGCGGTTTTTCAGCATCATCCGATGTTTGACCCCGATAGTATTTTTCTCGATCTACTGGGCCATCGTCGCGCCCTTCGAGATGACCCCAGTGCGGTTGGACTTTCTGCTTCTTACTTGATGGAGGGGGGAAATATCCTGGTCCTTAGTGAGGATACCCTGGCCATTGGCGTAGGGAAAGCAGATTTCTTTTATGCAAACCGCACGACCAGGGAAGGCTTTGAATTATTGGTAGAAAAAATACTGGAAGCAGATACCGCAAAAAAAATCCAACGAGTATACCTCGTCAATGTCCCTGACCTGCGGGGTTTTATTCACCTAGATACTGTTTTCAACATGTTTGGGCCGAAAGCTGGCATTGCGATGCCTTATATCTTTGGATATCCCAAACCTGCTAATTCTTCTGCTGTTGATATTCTGAAAGAATTTGTCCGGTGGTTGCGCAGCCAGATGGACGACTGGCCAGTGGATCTCAGCAGAATCCCTACAGAGGAGGATTTTGACCATGCAGGGAAAGTCGAGGTCTATGACCGTGATTATATACAGCAGAAAGGCAAAGTGGTTCGTCTTCCTCAAAAAGCCCCATTTTTTATCGACCAACTTGTAGCAGATGGATTGATCAATTTGGATAACATCGTATGGCTGGGAGGAGATCCAGACCAGTATGTCAATCCTTTTGACCATCTCAAAGTAGCTCTTTTTGAACAGCATAATATGGCTGGGAACATCTTCACGACCGCTCCGTATCGGGCAGTCGCTTACCATCGTAATCCTCGCACTATCAGCAGTTTACGCGCCAAAATGGAAAAACTATTCCCAGGCGCTCACCTCGAAGAGATGTCTTCCAATGAGATCCGAACAGACAACGGAGGGCCCCACTGCTTGACCCTGCCACTCTTGCGAGATGATTAAATAGAGGGAAATATAATTTTGTTGGAATAGTTTTTGTAAAAATACAATTACTCGCCTACAACTCCGACTGTATTTTACCTCTACTGTATTACTGTATTTTTCCACCTGTAAATAATTAACTGTTGTATGATGCTGTCAAAAGCACTGCCAAAGCTCATCGCTTTGGGGATGATGTCATTTGTCTTTTTTTCTGCATCAGCTCAAGAAGCTGTGCAAAAACGCCCTACCCCTCCTGCCGAAGTCACCAAATTCAGAAGTGATTGCCCCCCTGGCTATATCTGGAAACGAGATCATTGGAAATGGAACAAACGCAGCCAATCTTATGAATGGGAACATGGTGAATGCGTCAGAATCAAAAAAGGACATATGTGGATACAAGGTCATTGGACCCGAATTTCAGAAGGATATATATGGAAAGAAGGTCATTGGAAAAGAATATGAAGGAGTGGGGAATGAAAAATTAAGAATGGGGAAGCCAAGCCCATTTATTCATTTTATCATATACTCATTTATTCATTCTTCCTATATTCTATCATTTTCTCCAAAAACGTACCTTCCAAATCACCCTCATGATCGATATCTGATAGTTCTGGCAAAAGACAAAAAGACTTTTTACCCTGAAAGATGCTAATTACACTTTCTCCAAAAAGCCTGTCTGTACTCCACGATTTTTTTTCAAATATGCCATAAAAAGGGCTATTCATTCCCAAAAGATAATAGCCTCCATCTTGAGCCGGGCCTAGTACCAGGTCGTGAGTAGCTAAGGCTTCAAACCCTTCTTGAAGCAGCTCACTCGTGACCCCAGGGCAATCACTTCCAATGACCTGGATACGGCTGTATCCCTGCTCAAATCCCCATGCAAATGCATGTTGCATGCGAGTCCCTAAATCTCCTTCTACCTGCAAAAATCGTTGATAACCTGCCTCGTCCCATAAATCCCCTGAAGGAACTTCATTTCCATAGAATATGGCTTTAGCTGCTTTTGTTCCCTCTGCCTGCTCCAGCGTATATTCCAGGAGTTTTTGGTAGATGGCCAAGGCGCGATTATTTCCCACAGTCTTTGCCAGGCGTGTTTTGACTTGGCCAGGAATGGGATGCTTCACAAAAATAAGCAGGAGGTTCATATTCAAGGATTAAATTGTTAAATTGGGGTTGCCTAGCAACAGTGGGAATAATAAATTAATAATTTGACTCATTATGAGTTAAAAGACAAAATATTCCGTACTGAATATCAATGGTTCAATACCTATTCAATCTATAATCAATTAATCATTACTTGATGTTAAGATTTTTGCAACGCCTAAGCCCTCCTTTCCTGCTGAAACTAGATCGTCACCTGCTCTTGAAATATCCTCAAGTATGGGCGACCAAAATTCACTTTCTCCTGTTTTTTGGAATTTTGTGGACCCTCCTGGTCAGTTTACATGCTATCACCCAATCTATCTCTCCAGATAGCATTCCCAACCCAGAAACGTATTTTTACCTGTTATTTATCCCCTTCTATATAGGGTTAGGATTTTGGGCCTTCAAGGTGTACCTATTTAGATCTGAGCGAAATTTTGGGGAATACAGTGGAAAAGCAGACCTCGGCAATCAACTGATTTACCTCTTGGGGATTGGCTTATTGGCATTGGCTCCTTTTATGTATGGGAATATGTTGGTGCAAAAAATCGATAACCATCTCAGCCAGGAGACTTTTGAGCACGATATTAACGCCCTTACATTGGGCGAGTATTACATGACAGGGGATTGGGAATATGTAAATCAGGGGTATCACTATCACAACGAATATTTCGACCAAAACCCAGCTAAACTGGAAGCTCTTAAGGATCAATACCTGATGGCCAATATGGCTAATTCGCCTGCCCAACATCAAGAACATATTGAGAATTACATCCAGGTGTGGGAGAAATATGCTGGGCATCATTTTCCATATGCGCCCACACGAGTCTTGGAAGAGCACCATTCTGGCGATATCTACAAGAGCACCCAATTTGAAAATTGGGACCGACTTGTCGAAGAGAATTTCACCATTATCGAGCGCATCAAAACCAATGAGGTATACATCTTTCAGGATCACGGTGGATTAAATTCCATCATGGCAGCGATTCTTTTTGTCGCTTTTACCTTTATCGTTTTTGTAAAAACCCAATGGAAGCAATTTCTACTGGCCCTTGGGCTTTCTCTGGCAGGTGCTGCGGCCGTGGCACTCCTCACAGAATTATTGGATAATGCGCTGAGGCTCAATTATAGAATGGAAGAGAAGACTGCTTTCCTTATCAGTTTTGCATTTTTTACCGTTTTATTGATTCAAGTATACTGGGGGAAAAATACACGCTTGATGACCCAATGGAAAACCGTCGCCTTAACAGCTGTTGCTGGCGTTATGCCTGTTTTGATGTTTTGGGGAGGTGTCTTATTCTTAAAACGAATATTAAGAAGAGACTTCGGCATCTCTCAAACTGACGCAAATATTACCCTTGAGATCCTGGTTATATTTGGGATCTGTATGCTTGTATGGAATGTAGTTTTCCGCGAGCGCTTCCGCAAACTTCAGTCCCAACCTACTAAGAACTAAAAAACGCCAACCCTTTTTATCATGATCCGCAAACTCAGAAGCCTTGTTCCCCCATTTCTTCAAAAGATTGATCACCATTTGCTGGTCAATTCGCCCGTGATATGGGCTACGCGTATACACTATGTGTTATTTGCCACGCTTGTAGCTGGCAGTTTGCTATGGATAAAAGGGTGGCTAGTCACCCCTACCAGCGTACCTGACATTGAGTTTAGCTTGCCCCTTGTCTGTTTGATCTCAGGCATGGCATGGCTTTTTTGGGGGTATTCCGTCTATAAGTTCCGACCAGGGAAATACGATTTTCATATCGGCCAATCCTGGCAACAGGCCTTGGCTTATGTCGTAGGGACTGCCTTATTTGTGATGATGCCTTGGTCGTATATGCAAGGGCTAGAGGCGGGTATGGAAAGACAGCTATCTCTAAAGACCCTCGAAGCTGATTATATCGCTCTGAATTATGGCGAGCGTTATTGGCAATATGATGATTGGGAGGTCGAATCTTATGTCAACCATACAGCTGATCGTTATGCGTATCATTCATACTTCCGTTCCCTCCGTAGATTAGATCATGACAATCGCCATGATTCAGATCCCTGGAACGATTATATGACACAGCTAGTTGGGGATTCTGATGAGGCAAAACTAGCGTATGCCAGTATGGTATTCCATAAATATGGAGGAGATTTAGGGGACTATTCGCCTATGGCTATGGTTGAATCCTATAAAAATGGCAAAGCCCTGATGGACGCTAAGATCAGCTTCCAAAAGGAAGTAGTCCAAAATCATTTGCATGAAATTGATTCCGTCTACCAGCTTTCTTATGACCTCCAATACGAAAGCACCTTTATGCATATCCTGTTATTTACTTCCTTATTAGCAGGATTGGCTTTTTTGATATTCCAATACACCAGCCTCAAGTATTTTTTATGGGCGATTATCGCTGCCGTAGTACTTGCGATCCTTGTAGGGTTTCTCACATTTGCGGCTGACCTCATGGGCATTCGACATGAAGAGGATATAGCCATCTTCAGTATTTGGGCCTTGTGGTGGCTGACTGTCATTGGGGTATTTTGGGGCAAAAAAAATCAGCGGATTGGGCTAAAAAAGGTAGGCATGATCTTATTGGCGGTCTCTACCGTATTTGCCCCTTTATTTACGGTTTTCTCCTTGGGTGTCATGTGGGATTTTCACTTCGATCACGTTATGTTTTCAGGTGATGAATTTATGAGAATTTTTGGCTACCTGTCCATAATTGCTGCTTATTTGATGTGGCAACTGGTATATCGCCACCGCCTGAAAGTATTGCAGGCATCTCCTCATCGGAAGAGTCATGGCTAACGTGCTCACCTTAACCTTTGTAAGTTTTTCACGTACAGTTGGCGAAACCCATTGGAACATCACGCGACTTCGCGTTCCCATATATAAGAATTTCGTATGCTTCCCCGAAGGCCTTCCAAAATCCCTGGAGGGTCTTTGGCTTTTTGGGGACCGTGGAAAGATCAAGTGCAAATTCAACCTCAAATTCAAGTTTCAAGAAAGATAATTGCACTTGAGTTTGAGCTTTCCTAGCCTATTTCTTCTCCATAAAAATCCAAGGATTTCATAATCAGTTCCCTAGGGACTTCCTGCTCAATCTGATACCTCCCAGGCCCTTCAATCAGGCTGAACTGAATAGCACCTCCTTGATTCTTTTTATCATTTAGCATCCGTTGGTAGAAATGAGAAAATTGAGCTTTGGAGAGTTTTTGTTGGGGGAAAAAGGTCAAGATAAATTCCTTGATTTCTGCCACAGCAGTTTCGCTCAGGAACCCTTGTTTCCACGAAAGCCATGCTTCGCATATCATGCCGATGGCAATGGCTTCGCCATGCAATAAGGGAACCGGTGAATCCAGGTATTCACTTTCGATAGCGTGGCCTATGGTATGGCCAAAATTGAGTGCCTTGCGGGCCCCATGTTCCTTCCTATCTGCTTTGACGATAGCTGACTTTATCTTCACGGAGTGTTGAATGATCGCGGCTAAATCGAGGGTCTCCATCGAACGAATCGTCTTCAACGCTTCCCAACCTTTGGCATCTCCAATCAGGTGATGCTTGATGACCTCAGCAAAGCCCGAATGCAATTCTCGTTCAGGCAGCGTCTCCAGAAAATCTGGCCAAATAAAAACGCCTTTGGGTTCGGCAAATAGTCCAATTTGATTTTTGAATGCCTTAAAATCGACCCCTACTTTTCCCCCTACACTCGCATCTACCTGCGCCAATAGGGTCGTAGGCACCTGTACAAAATCGATCCCACGTTTATAGGTCCCTGCCACAAATCCCCCCAAATCGCCGATGACGCCTCCGCCAAGATTCACGACCAGGGCCTTCCTGTCCATCCTAAGGTCCGTCATCTCTTGCCAAACCGCCATGCAACTTTGCAGATGCTTATGCTGCTCACCAGGTGGCAAGACTAATGTCTTATGGGGAGGGAGAAATGGCTTCAGGAGCGGATAACATGCGTCGCTGGTATTCTCATCCATCAAGACCAGTATTTGGGTATAGCTAGTCGTTTGGAAAAAAGTGCTCAAAGCCTGAAGGCTCAATGCGCCGATATGTATCAGTGGAGGATTCAAAGGGAAATTATGAAGGATAAAATAGAAAGTCGAAGAACTCCATTTAATCATTTACTCAATTAATCATTCTCTTTTCATTCTATCATTCCCTCCTACTATCATTCTATCATTTCCCCAAACACCCCTGATAACGACGAATGGTCTCTTCAAACCCCAGATACAAAGCATCTGAGACCAGTGCATGTCCAATGGACACTTCAGCCAGGTGCGGCACCTGCTCCGCAAAATATGCCAAATTATGCAAGTTGAGGTCATGTCCTGCGTTGACGCCTAGCCCTAACTCATGGGCAAAGGATGCAGAACGGACATAAGGCTCAACAGCTTCAGGGTGACCTTGCGCATATTGGGAGGCATATTCCTCGGTGTACAATTCGATGCGATCTGTACCAATGACTTTTGCACCTTCAATCTGATCAAGATCTGTCTCTATGAAAATGGAAGTTCTCACCCCAGCGGATTGTAGGCGCTGGATCACCTCTAGCAAGAAATGCTTATGAGCGAGGGTATTCCACCCTGCGCTAGAAGTCAACGCCTCAGGCGGGTCTGGGACAAGGGTACATTGATCGGGTTTGACAGTTTCTATCATCTGCAAAAAGTCCTCCGACGGGAATCCTTCGACATTGAACTCTACTTCCAGTTCATTTTTCAGCAAAGAGACATCATCTTTTCGAATATGGCGACCATCAGGGCGGGGATGCACCGTGATGCCGTCTGCGCCAAACTCCACGACGTCCTTGGCGACCTGCAAAAGGTTGGGCAGGTTACCGCCTCGGGCATTGCGGATCAAGGCGACTTTATTGAGGTTTACACTTAGGTGGATCATTTTTCAATCTTACCCTATTTTTTCTACAAAAGCACGTGAAAAATATTCTTAACAATGATGAAAAATCATCATCACGCTTATCCCCAGCCAGCCATCTGGCTGATGGTATCGCGAAATATGGCACATCCTATTGCCCAGATAAAGAGGCTGGTGGAGATGTATAGAATGATTTTTCTAGGTTCGGAACGAAAAGAAAGGGCAATCGCTACAGATACAGGAGGGGATATAAATGGGGTCAAGACGGCTACTCCCACAAGCCCAAAGCGCTTCCATATTTTGACAAGGGCCCGTCTACGGGAGAATTTTATGGGTTTGGATTGTTTAAAATGGCTAGCAAGCCATCGAGAGATGATTTTGCCAAAATACGTAAAAATGATCACACCTGTGATGCTACCGCCGCCCACAGCTATGACAATCTCCCAGAAGTCCAACCCTACCAGAGGAGGTAATGCAATGGCCATTCCAGCAATAAACTTGATAATGCTGAGGAGGAAAATGCCCGCCATTTTCCCTATTGGCATCCCCTCTGCTACAATTGCCAAAATCACTACACTCATGGTCTGAATATTACTTGGGGCCAAAGGCCAAATCACCTGCGTCTCCCAGTCCAGGAACGATATAGCCCTTTGCCGTCAACTCTTTGTCTATTGCTGCTACAAACACGTTGGCCTGAGGAATGTTGCGCAGCACATAGTCTAGCCCTTCTTCACTAGCGATCACCCCGCCAATCATCAGGCTGGCTGGCTGTCCAAATTCTAGCATTTGCTGGTAAGTGACGACCAGGCTACGGCCTGTAGCGATCATCGGATCGATTAAGATAACATCCCGGCCTGCCAGTTCAGGCATCGCGAGATATTCTACTTTGACAATGAATTCATTGCCCTGTGTATGATGCCGGTAGGCCGAAATAAAGCCATTATCCGCCCGATCAAAAAAGCGCAGGACGCCATTGTGAAGCGGGATGCCTGCCCTCAGGATAGATAGGATGACGGGTTGGTCTCCCAGAAGGTTCATTTCCATTTTCCCCAAAGGAGTAGTCACTTCTTGGGGGGTATAGGTTAGGGTCTTAGAGAGCTCATATGCCAGTATCTCGCCTACTTTTTCCAGATTGGCGCGAAACCGCAAACGATCCTGTTGGATGTTCTCATCGCGCAATTCATAGAGGATGTGGTTGAGATAGGAATGGTCCCTGCTGATCAGCGTTATTCTCGAATCCATTGTAAGGGTAAAGGTAAGTCATTTTTGGCTATCTGTAAATAAAGAATTGGCTGTGCCCCAAATTTTCGAAAAAACTGTTCAATTCCTTCAATCATAGAGCCTTCAAAATCGAAATGGGTACAGCCTGCTGTTTTGGCGTGGAGAATAGCCTCCCACATCAGTAAGTCCACAGCCCCTGAGTTCTTTTGGGTAGGCAGGTATACGCTGTGCAAAAAAATGGCTTTCTGCTGAAAATGAGCAAAAATTCCAGCAGCTATTAGGTTACCTTTATCATCGTGAACCCCATAAAGGTGTAAGCCCTTGAAGGAGTCGAGGTAAGCGGCGATGGCCCGCATTTTGGGCTCCCAGTCGGGTACTCCTCCCATTACTTGACGGCCAGCAGCTACCTGGAGCCGCACAAGTTCAGCCCATTTATCAATATCTTTGATTACATTAAACGATAGTCCAATTTTTTTTGCTTTTTTTACTTTTCTTCTCAAATCATAAGCGGTATCTTGCCACAGAATTTCTTCAGTTGGATGTAAGGCTAAGTGATAAGTATAGCGTGGAGATAGTTTATAGCCCGACCAAATGAAGGGAAGTGAATAGTCAAATTCAGGAGCAAAGTAGTATTTCAGATAAGAGAAGTCTCCCAACGCCTCAATTACTTTTTGTACTACTTTCGCCTTTTTGCTCAGCGTATCCGCCGTCTTTTTTGTCAGTTCCTCAGAAAAAAAAAGACCCCAGTATTGACAAAAAATCGGCTGCAGATGATAAGATAGGCCCCATTTTCGCTTGGGGTAAATAGGCATCACGCCTAACCAACGATTTCCGGCAGTCACAACGATAGCCTTCCAGCCAGGTGCTGAGATGCTTGCATAGCCAGACATTGCGTACAATGACCTTTGAGGAGAATGGCTAATAAATGCATCCCACTGTGCAAGATCAAGCGACTCGTTAGACAATATTTCAGTTTGAAGTGTCAATGCACGACAATTTTTGTAACTTATGCCCACAAAACCAAATAATTAGGTTGTTCGATTATGAAGCCTGTGTTTTTTTTCCTCTCCCTGTTGCTTCTCAACCTTCAATTTCTTCTGGCTCAAAATCAGCGTACAGCTGAAGTTTTTTTTGAGCAAGATAAATCTGAACTCTCAGCAGCAGCTTTTGCAGAACTCCAGCAATTGATAGAAAGCATTGATCGGAGTGCTCCTTACCGTATCGAAGTGCTTGGCCACACCGACAATAAGGGAGGCCATATCTATAACCGTACCCTTTCTGATGAAAGGGCTAAAGTAGTCCTTCAAGCTTTTCAAGAGGCAGGATTGGATGAAGAAAGAATAGTGGCTTTGCCGATGGGGGAGACACGCCCTGCTTTTTCTAATGATACAGAGGAAGGACGTCTCCGAAATCGACGGGTGGAAATCTACCTCACTTATACCAGCCAGCAGCCTCAAATGGCTACCCAACAGCATATTCCGCTGAAACATGAAGTAAAAATAGATCCTATCCTTAAACCTTTTGCCCAAGTCCCTCCCTACAAAACCATTGTGAGCAACCAAGGGACCAAGGTAGAGGTAATCGGCAATATCTTTGCCCCTTATTCGCTTGACGAAGTAGATATTAGAATCGAGGAGGTCTATTCTCCTCTCCAGGCCCTTCAGCACAATCGATGCCTAGAAACACGGACGATTGCTGGGGATTTTCTAGCCTCTGCGGGAATGCTGCGGGTAGATGCGCGGGTGGATGGGAAGAAAGTTTATCCTCAAGGAAAAGGCAAAATCATGGCCTGGATACCTACCCAGAAATTTGTAGACGGCATGGAACTGTTTCGTGCTGTGAATGACGGGAATGGCTGTGCTATCTGGGAGGCATCTGAAAATGCTGATATTTTGACTAAAACCGTGGATGGAAAGACGTTTTACAAATTTAATATTGTAGGTCATTTTTCCACCTGGATCAATTTGGATGTGATCATCAAAACAGATGGGGATGAGGATGCGGGAACCATTGCTCCCCCTATGTATGTAAAAGTAAAATCTGTCAAGAAAGCTAAGTTATTTGGACAGTATTGGGTGGCAGAAGGATTTGGGGTAATAAAAGCAGATCAAGTGAAAAGACGTAAATTTGAACTGCTCGTTCCCGCTTCCCAAGAGGAGGTTATGATCTATGCTAAGGCCAAAAAGGCGGGCCACCAAAGTATGCTCAACATGAGCCTTTCAAACCTAAAGTATCGACCCAAACAAAATATCTACGTTATTAGACGTAAAGACTTCAAACCTGTAGAGCTTCCTACTTATTACACAGAAGTTCTTCGAGACAAAAATTACCATTCTTTGATTTCTTCTTTGCCATAGTCTTTTATAAGGCTACTTAATGTTGAAAAGGGGCTGTCCATATGGGCAGCCTTTTATACTTTATTTTATATCACTGCCTATTCCCCAAAAAAGAAGTGCATGTGCACCAAATGGCACACATGCATGAGCAACAGGGTTAAAAATTGACTTTTAGGGAAGTTTTCAGGCTAAACAAAGAATGAGAAAAGGTCGAAACGAATGAGTTATTTTTGGGGTATTGAGAAGCAGCAAGATCTAGATTGCCACAATATTGATAGACCGAATAAACAAGGGCAACAACACATATCAGAAAGAGGAATACTCTCCTTAACAAGCTAATAATCAAGCAAATACAAGCTATTAGCATTCACTACTAAATCTTCAAAAGATTCAGAATACCCTAAAAAGATATTATATGATAGTGTAAAATTAGTTGCTATTGGTTAGCACGTATTTTATGGCTAATTGTTCAAATGACCTTGTTGCTGAAACAAAAATGGATAATTCAATTGGTTATCCAAAGCCCCCACGTATGAATGGTTTTTATTTCGCCCTGACTTGGTACATATTAGCTGGCAGACTGTCACTCCATTGCCTTCAGTATTTCTTCTTGAAATGCTTCGTAGTAGCTTTTTCCCTCCACTTTTGCACGGAGATAGACTTCATACATGATTGTTTCTGTATCTCCAATTTCTGAAGGGGGGAAGTCTTCTTTGAAGTGACGATAGGCAGATTTGATAAATACCTTCTTCCCTTCAATGGCTGCAACATTCAAACGCATGATGATGTCCACAAATCTTAGGGCATGTGCATACTCCTCATCCTTGAGCATACGCTTATACTTTTTGCGAAACTGCGCATAGCGCGTATCGGTATAGCCAAAATTTTTGGCCTCATAGCTAATCACCAACTCAAAGATGTGCAAATAGAACTGCACAGCTACATCGAGGGAACTAAATTTCGGGTGAGATAGAATCTGACGAATCGTCTCAAATGCCTGGGCAAAAACCTCCTGACTGAAGTAAATATCCGCCTGGCTGAGCAATAGGTATAATTCGTTGAGAGAGCTTTGTGTCAATTCTTTTGTCCGAAACGCCTCCTTGAGTGTCTCTCCCGCTTCATCCAGATTCCCCATAAAAGAATCATTCAAAATCTTTGCCCGGAAATAATAAACCGCGTACTCATTAAAATTTTGCCGACTATACATCCCTAGCTCTTTCCACAAAAGTGGAAGCTGCTGATGCACTTCCTGAATCTCCAACAACTTGGCGAGGGAGTTGATACGCCAGGTACGCATGAGCAGACGGGTGGAGTGATTGTTTCGATCAAATAAATCTGCACTTTCAAATTCCTCAAACGTTTTGAGGATATATTCTTCTAGATCACGGTATGCGCCCTTTTTAAACAAGATCGTACTTACAGCTTTATAAATCGCCTCCTTTCCAGAAGCGGAAGCAAAGATATGCTCATGCTCTTCCAACTGGGCTTTGGTCTTTTCCAACATCTGAATGACCGACTGGCTTTGCTTGCCCCGGGAGAAGTTCAGTTTGCGGATTTGTTGGAGAATCGTTCCCAAGACCTCGCTACTAGATCGTTGGATCTCAATCTTCTTGAGGTTGGCTTTACGCTTGGCGACGATGGCAGCGATATCGACATCTACATCCCGAGAGGCGAGCTGCACCATTTCATCATAGATCACCTCTAAGACATTGAATTGATCATATTTCGTGGCTACGCGTTCTGATTTTTTCAGATAGTGATACGCTTCGCGATAGATACCACGCTCTTTGAACAAAGTCGCCAACTGGATAAAGCTGTACGACTCTATTGTATTTTTATAGTTAAAATGGTAAAAGAGCAAACTCTTTTCCAGGTTGGAAAGGAGCTTGTTGCGGAGTCGATAGTAATTATTCTTGGACTTGGCACTTTTCCCCTCATATAATTGATGAACCACATCTTCCTCTATTTCCTTAAATCCCCCAGCACGTATTGCATCAAAAAGAATCAATAGCTTCTTCTCCTCATCCGCTTTGAAGCGGTTGGAGAGGATTTTGAAGCGCCTTACTTCATCGCTCGTTAGATTCTCTATGATACGTTCAAGTATATCCACTATTCGTTTTGATAAAAACTAGCCATCGCAAAACGTGGGATAAGGAGTGGAAAAACAAGTGCCAAACTTACCTATAAAAAAGGGTCAGATTGATCCCAAAAATACAGATTTTGCCAAGATAAATAAAAAAACAGATTTTTACCTAAATCCTTTCCAGAAAGTTTTCACCCCAATTTCTAAATAAAAACTGCCCACTTTTCCTTCCAAGCCAGAAATAATTGACCTCAGGAAATTAAATTTTGAGTCGGGAAAAAAGGTAAGAATTGCTCAGTCTTGAAGAAAAGTATCCAATCCCCCTTATTTTGCCGCAGCTTCTTTTAAATTCTCTGCCAATTCCTTGCCAAGAAATCGATCTATTCCCCAATGAAAGACATAAAGTAAAGGGGTAAGGCCCACAGCCATCACAAATTTGTAGATATAGTTGACAGTACACACCGCCAATATCATGCTCATAGGCCAATCAGCCGGGCTTAGGCCAAAGGCAATGTATAGGACGACAAAGCTATCGATCAACTGGGAGACCAGGGTAGAGCCTGTTGCGCGAAGCCATATCATCCGATGTCCCGTATAGCGGCGCAGATATTGGAATACTGTTACATCTACCAATTGTCCAACTAAAAAGGCCACTAGCGAACCAATGATGATCCAATTGCCCTGGGAAAAGATCATTTCGAAGGCCAGGTTGATATCAAGTCCCTGCTCAGTGTAGAGAGGAAGCTCCGCCCAAAAAGCCGCTGGCTGAGTCCCTATCGCAAGCGTGATCATGAGAAAGGCATAGGAAATAAGCCCTACGGCCATATAAGATAGCAATTTCACCCCTCGCTTCCCAAAATACTCATTGATGACATCTGTCATAATAAATACGACTGGCCACAGCAAAACCCCTGCTGTCAGGTTAAAAGAAAGATCTTCCTGACCAAAAAAGTCCATCAGAATGGGTTCTAACCCCAAGGAACCTTCCAGTGAAAATATTTTAACGCCGATAAACTCTGCCACCAACGCATTGGTCACAAAAAAGCCGCCCAAAACGAGGAACAGCAAGTTTTCCTTATTACGCATAGTCTTTTATCTTAAAGATACTGCCTTCGATGGCTAGCTCTGTATGGGGAAAGACGGCTTGTGCTTCTTCTAAGAGGGGGGTCAGGTTTTTGTATCTAGCGGAATAGTGGCCCAAGAGAAGATGCTTGACCTGGGCGATTTTGGCCATCTGGGCTGCTTCGTGACTGGTGCTGTGGCAGGTTTCCTGGGCGCGGACCAGCATGTCATGCATGAAGGTAGCTTCATGATAAAGGAGGGTAGTGTCCTTGATATAGTCCACAAGTGACTCCTGAAAGCGCGTATCTGAGCAATAGGCATAGGAAAGCGGACTGTCAGGAGGATGGAGGACCATATCAGGATGTATCTCTGTCCCATCCTCCAGGGTAATACTCACCCCTTGTTTCAATAAGCCAAAATAGCTATTGGGGATGTTCAGCGCTTTTGCTTTATAAAAATCGAATTTGGGGCGCTTGCTGTGTTCGGAAAATCGAAACCCACGGCAAAAAATCCTGTGGTTCAGGGGTACACTTGTCACCTGCAACCGCGGGGTTTCATAGATCACCTCGCCCGGGGCGAAGTCTTCCATCGGGATAAACTCCAAGTCATAAACCAAGTAGCTCTGGGTCTGCTTGAAAATCAGATCAAGCACCTCTTTGAGAGCGCTTGGCGCATAGAGCTTCAAGGGAAAATTTCGGCCATACAGGCTCATAGATGTCAATAGGCCCGGAAGGCCCAGGACATGATCTCCATGAAGATGGGAGATGAAAATGGCGTCCAGACGAGACAGCTTTACCCGATACTTCAGCAACTGCATTTGAGTTCCTTCCCCACAATCTACCAAGTGGTGCCGATCGTGATAGGTAACTACTTGAGCAGATGGAAGGTGTTGATTGGTAGGAATGGCAGCGCTAGCCCCTAGTATCTGGACTTGAAACATGCATGCAATGGGCTTATCCTTCTGAAGGAATTTCTTCTTTTTCGTCTGTAGACTCTCCCTCTATCTGTGATTCCAGAATGAACATGAAGATCGCTTCACGCGCTTCTTCTTCAGTCGGACAAATGTTCAAGACATTGTTCAATTGAGAGATATTGATCAATTTCTCTACATGCGCGCTTAGGCAGCAAAGGATCAACGTGCCTCCTGAGCTTTTGCAGAGTCTGTTACCGATCAAGATAGCACTGAGTCCAGAGCTATCGGCATACGACACATCTCCCAGATTCAGGATAATGTGCTGGGCCCCCAATGTATTGAGTTGGATAAACTCTGTTTTGAGGTCTTTTGCAATGGTAGAAGTCAACTTCGCTTCTTGTAGCGTTAGGACCGTAAAATTTTCGTTTTTAAATATTTGAAACTTCATGAGATTAGTTTCTTTTTTTGGCTAGTATTATTCTTTCAAAATAAACAAACTTGTGGATCAGCTACAAATCTATTATCTGAGAATAGGAACTCATTGAAATGAGGCCATATAATTTTCTTTTTCATTTCTTCCTCGTATCATTAATCAAGCAATCAATAATTCCTTTCCATGACACTATTACTCAGCCAAAAAAACGAGCTTTTCGCCATGATAGAGAAAATTGGCCTAAATCCTAGTCAATTTGTGTTTGAACCCGTTCCGAGTCGATTTGATGTCTTGCCATCAGCTACGCGCCTCACCTTTAGAGGGACTGAATATGCCTTTCTCATTGACCGCCGCCATCGGCGTGACTTTCACTACGTCCTATACTGTCCGGGGCTTCACAATTACGAAGCAGAAGCCAATCCTGGGACCGACTGGCACCTGGTCAAGGCATATTTCAAGGAATGGCTCGAGAATCTCCTCCGAGAGATAGGGGAGCCAGATCGCTGGCAAAGCCTGGCAGTTGAGTTGGCTGGGACAACTGTGGGTTTTGAGCCACGATCAGATGGCGATACATTTTTTACAGTAAAGGAATATGACCAATTAGTCGGGCGTCTGGATACGGCATCTCAGCGCCTTGATGAGACGGGGCTGAGTGAGGAAGAGATAGAAGTGATTCGAGTAAAGTTCAATCACATGAAGGACATGGGGCGGAAACTCAACCGCTCAGACTGGGAAAGCCTATTTGTAGGAACGATTGTCAGCAGTATGACGCAATTGGGGGTCAATCCAGAAGCCGCGCAGCAAGTTTGGAACATCCTCAAAGAGGTTTTTGGAAATTTGTTGTTGGGGTAAAAACAATTGAACTTGACACTTGAGGTTGAGATTGAACTTTTCCATGAAGATTTCATTTGCCCATCGCCCAATTCATTCCAAACCGTGCAAAAGCAATTTTTCCATAATCATTTGCCTCATATAGCAACCCTATAGAACCATCTGGAAGTTTTGTCAAGCAGGAATAAGCAAATGATTTAGGATAAATGGTTCTCCCTGCTGACCAGGTATGGCCGTCATCCCATGAAACCCTGATCCCTCCATTCATTCGCTCATCCCTTGACATGGGATTGACAAAAAACAGCACTTTTTCCTCATACTTCAAAATCGTGCCCATACACTGGGGGTCAATCAAAGTGTGATCATCTCTTAATGGACTCCACGTCTCTCCCCCATCCTGGCTGATCGCCGTTTTTCGATAAGCTTCTCCTCCATGACTGCGTGCATTGAGCATGACCGCTCCATCCGCCAGTTCAACCATTTGAACCTCGTTTCCGTGACCTGGTGCACCTGCAGGAGCCGTTTCGCCATATTGCCAGGACGCTCCTCCATCATCACTATATGCTGCATATACCTTCCAATCCCCGAAGGGGCCTTGGTTGAAAGGCATCAGGATGCGGCCCTTATAGGAGCTGTGTGTCAGTTGTATGCCTATCCCAGGCCCGCTGGCGGTGCTCGTTGCTGTTGGTGGTTTTACCGATTGGGTGATCTCTCTCCGAGGCGCCCAAGTCTTCCCGTCGTCATCACTATACATGATAAAGGAACGGCAAATACTGTCGCCCTCATAGCCTGGAATAACTTCTCGTTCATGGATTCCCTCAGGATATTGCTGAAATACCAGTAGGATACGGCCAGTAGCCTGAAGGACAACCGCTTGTGGATTGCTGAGGCAATCATCTCCCGCTTCAGCGATGACTTGGAGGGGTTCCCAACTTTTGCCCTGATCCAGGCTCCGCCTTAGAACCAGGTCATTGGCTGCGTGGTCGCTTCGCTGATTTCGGCCTTCGCAGAAGGCTAGCAGTGTCCCTTTTTGGGAGGTGACAAGAGAAGGAATTCGATAATTGGGATACCCATCCGTCTCAGCCAGAAATACATCTGTATGAATAGGAGGAGATGAGGCAGGGAAGTGAGAATCAGCGGAAATCGCACAGGCACATAGAGATATTCCTAAGATAAGAATTACCCAATAGTTTTTACTGAGTTGGCACTTCATGCAGTAGACATCTGATATGCCCGCTTATTCTTCCCTTCGTAGAAATTGAGAAATGCCTGATTAACCACTCGATTTCCACCTTGGGTAGGATAGTTTCCAGAGAAATACCAGTCACCTAGATGCCTCGGAATCGCCTTGTGCAGATTCTCAATTGATTGGTAGACAATCTCCAATTCAGGTTCAAAATTATCTGGGATCAATAACTCCGCAATTTTATCAGAAATATCCTCATCTGTGAATGGTGCATAGATCTCCTGAACTACATTCACCTCATGCATGCTTCCTTCCTGACGCATCCGCAGGATTTTTTGGTAGGCATTATCAATTACATGCTCCATATCCCTGTCTTTCAACAAGGCAATCGCTGCCTGGAAGGCAATCAGTTTGCCTATATTGGACATGTCTATCCCATAACAATCGGGATAGCGGATCTGGGGCGCAGAAGACACGATGACAACCCGTGTAGGATGTAGGCGCGCCAGCATGTGCAGGATACTTCGCTTTAGCGTCGTCCCTCGGACGATAGAGTCATCTATACAGACCAGCTTATCTACCCCTGGACGAATAATGCCCTGAGTAATGTCATAGACGTGGGATACCAGGTCATCACGCGTAGAATCATCGGCAATAAACGTACGCATCTTGACGTCCTTGCTGACGGATTTTTCCATCCTAGGGCGGACATTCATGATTTTCCGAAGGGCCTCTTCACTGGGATTATTCCCAAGGGCCAGAATCTGCTCTATCTTGGCCTCATTGAGGTAGTCCTCCAGGCCTTTCATCATGCCGAGGAACGAAGATTCGGCGGTATTAGGGATAAAGCTAAAAACTGTATTCTCGATGTCATGATCTACTTTTTCGAGGATTTGGGGAATGATAAGGCGCCCCAGTTGTTTTCGCTCATTGTAGATCTTGATATCACTTCCCCTAGAAAAATAAATCCGCTCAAAAGAACAACTTTTGCGCGGAGCAGGCTTAGCATAGGAGGCTACCTTGACTTCATTGCTATTGGCCTTGATATGCAACATATGGGCAGGTGTCAGTTCCTTGATTTCGTGTGGCATCAGGTCAAACACCACACTGATCGCGGCTCGTTCAGAAGCTGCCACAAAAAAATCTTCATTGGCATAATAATAACAAGGACGAATGCCCGCTGGGTCTCTTGCAATAAACGAATCCCCATTTCCAATGACGCCGCCCATGACGTATCCACCATCCCAGGCATTAGCAGCGCGCTTGAATACCCGCACCAGGTCCAGCTCTTCCGCCACTAGTTGGCTGATCTCGTGGTGGGCATAGCCATTTTTCTCAAACTTCTTGGCCAATCGCGCATTCTCTACATCCAAAAAGTGAGCAACCCGCTCTAGTACCGTCTCTGTATCCGTAAGCTGCCGTGGGTGCTGCCCCAATTCAACTAGTTTTTCAAAGAGATAATCAACGTTGGTCAGGTTAAAATTACCCGCCATCAGGAGATTGCGGTTGCGGTAATTGCTCGTGCGACTCACTGGGTGACACGTATGGTCGCCATAACTTCCATGGGTTCCATAGCGCAGGTGGCCCAACAAGACCTCGCCTGCATAGGGGAAATTTTGTTTGAGATAGGAGGCTTCCTGATATTGGTCTGGGGCGTCCCGCTTGAGCTGAGACAAGTCCTGGTCGAGCGTCCGGAAAATCTGGGTCCAAGGAGAAGCTTGGCTATTTCTAATCCTGGTCATAAACGGCTGGCCAGGTTTCATGCCCAGTTTTACACAACCCAGCCCTGCGCCGTCTTGACCTCGGTTGCGCTGCTTCTCCATGAGGAGGTACATTTTGTTATACCCCCAGAGGGCGGAGCCGTATTTTTTCTGGTAATAATCGAGAGGGTGAAATAATCGGATAAGACCGATGCCGCATTCGTGTTTGATCTGGTCACTCACAGTCGGATATGTTGGATGGTTAAAGAAGCCATAAGGACATTATTGATTGAATGATTATTGATTAATTGATTCAGGGCTATAAATTGACAGTCAGTGAGTAGTATTTTTCCCAATTAATAATCAATCAATTTATCAATTAATAATTCCCTCTACTTTCGAGCGCAAATATAACGGAATATGTTGTCACAATATGCATAGTCTTATACACTTCCGGGGTCTACATTGTGGATAAAGTAGACATTTTCCAAAAACTGTCTATTTTTGCGCATGCATTCAGTTAGGGTACACGACAAAAACTTCGAATTATACCTCCCAGAATCCCAAATTCTAGCGCGGGTTCAAGCAATGGCTGAGCAGATCAATGCCGACTATCAGGGCGAAGATGTATTGCTGTTGCCCATCCTCAATGGGGCCTATATTTTCGCGGCAGACTTAATCCGATCGCTGGAATTCCAACCGTCCTTGCAATTCGTGAAAATATCTACCTACGGCGATAGTATGACCAGTAGCAGGCAAGTGCGCGACTCTTTTGGGCTTAATAAACTCAAGGTGAAAGATCGGCATGTCTTGATCATTGAAGACATCATTGATACGGGCTTCACCAGTGGTTATTTACGGGCCTACTTGACTCAGCAAGCACCGGCCTCTGTCAAGGTGGCCACTTGTCTATACAAGCCTGATGCATTCAAAGGAAAGACCAAACCCGAATATGTAGGATTTGAGATTCCAGATTTCTTCGTGATAGGCTACGGGTTGGACTATGCACAAAAAGGGCGAGAGTTACGCGGGATTTATAAGCCAGAAGAAAAAAATGAATAAATGAGAAAATGATTAAAGGAGAAAATTTAATCATTTATTCATTTTATCAAATAATCATTCAAATTTGACAACTAGATGAAAACCAGGGCAGCAATCACAGGAGTAGGCGGCTATGTGCCTGAATATATCCTCACCAATGCCGAATTGGAAACGATGGTCGACACCAATGACCAGTGGATCCGCGAGCGAACAGGAATCGCTGAGCGCCGGCTCCTCAAAGACGGTCGAGCCACCTCAGACATGGCGGTAGCCGCCATCCAAGACCTCATGGCCAAAAAGGCGCTTGACCCAAAAGAAATCGAGCTGATTATCTGCGCCACGGTCTCTCCAGACCATGTATTTCCCGCTACAGCGAATATCATCGCAGACAAGATCGGTGCCACCAACGCTTGGGGTTTTGACCTGGAGGCAGCCTGTTCAGGCTTTCTCTTTGCCTTACAGACAGGGAGCAAGTTTGTTGAGGCTGGTACCCATAAGAAGGTCTTGGTCATTGGCGCAGATATGATGAGTTCCATCATTGACTATGAAGACAGGAATACCTGCATCCTGTTTGGCGATGGAGCTGGTGTAGTGCTGCTCGAACCCGATACAGCAGGCAATGGGATTATGGACGCCATCCTGAAATCAGATGGAAGCGGTGCCCCTTACTTGCATATGAAAGCAGGTGGCAGCAAAAATCCAGCGTCCCAGGAGACGGTCAAAAACCGTCATCACTATGCTTATCAGGAAGGGCGAACAGTCTTCAAGTTTGCGGTAAAAGGCATGGCAGATGTCGTAGAAGAAATTATGGTCAAAAATGGCCTCACGGGTGATGACATCCGCTATATGGTCCCTCACCAGGCCAATAAGCGCATCATCGATGCCGCCGCACGCCGCGCAGGACTCCCTGATGAGAAGGTCATGCTCAATATCCATAAATATGGAAATACGACCGCAGCCACCATTCCCCTCTGTCTTTGGGAATGGGAACACGAATTGAAAAAAGAAGACCAATTGATCCTCACAGCCTTTGGTGGGGGATTCACCTGGGGTTCTGTGTTCTTGCGCTGGGCCTACTAACAACCTCAAGTTCAAGTTCAAACTCAAGTTCAAGGAAAAACGATTGCGGTTGATTTTGAACTTGAGTTTGAGATTGAACTTGAATTTCCTCTCCTCCTACTCCATGCCGACAAAATACTTCATAACAGGGATACTTCTGGCGCTGTTGGCAGCTTGTCAACTAGATGCTGACGAGGCCTATTTTCCTGTCAATGAAGCTATTGTGATGATGGCGGACCGTCCGGACGGCTTTCGTCAACTCTGGCACATAGATGCGACAGGGATTCACACAGATTGGGAGGCCACCCTTGGCCTGGCGGATGCAGACTTGAGTGACATGACGACTACAGGAGACCAGTTGTGGATCAGTAGCGGGGAAAATAGCATGTTATATCTAGTAGATGTAAAGGACGAGCAAGTGAGCCAGACTTTTGAACTGGGGACCTTTCAGCCACATTTTATTTGCAATGGGCTAGATTATTTATTGCTAGCAGATACTGTGGAGAAGCGCTTGGGATTTTGGGGAAAAGCTTCGGAGAAAATGGTTCATGAAATAGAAGTAGAGGTGATTCCAGGTCAGGCAATCTATGAGAGTGACAAATTCTATGTCCAAATAGGCAATCGCCAAGTCGCCATTTATCGAGAACAGGCTTTGGCACAATTGAATGAAGTCACCTTTGACCACCCCATCTACAATTTACAGCTAGACCGCGCTGGGCGCATCCAGGTCATCACTCACGCTGATAGCCAGTTATATGCAGCTGAGATCAGTTACAATTCGAATCAATTAAAAAGGGAAGAAGTCCCTACCGTCTATCAAAAAATTCAATTCTCTCCTTACCTGCGGAGTTCTTTTGGGAAGGAATGGCTCGACGACGTGAGCCTTGAAGAGGGATGGGTACGCACACCACCTGTACGGAGGAGATTGCTATCAGGAGCAGAAGATTTCTGGATAGATTTTTTTGAAGCAAAAGCCTATATCCAACGAAATGATAGCCTTTTGGAACTAGATATCCGCGACAAAACGATTTTGCGGGCTGTGCCATTTAGCGCAAAAATCCTTCGCGTATGGACGCTAAAAAATTTTGTAGACGAATAGTTCCTAGATTTTGTTATTTTTGCTGCCACTTTTCCCATTATTCACTTTATTAATCTAACTCAACGTCTATATTTATGGCATCAGTATCCATCTCGAACATTCGCAATGGGATGACCTTCAAACATAAAGGTGAAATTCAGAGTGTAGTCAGTTTCCAACAAGTCAAGCAAGCCCGTTCAGCAGGTTTTTATCGGGTAAAGATGAAAAGCTTGAATTCTGGTAAGATTGTCGAGGACACCTTCAATTCTACTTCCAAAATAGAAGAAATTCGCGTCGAGCGCCGGAAGTATCAGTATTCTTACGATAATGGAACCAGCCTAATGTTTATGGATACAGATACCTGGGAAGAAATCCCCCTTGACAAAAGCATGGTCTCTGATGTGGAGCTCATGAAGGAAGGCGAAATGATAGAAATGTTGTTTAATACAGCTGATAATAAAATCCTTTCTGTAGAGCTTGCTCAAAATGTCATTCGTGAAGTCACTTATACAGAACCTGGTATCAAAGGAGATACAGCCACCAACTCCTTAAAGCCTGCCACCGTCGATGGTGGAGCAGAGATCAGAGTCCCTTTATTTATCAATATCGGTGACAAGATCAAAATTGAAACTGCCACAAGAAAATATATGGAACGCGTGAAATCTTGATCTTATGGAATACAAGGAAATACAAGACCTCCTCAAACTGGTCAACAAGACCACCCTTTCGGAAGTAGCCATCGAGAAAGATGGGTTCAAGCTGAAAATCAAGCGAGAATCTGGAGATAGCCAGATTGTCTACGCAGCACCGGCACCGCCGCCAGTTGCAGCAGCGCCCGTAATGGCTCCGCCAGTAGAGGCAGCACCTCAACCCGCTGCACCAGCTTCCTCACCACCAGCCGCTGCGCCAGCAGAATTACCTAAGGCTACTGAGAATGAAAATATCGTGGTGTTCAAATCCCCCATGATTGGAACATTTTATCGTTCCTCTTCACCCGAGAATCCCTCTTTTGTCAATGTGGGTGATTCTGTGAAAAAGGGACAGGTGATCTGCATTATTGAAGCCATGAAGCTCTTTAATGAGATCGAATCTGAAATTGAAGGTAAAATTGTCAAAATCCTAGTGGAAAACGCACAACCAGTGGAGTACGATCAAGAGCTTTTCTTGATTGATACCAGTGCATAAATAAGTGCATAGCAATAAGTCATGTTCAAAAAGATATTGATTGCCAACAGGGGTGAAATCGCCCTTCGTATCCAACGTACATGCCGCGAAATGGGCATCCAAACAGTAAGCGTATTTTCTACTGCTGACCGCGAAAGTCTGCCTGTCAGGTTTTCTGATGAGGCCGTATGTATCGGCCCCCCAGCCAGTAAGGATAGCTACCTGAATATGGCCCATATCATCGCAGCGGCAGAGATCACGGGCGTTGATGCCATCCATCCAGGGTATGGTTTTTTGGCGGAGAACGCCGAATTTGCCCAAATATGTGAAGATCATGGGATCAAATTTATAGGTCCGACAGCTGAGGTCATCAATACGATGGGTGATAAAGCAGCTGCCAAAGCAGCAATGATCAAAGCAGGGGTACCTGTGGTTCCTGGCTCTAAAGGGCTGTTAGAGTCATTGGAGCAAGCTTATGAAGAAGCTGAAAAAGCAGGCTACCCTGTCCTACTCAAGGCTACGGCTGGCGGGGGCGGAAAGGGCATGCGCCGCGTCGAAAGCCCTGAAGGGCTGGAAGCCGCTTGGAACTCTGCACGCGCAGAAGCAGGGGCTGCCTTTGGCAACGACGGGATGTACCTCGAAAAATATATCGAGGAACCTCGACATATTGAAATTCAAGTCATCTCTGATCAGCATGGCAATCATTGCCATCTCTCCGAACGCGATTGTACCATCCAGCGTCGCCACCAAAAGCTGGTCGAAGAGTCTCCTAGCCCAGTCCTGAGCAAAGAAACCCGTAAAGAAATGGGCGCCGCAGCTGTAGCGGCTGCTGCCTTCGTGGACTATGAAGGGGCGGGAACCGTCGAATTCCTCTACGATAAGCATGGCAAATTCTACTTCATGGAGATGAATACCCGTATCCAGGTGGAGCATACCGTGACGGAAGAAATATTTGACTACGACCTTATCAAAGAGCAAATCAAAGTTGCAGCAGGTGTCCCTATCCTGGGTATCGATTATTACCCATCTGAACGCCATAGTATTCAAGTCCGGATCAATGCGGAGGATCCTTTCAATGACTTCCGCCCACACCCAGGAAAGATTGAATACTTTCATAAACCAGGTGGGCATAAGGTTCGTGTAGATACACATGCCTATTCTGGGTACACGATCTCCCCCTTCTACGACTCCATGATTGCCAAGCTGATTGTCTCAGCTATGTCCAGAGAGGAAGCTATCGCGAAAATGGAACGCGCCTTGGAGGAATTTATCGTAGATGGAATCAAAACGACGATTCCTTTTCATCAGCGGTTGATGCGCGATGAGATTTTCCGCTCGGGTGTCTATGACACAGGCTTTCTAAATACCTTTGATTTGTCAGAGGACTAAAAGGGAAATCCAAATGTCTGTCTATCGTCAGTTGCAAAATCACATCGTTTTTGCCGCTTTTAACTGCCTATTGTTTTTTCAAGTTCAGGCACAAGAAGCCTTTTCTCAAGCGACTGCTTCTCAAATTATCATAGAATCACGCCATTCACTTGGCGCGTTGACGCCGACTAGGGCCCAATTTTCGCCTGACGGTAAACAGGTAGCGATCACTACTGATGACCCTGCCAGCTTAAAAATCTACGATTGTGATTCCAAGACAGAGGTCTTTAGCATCAAAGGGCCTTACACTGATCCACAATGGTCCCCTGACAGTCGGCAATTAGCATTGGCCAAAGACACCCTATCGGTGATCATCGATGTGGCGCGCCGCCATGTCAGGACACTGCCCCCGAAGTTTGAGGGAAAATTTTGGTACTGGATCAATAAGGGAAATGTGATGTATACCCATGCCCAAAAAGATACGTTAATCCTACATACCAAAGACCTCCAGATCACTCATTGCCCTTCAGATAGCGCATTGGCCCTTTTGGATTCTTTACCCCCTCCTACTTCCTCCCACCCCAACTGCTACCTCAGCCAAGCGTCCAATAAGCGATGGATGGTAGGAAATCGCAATTTTTCCTATTGGAAGGCGCTTTTTGAAGAGCCTTTACCCCTTAATACCCACCTGGTCGCCTCGCCAGATCTGCAATACATTTTTGGTACCATTCCTTCACAAACGTCAGATACCGAAGCAGAATCATGGCTTTATACATTGGGAGTTGATACCAAACCTGAGCAACAGTTTACAACAGCTTTGTTTGATAGTTTGGACATCATAGATCAGGCGCACTTTCGCCAATTCATGGGACCCGGCTACTTGCTTGGCGGTGTGATTGAGGGGGATGGAAAGGAAAAAGCCATTTTTCGCCTAGATGCTTTCACAGCTACAGACCTCCACCTATCTGTCGTCGAAGCCTATTTTCCAGTACGTGTGGGGGATAGCATCACCCAATTGCGCTTCTATCAGCGGGATCCTTTAGGGCGATTCGAGATAGCCGGTGAGACGACAACGCCTTTTACCCTGATCCTCAGGGATTATCAGGTAAAAACAGGGGAAGTAATCGCACCGATGTCCTATAGTTATGACCCCTTTGCCTTAGATAGCACAGGAGCTCCTTTCTTCATGACAGAAACCCTGGCGGATTCTATGCTAGAGAAATACGTCCCTACTCCTGCTGTTCCTTTTCTGGGAGAATCGCAGGCAAAGGTGTTGAATAAAGAAGTGGTCCTCCAGGAACTCATTCCCTTCTTCAATTCACATGATGTGGCGGAAAATGTAGTGTTACGGGTATTGGTAAATGCAAAAGGAGCTTATTCAACGCATATTGTGGTGAAAGAAGTAGATCCACTTTATGTAAAAGAGATAGAAAAGCATCTTCCCAAGCTTCGTTTCGCTCCGGCAAAAGCCGCTAACCCAGACAGAGCGATCGCTTCTTGGATTGACATTTCTTTTGGGTTTGCGAGTGAAGAGGATTAGGGGTAGGCTGTCCCATCCATAGAGAATGAAGCGTTCCGCTTTTTTATAGGGGCTGGATTACGCACAGAACCAACACACTATCTGGAAATCCAGCCCAGCGTATAAAAAAATGCGCAAATAGCACGTTTTAACGTGCTGTCGTGGATTTCTGCTTGTGCCAGGGCTTGTGGGTAATCCGCGACTAGGTCATAAAAACTAACTATGCCTAATCAATGATAAATATAACAGCCTAAGATTAATGGATCATGACGAATTTTGAATTGAAAATTAATTCCTAACTTCGCGACGTTTTTGATTTTAACACAACCATTGCATGAACTACGACGAAATATTTCCCAAAATCATCTCCCACGCGAAAGAGTACGGCTTTATTTTTCAATCTAGCGAAATCTATGACGGCCTCGGCGCAGTCTATGACTACGGCCAGCTCGGTGTGGAACTGAAGCGAAATATCATGACAGCCTGGTGGAAGGCCATGGTTCAAATGCATGAAAACATCGTGGGGCTTGATTCTGCCATCCTCATGCACCCCACTGTGTGGAAGGCTTCTGGCCACGTAGATGCCTTTAATGACCCGTTGATCGATAATAAAGATTCCAAGAAACGCTACCGTGCAGACGTACTGTTGGAGGATCACATTGCGAAATTTGAGGCGAAATCACTCAAGGACACGCAGAAGCGCGCCCGCAAGGAAGGCTGGGAAGCTGGGAGTGAGGAATTTGAAAAATATTTAAAAAATAATCGCAACGCGGTCAAGGCCCGCGAAGCGCAGGCAAAATACGAGGAAGCCCTCAACACTGAAGACCTCACCAAGCTCCGCGACCTCATCATCGAATTTGGCATAGTAGACCCCGTTTCTGGTTCCAAAAACTGGGCTGACGTCCGTCAGTTCAACCTGATGTTCAAGACTCAGCTAGGTGCAACTGCCGATACGGCGTTGGATCTCTACCTGCGCCCAGAGACTGCTCAGGGCATATTTGTCAATTACCTCAATGTGCAGAAGACCTCACGTATGAAGCTCCCATTTGGGATTGCTCAGATCGGGAAAGCCTTCCGCAACGAGATCGTGGCGCGCCAGTTCATCTTCCGCATGAGAGAATTTGAGCAAATGGAGATGCAATACTTCATTAAGCCAGGCACGCAGATGGAGTGGTTTGAATACTGGAAAAACTATCGCGTGAAATGGCACAAAACGTTGGGCCTCAGTGAAGATCGCTTGCAGTTTCATGTGCATGAGAAGCTCGCACACTATGCAGATGCTGCTGAAGACATCCAGTTCCAATTCCCCTTTGGCTTCAAAGAGTTGGAAGGTATCCACTCCCGGACAGACTTTGACTTGAATCAGCATCAAGAATACTCCAACAAAAAACTCCAATTCTTCGACCCAGAAACGCGCGAGTCTTATGTTCCTTATGTCCTTGAAACGTCCGTCGGACTGGATCGTACTTTCCTCGCTCATATGAGCAATGCTTACCAGGAAGAGGAAGTGCCTAATGCAAAAGGCGGAATGGAAACCCGTGTGGTATTAAAACTGCACCCATTACTGGCTCCCTACAAGGTAGCTGTATTCCCCTTAGTCAAAAAGGACGGCTTGCAAGAGATTTCTCGCCAGATCATTGACGAATTGAAACTTGACTATTCAGTCATGTATGATGAAAAAGACTCCGTAGGACGTCGCTACCGCCGTCATGATGCGATTGGTACGCCTTACTGTGTGACAGTAGACTATGAGACCAAGGACGACAATTGTGTCACGATCCGCGAACGGGATAGCATGGAGCAGGTGCGGGTGCCAATCAGTTCGCTGCGCGAGCAGATCAGCAAGCGCTTGAGCTGGCGGGAGTTGCTAGGATAAGATATACTTCAATAGGGTCATGTTCAGTAGGGTCATATAGCGTAGGGTCAGGACATGTCCTGACCCTACGCTATATGACCCTACCAATCGCTCACAAAAGAAAAACCAAAGAACTAAAGAAATAGTTTTAAAACTAATTATTTAGTTTTAACTTCACCCCATCGTCTTGATTCAAGATAACCGTTCTTTATGACCTGTTTTATCTCCAAAGATTGTGTACACACAAAAAGGGGTGTCTACCTTGCGTAGACACCCCATACTTGTATCAAACCTTTACCGTAAAAAAACGCTCTACGGCGTGGATTATTGCTTTTTGAATCTATCCAAGACAATTCCTAAAACGATAAAGAAAGCCCCTAAACCAAATGGAATCCAAGAAACTGCTCCGCGTCCCAAGTATCTATGGAGTCCATAAGATAGAAATAGAAGCCCAATGGTCATAAAGATCATGAGCTTAGATTTGAGGCTAAATTTACTCATTTAGCTTAATCGTCTTCGCCTTCCATCACCTGGCGTCCACGGTAGTGGCCACTTTCGAGGCATACACGGTGGTAAAGGGTAGGCTCACCTGTTTCTGGGTCCAGATAGAATGGACGCTGTGTGAGTTTCAGGTGGGTACGGCGCTTGTCTCTGCGCGTTTTAGATATTTTTCGTTTAGGATGTGCCATGATCCTGGGATTAGTTGTTTTGGTTCTTTTTTAATTTTTTAAGGGCTTCCCAGCGTGGGTCCGTTTCTACCGCTTCTGGATCGGAATAGGTGACTTTAGGGGTCCCGTCGCTGTCAAGGCCAAGAAAGTCGAGCACCTCTGGCGCACAGATATGCACTTCTGGTGAAGGAACCTTTCTCAGGGGAATTGAGAGTGTAATGAAGTCGTAAAACTCCTGTACAAAACTCAAGTTAGCTTCAAATCTATCAATGAAAATGACCTCAGAGTCTTTGAAATTTATCTCTTTTTCAAAAGAATAAATGATTCGGTCTTCGAGATGGAAATCATAAGAATAGGGCTCTAGGCAGCGGTCACAAGGAAGTCCAAGGTTTCCTTTCAAGATAAATTTGACATCCAAGTGGGTATCAAATTTTTCCATAGCTAAATTTACTGTAACAGCACTTTCGAGCACATCTTCTTGGTCAAACTCCTCAAAAAAAGTGGTATCTATGAAGAAGGTTTCTTCATGTTTACCCAACTTTAGTTGACCAACATTGATAGCATATTTTCTTTCAAAGGACTTTTTCATCATATCAGCAAAATTTGCTGGGCTGCAAAGATAGGGATTGTAACAGGTAAATCAAAAGCTCAAAAACGAATATTCACATGCATCCATTGAAATATCGGCTGCTCAAGGTATGGGGAATGTGGGGACTAAATGGGCATTTTAGGAAAATCGATGTATATGGGCTTGAGAACCTTCCAACAGATAAGCCCCTAATCCTTGCCCCCAATCATCAAAACGCCTTTGTAGATGCGATGCTTCCTATAGCTCAAGTTGATCGCCAAGGATATTTTCTCACCAGAGCAGACCTCTTTCAGCGTCCATGGCTCGCACGGCTGTTGTCGTCTTTCAACCTAGTCGCGGTATATCGCCAGCGCGACAAAGTGAATACGGTAGAAAAAAACGAAGCTGTTTTTCACAAATGCCGCGAAATATTGGCGGAAGGTCATGCAGTCCTACTTTTTCCTGAGGCCAACCAGGAAATGACCTATGCCCTCCGCCCCCTCAAAAAGGGCTGTGCGCGTATTGCGCTGAGTGCCGCTGATGAATTGGGGTTAGATGTACAGGTGGTGCCTGTAGGGGTTCATTTTCAGGATTATGCACGCTGGCGGAGCGTGGTACAGGTACAATTTGGAGAGGCGATATCCGTGAGGGATTATCTAGATGCCTATCGCACCAATCCGCGTCAGTGCATACGCCAATTTACCCTAGACCTACAAGCCCGTCTGGAATCAGAAATGCTACACATCGCGCCAGCGGCGCATTATGAGAAACTTGACGCGCTGGTCGCGCAAGAAGCAGCGAAAACACTAGCTACAAAAAGTCAATGGACTGATCGTGAAGCATTTTTGGCGGAGCAAAAAGTAGCAAGGCAATTAGCCACATTATCCCAACCTGAACTGGATGCTTTGGCACCTCACTCCTCGCAAAAGTCTCACAAAACAAAACGCCTGTCAGGCACTCCAGAAAAGCCTTCAATATTTCGCCTAATCCTTTTCTTCATCCCTTTTATACTGGGCTTTATTATTCATTTCCTCCCCCTTGTGTTGACGGACATATTGGTACACAAACTCATCCCTAGTCCTAAATTCAAGACTTCTGTGCGAATTGTCATGCGAATGATCTGGGTATCGATTTTTTATTTCATCTATACCTTACTAGGCTTTGTCTTTTTGCCTCTTCCCATAGCACTGGTCATACCATTTGCCCTTCCCCTGATAGGGCATCTCAGCCTGAGATTTCTCGATGAAGTCGAGCATTTTCGACGTAGTGCAAGGCACTCTGTTGAATCCCCGCTATCTGCGCCTGTGTCAGTGCCTTGACTTTGCGGGCAGGCACGCCTGCATAGAGATAGCCCGCTGCGAGTTCCTGGCGTTCCAAGACCAAGGCACCTGCCGCGACGACACAATGACTTGGTACAATCGCTTCGTCAAGGACTTTTGCCCCCATTCCTATCAAGACCTGATTTTCGATGGTGCAGCCATGTAAAATCGCTGCATGGCCGACTGTGACTTCATCTCCTACAATCGTAGGACAACGATTGGTCGTGCAATGTGCGATGACAGCGTCTTGCAGATTCGTGCGTTGACCGATGTGAATGGCGTCCACATCGCCTCTCAAGATCGCATTGTACCACACGCTACTCGCCTCACCTATCGTCACCTGGCCGATGATGGTGGCGTTTTCCGCGATGAAGACATCTGAGGCTATTTGAGGAAAAATTCCTTTAAATGGTTTTAGCATAAAAAATTTAGTCCACTAAATGGCTTGATGAACCAAATTTTAATACGTCACCACAATCCCCAACGTAGGCTGGATGATTCCCAAGGAATTTTCAATAAAATACGTCTGATAACGCGATGGGTCATTCGGATTGAGAATGGGCTGGTCATTTTCATCTTTGACGACGTTGAGAATAGGATTGCCATTAATCGAATAGGCGTATACATTCTGCATGTCAAAAAAGAGGTTAAAGCTCCATTTATCAAAAAACCATTTTTTATCTATCCGCACATCTAATTGATGATAGGCAGGAAGGCGTTCGCTATTGAGGCGATCAAAATCGGGGACTTCTGCTCCGCGGGCATCCCAAACTGCCGTAAGACTGGAAAATGGAACGTTGGCTGGTGTAAAGGGAGCGCCACTAGTCAAGCGCCAGCGTGCACCGATCTCCCAGTCTTTTTTAAATTTCTTGCCCATCGTCAGTGCGACGATATGACGACTGTCCCAGGCAGATGGGGCAAATTCACCGTTCTTGGTAGTGAACTCACTCCATCCCAAGGTATAGGCAAGAATGCCATAGAAGCCTTTGTAAAGGCGCTGCTGAAGCAATACTTCCATACCATAGGTACGCCCTTCAGAAGTAGAAGCTGCAGGTTCATTACCCACTACCCCAAAATCGCCCCCGAGGTTGGCGAGGGAAATAGAATCCCTCAACAGGAAGGGATAGTTGTAATAACGCTTATAATACCCTTCAATGGAAACCTTAGAATTGGTACCTGTTTCGAAAGCCAGACCGCCGACTACTTGGCGGTTTTGAATATAGGTCGTAGATGTATTGACGAGTTCTCCTTCATTGTTGCGGAAGCCCAGTACCGTGTAGGCGGGCAACTGATAGTAAATGCCTGTATTGAAATTGGCACTCAGACGAGGGGTAATGAGATAAGAGGCCGAAAGGCGAGGGGAAAGTTGTTCAAGGGGATTTTGCATGGAAGGCGAATAGTCCGTCGCATCCATCCGCAGCCCTGCAGAGAGGATCAACCGATCATCTAACCACTTTTTACTTACCTGCCCAAAAGCGCCAAATTTCCATAGATTCAGTTCCGACTCAAAGTCAATTACTTGAAAGGGCAAAACGTTAAACGTTGAATTGCGGTAAGTCACCTGCTCAACATTGCCTCCTACAGTCCATTTCCATCCCTTATCTCTTGTCGTATGTTCTACACGCAATTTATTCTCCACTTCCTGAGAGTTGTAATCCAGGAGTTTAGGTAATGACTCATCGTTGTTGGTGTATTTGACAGCGTCGAAATTAATGGCATTACGGCTCATCACCACTTGCCAGAATCCTTTATTCCCAAAGTATTTATAATTGATTCCTGCCGTATAGTTTTCCTGCGTATTGACGGGGAGATTGTTGAGGATGTACTTTTGATAATCTGTGCTATCAGCTTCTAGGTTTAGCTTAAAGCGGTCTACAGCTCCTAACCCAACTAGCGTAATTTGATGACGTTCTCCGAGTTGGATCTTTTGTTTAAACTGAAAATCATTGTAGGTAGGCAAAAAGGGCAATCCGAGGACTTTGAACAAAAACTGCAAATAAGAGCGGCGGGCGGAGAAAAGGATCGTAGACTTTTTACTCACGGGCCCTTCCACGGTCATAGCCAAATCGCTGGCCCCTACGGTCGCCGTGAAGCCCATGCGGTCGTCACGCGCTTCGCGCTGACGAAATTCGAATACGGAGCTCAGCGCATTGCCGCGATTGGCAGGAAAGGCGCCTGAGAAGAAATCCACTTCTCCGATAAAGTCCACATTAATGAGCCCTACAGGGCCGCCAGAAGCGCCTTGCGTCGCAAAGTGGTTGATATTGGGCGTCTCGATGCCATCTATATAGAAACGGTTTTCATTCGGTCCCCCCCCCCGAATCAGGATGTCATTACGGAAACTGACCGTACTGGCTACACCTGGCAAGGACTGGATCACTTTAGAGATGTCGCGGTTGCCGCCAGGATTTCGTTTAATCTCACTCGTACCGATGGTGCGCAGCGAGAGCGGTGCTTCCTCTATTCGCTTAAACGGCGAAGCCTGTATGACCACAGAGTCTGAAGCCGATTCGTCGGTTTCCATGCCTATGTCTACCACATAAGGCTTGGAATTCGTGACCTGAATCTCATAGATGACCTGAGATTTGAAACCGCCATAGCGGACTTCGAGGTTGTAAAGCCCTGGCTCCAAGCGGTCAAGCACGTATTGTCCCATGCTATCTGTATAAGCACCGCGCTGAGTCCCTTGCAGAAATACAGCGGCAAATTCCAGCGACTCATTATTGATGTCGTTGTAGACGCGCCCTTTGATCACTCCGGTTTGGGCGGAGAGGGACATTGTACTGACAAACAAAAGGAGGAAGAGGAGAATAAAATGATATGGGGAGTTGCTGCGCATGATATTGGATGCTACTGTTCGTTTAACAAAACGGTTGAAAGTTCTCATTTTTTTTTATCAAAGACTCTAAACATCAATCATTCTGGATTGTTTGTTTATCTCTTTTTTAGTTAGAGCAGATTTATTCCAACACTTGCTTTTCTCCCCAAATTATTTGGACCTTCGCGCTTCCTAAAAGATATTATTAATTGATAGATTATTGATTAGTTAATAATCCTAAAGAAATTATGGGTAAATCGTTTATACCGTTGACCGTGAGGCGTATCCAAGATGAGACGGCGGACGCATATACCTTGTTTTTTGAAAAACCTGAAGATGAGCGTTTTGTCTACCAAGCAGGGCAGTACTTGACATTGAAAGTGGATATTGAGGGCAAAAGTCACCGCCGTGCCTATTCTCTGTCCAGTTCTCCACTGGTTGACGAATTCCTCAGTGTGACGGTTAAACGTGTGAAAAATGGCTTGATGTCTCATTTTTTGCGCGATCACCTCTCAGTAGGTGACACGGTGATGTCCATGCCTCCCATGGGCAATTTTTCCCTTACCACTCACCCCGAAAATACCCTCTGCTATGTATTGATTGGGGGCGGAAGTGGGATCACCCCACTTATCTCTATCTTAAAGACGGTCCTTTATGCTGAGCCAGACAGTGTGGTTCACTTGTGGTATGGAAATAGGGATGAGGAATCCATTATTTTCAAGCAGGAGTTGGAGAAATGGGAAAACCAATTTCCAGATCGACTAGTTGTACATCATCAGCTCTCCCAGCCTTCGGCTGCGTGGGAAGGGCCTATAGGCCGTTTTGACAAGACGGCCATTTACGATAAAGTCTCTCGCCTTTTCATGACCGACGAACACCGCAAGCGGTATTTCCTCTGCGGCCCCCACGGCCTGATCACAGCAGCAGAAGCAGCGCTGGACAAGCACGCCGTGCACCCCAATCACATTTATCACGAACTATTTTCGGCTCCACCACCGAGCGAAGCGCAGGTGGCAGCAGCCTACGCCAAGGAATCTCTTGGCGATGATATTTCCCCTAAAAAACGAATCACTATGGAAGATCAAACAGTAATCATAACCCTCGAAGGAGAAACACACGAAGTCACCGTTCCCGCTGACGAAACAATTTTAGAAGCAGCATTGGATGCCGACCTAGATGCGCCTTTTGCCTGTCAAGGCGGAATTTGCACCACTTGTAAAGCGAAATTACTGAGTGGAAAAGTAGAAATGGATGCCCACGACGGACTGACTCAAGGTGAAATCGACAAAGGCTATATTTTGACCTGCCAGTCTCATCCGATGACAGCAGATGTGAAGATTGTGTATGAATAGGAGGAAAAATTCAAATTCAACATCAAGTACAAGTTCAAGGAGAGCTACCTTATCTCTTGAACAGATTTGAGTTTGAGCTTGAATTTGCATTTGAACTTTCTTTTTATCTTCACAAATAATATTTGCCCTAAATTTGCAGTACGATTAGTACAGTAAATCCGCAAACCCATGGGCCTCCTCCCTGACTCGTCATTTATCGCCAACATCCACCGCCAAATCCGAATTGGAAGGGTTTGGTGGTTGCGGAGGTGGTATAAAGGGAAGCGGCTGTTTCCTCGGTTATTCCAGGCGGGGAAGTACGCGAGTTGGGCGTTTGGTGCCGTATTAGGGGGAATGCTCATCTTTTACCTCAGCGTGCGCTGGGGGGCATTTGGACGCTTGCCCAATGCGGAAGAACTCCGGCAAATAGAAAATGCGCTGGCTTCGGAAGTCTACTCAGCAGATGGGCAATTGCTGGGGCGTTATTTCATCGAAAACCGTACACAAGTCACCTTTGAGAACCTTTCGCCCTATTTGGTGAAAGCGCTGGTCGCGACGGAAGATGTGCGCTTCTTTGACCATGATGGGGTGGACAACCGCAGCATGGCGAGAGTCCTGGTGAAATCGGTCCTCATGCAGGACCAAAGCGCTGGCGGTGGAAGCACATTAACCCAACAACTTGTCAAAAACCTCTATCCTCGACGGAATTACGGTCTGCTGAGTATGCCTGTCAATAAGGTGAAGGAAATGGTGGTCGCAGGGAAAATTGAGGACATTTATTCCAAAGAACAGATCCTGAGTCTTTACCTCAATACTGTGCCTTTTGGTGAGAAAGTCTTTGGGATTGAAACGGCATCGAAACGATTTTTTGGTACGACACCTGCAGCCCTCAAAATAGAAGAAGCAGCAGTCTTGGTGGGTATGCTAAAGGCGACACATCGCTACAATCCCCGTCTTTTCCCAGAACGAGCCAAAGATCGGCGAAATGTCGTTTTGGCACTGATGGGACAGCAAGGCATTTTGGATCACAAGATCGTCGATTCTCTCCAACATTTGCCCATTACCCTCAAATATAAGCGCTACACCCCCAATGAAGGCCTTGCGCCCTATTTTCGTTCTCACCTTCAGGGAGAGTTGAAGGCATGGCTCAAAGCCCACCCCAAAGAAAACGGCAAGCCTTATAACCTCTTTCGGGATGGCATCAAAATATACACCACCATCAATAGCCGCATGCAAAGCTATGCGGAAGCAGCTGTCAAGCAACATATGTCCGCTCTGCAAGCGACATTCTATAAGCATTGGGGCAAACGAAAGCCTTGGGGTAAGGACCTTTCTGTCGTAGAGCGAGCAGTAGTCCGCTCGGATCGATACCGCAATCTCAAAGCGAAAAAACAGCCTCAATCAGTCATAGACTCCCTATTTACACTACCAGTGCCTATGCGAGTTTTCACCTGGGAAGGGGAAAAAGACACTGTCCTTAGCCCATTGGACTCTGTGATCCATTACCTCTCTTTCCTCAATGCGGGCTTCCTCGCCATGGAACCTCAGACAGGCAATGTCATGGCCTGGGTAGGTGGCATCGACCATCATTATTACCAGTATGACCATATCAAATCTAAGCGTCAGGTAGGGTCCACCTTCAAGCCTGTTGTTTATGCGGCGGCCTTAGAAGCAGGCCGGGATCCTTGTGCCCATGTGTTGAATGAGCAGCAAGTTTATGAAGATTATAATGATTGGTCTCCAGGCAATTCTAATGGAGAATATGGAGGCTCTTATTCCATGGAAGGCGCGTTGACCCATTCGGTCAATACCGTTACGGTTTCTCTCATGATGGAGACAGGGGTTCAGGAGGTAGTGGATTTTGCAAAAAAACTGGGAATTCAGAGCGAATTGCCGGTCCAGCCAGCGATCGCGCTCGGCGCGGCAGACCTCAGTCTTTACGAGATGATTTCCCTCTATGGCACCTTCGCCAATGGCGGCAAACAGGTATCCCCGCGTTACCTTACGCGCATTGAAGACAAAGCAGGCAACCTGCTTTTTGAAGCACCAGCACCCGAATTAGGAGAGCAAGTGATGAAAGACAGCACGGTGAAGCTCATGACACACATGCTACAGTCTGTTGTGAATAGTGGAACCGCAGGCAGCCTGCGGTATCGCTATAAACTGAAAGGACATATTGCGGGAAAAACAGGTACTACGCAAGACCAAGTTGATGGTTGGTTTATGGGCTTTAGGCCTGGCCTGGTAGCAGGTGCCTGGGTAGGAGGATCAGACCCAAAGGTTCGGTTTCGCTCGTTGGGCTTGGGCCAAGGGGCGAAAACGGCCTTGCCGATTTGGGCCTTGTTTATGCAACACCTGGCAGGTGATGCAACTTTTAAGGATGTGAATACCGGCAAATTTCCCGCTTTAAATGCTGGCTATATGGACCTTTTGGACTGTGTAGCCTATAGCGAAGATCCCATAGTGGAGGAAGAGCCTTTCTGGATGATGCACTGGATCGAGCGCATTCGACAGATTCAGGAGGAACAAAAGCGGGAGCGCGAAGCGCGGAGGGAAGATCGAAAGGAACGCAAGAAGAAAAAGAAGGATGAAAAATTCTTGAGGGAGTTGGAGAAAATTTTCAAGAAGAAGAACTGATATTCATATATGAAATTTCCACCATTGCGACGGGTTTAAACCCTTCGCAATGGTGGAAATTGACATGCTGGAGAAGATTTTTTCAATACTTCTTGCTTCCAAAAAACCACCAGATAATCAACCCTCCCAATGGGAAGAAGAAGACGATCATTGTCCAGATCAATTTAGTGATTTCACTTCGACTTTCATCACGCCAGATACTGCGTAGGGCCAAGATGTCCAAAACCAAAATCACCAAAACAGGGATGCTGAAAAAAGCTTTGGTGGCATACCCCAACATAGTGCTCAACAGGAGTGTATTCATAATATTTTTGTTTAGATTTTGTTCTGCTTAGGTCTAATTTACGCTATTTCCTTCAGCTAGATAAGCAGATTCTACCATTCTTGAGCATCATTCTGCAAATCACTGGCTCACTTCTGCAAATTCTACACAAATATGTATTGGGCTTTAATAGCGAGTAGAAGCTAGCTCCCGTACCTTTGATTATTGATTGATAAATTGATTAATCATTGATTGAGGTTACACTAGGGTCGAATCAATAATTAGTTAATAAATCAATTAATAATTTTTCAGACCCTTAACCCAAAGTACCATGCTTATGCAGCTACGCCTACCTGCTTGGCTATCTGTGTGTTTTCTCTTGCCGTTAATCGCCATGGGACAACACGCCAATACCCTTTCATATTCCCCTACTCAATCAACAGAAGAACTCTCTGCTGTCCGTATCAGCGATGCCCCAACAGTCGATGGTCGGTTAACAGATGCGTGCTGGGCAACCGCTACGGGGGTTTTTGAAGGCTTTTTTACCCAATCTTCTCCTGACAATGGCTCGCCAGCGACCCAGCGCTCTCGTGTACAGGTGATCTACACGGACTTTGCGGTATATATTGGCGCAAAACTTTATGATGCCTCCCCTGACAGTATTTTAAGAGAATTAGGATTAAGAGATGAAGAGGGCAAAAACACTGACTTATTTGCGGTCGGGTTTGACACCTATCTGAATCGCCAGAATGCCTTTGTCTTTCAGGTATCTGCGGCAGGTGTTCAGACAGATATTTATGTGACACCAGATGATGAGGATCCCAATTGGAATGCTGTCTGGAGAAGTGGTGTGACGTTGGATGAAGATGGCTGGAATGTGGAAATGGAAATTCCTTATTCGGCGATCCGCTTTCCGAAAGAGGAAGTCCAGACTTGGGGAATCAATTTTATGCGGCGCATACAGCGCCTCCAGGAAGAAGCCTATTGGCACCCCGTAGACCCCAATATCAATGGCCTGGTCAACCAGTTTGGCACTTTGACAGGCATCCAGGATGTGAAGCCGCCCGTGCGTCTCCAGTTCACGCCTTATGTCTCTGGCTACCTCGTCAAAGACGACGAAGGCTCTGACTGGACGCAGTCAGTCAATGGAGGCATGGACCTGAAGTATGGGATTAATGAAAGCTTTACATTAGACGTAACCCTCATTCCCGATTTTGGGCAAGTAGTCGCTGATGATATCGTATTTAACCTCAGTCCGTTTGAGGTGCGGTTTGATGAAAATCGTCCATTTTTTACGGAAGGGACGGAATTGTTCAATAGAGGGGACCTCTTTTATTCGCGCCGTGTGGGCAGGGCCTATGGGATTTTGGGAGAGGTTTATGGCAATGAAGAAATCATAGATGCGCCGAATGATGCGCCATTGATCAATGCAGCTAAGCTATCGGGGCGTACCAATGGTGGCCTGGGAATCGGCTTTTTCAACGCGGTGACAAATCAGACTTACGCCACTGTCGAGGATACCCTCACCAAGACCCAGCGAGAAGTCCTGGCCGATCCATTGACCAATTTTAATGTATTTGTCCTCGACCAAAACCTCAAGAACAACTCCAAAATCGCTTTTATCAATACCAATGTCACACGCTGGGATGGTGGCCGAGATGCCAATGTCACAGGGACTGATTTCTCTTTTTTCGACAAAAAAAACACCTTCAATGTCAATGGTTCGGCTGCTGTAAGCCAGATCATGACGCTGAATGAAGACACAGGCGAGCGGGAATTGGATTTGGGGTATCGGTACCGATTAGAAGTGGCCAAGGTGAGTGGCCGTCTCCAATATGGGCTAGAGCGCTTAGTAGAAAGCCATAATTACAATTCTAATGACATGGGCTTCCTTCGGGCCGCTAATGAGGTAAGTCATCAACTAGAAGTGAGTTATAGAAAAAATGAGCCTGGCAAAATCCTGAATCGCTACTGGATGGAAGTGGAGGTGAAATATGTGCAACTTCACTTGCCACGAGTTTATAACGATTGGGGCATTGAGTATAACGCCGATTTGACCTTCAAAAACTTTTGGAATAGTGGATTTGGGGCAGGCGTAAATCCGTCTGTGACGGATGACCACTTTGAAGCGCGGACAGGTACGCGGGTGTTCAAAAAGCCTGCGAGTTACAATATTTACGCCTGGGGTGGAACTGATAGGCGAAAGCGCTTTTACACTAGCATCAGCACAGGCTTTTGGGAGCGCCCAGAATGGAACCAGTTTGACAACTGGTTTAGCATGCGCCCTCGCTACCGCTTTAGTAATAAATTCTCCATTCAACACCGTCTTAACCTCAATTGGCGGAGACGTGAACTAGGGTTTACCACCAAGCTATACACGCCAACCGACGAACTCCAAGCCATTATCATTGGCAAGCGATTCATCACCACAGCTACCAATGTGCTTTCAGGGAACTACACCTTCAATGAGTATATGGGCCTCAATTTACGCCTGCGTCACTATTGGAGCAAGGTTCAGTACGTGGACTTCTTTGAACTAGATGAATCTGGCTATTTGCAAGAGACTGATTATCAGGGCATAGAACCCGATGGCACTCCTGCCCATAACACCAATTTCAATGCCTGGAACATCGATTGTGTCTATACCTGGCAGTTTGCGCCAGGTAGTACGATGAGTCTCGTCTGGAAAAACGTCATTTACACCAATGACGCTGACACCAGCCCCGACTTCTTCACCAACTTAGGCAACACCCTTCAGTCTCCAGCAACGAATAGTATTTCGCTGAGGATTCTGTATTTCCTAGATTATTTGCAGGTTAAGCGAATGTTTAAATAATAAAGGGATTGAGAGATTACCGATTCTCCATCTGTTTTTGAGACGCAATCAAAAACTCTGATTATAACGTTTTGCGGTGATGCCTAAAGCCTCCTAAAGAAGCTGATATAAGGAGATTTTGGAGCCATTGTTCATGATATACAAACCCATTCAAACGTGCTGCTGGACTGAGTAGTTTTTTGTC